>NZ_JBSWWF010000005.1:0-385514 GCF_056159945.1 Alteromonas sp. ABH2_165
CCGTTTGACGTTCCCCGTCGAAGTGGTGCGCATTCTACGCTCCAGAGGTTTTTCGTCAACCCCTTTTTCAACTTTTTATCGTTTTTTCTCGAAACTCGCACTCAAATGCCTAGTTTTCCAACAAAAGTCTGATTTTCATTGGTCTTTCGTCTACTATTTCAACAGACCATTGTCCAAATTGTTACAAATGAGTAAACTGTAAGCAGCCTCCACGAGTTTCACTAAAATAATTAAAGGTAGGTTTATGAAAGTAGGCTTTATTCAATGCGCAATTATTAGCGCGGTATTTGCAATTGCTGGGTATATTGTTTTCTCTTCCGGTTCTCTGGAAGCGAGTTTACCTGTGACAGTTGCAGCTTCTCTATTAATAAGCGGTATCGTTACACCTTGGCTTGCATCGTTTCTTAGTAAGTCTTCGACTTCAGCTTCGGCTAACTCTGATGTCGAAACTAAGACATCCGAAGAAACGGCCACTTTATATGTTGGTAACTTGCCATATAAAGCGAACGAAGATGCAGTTAAGGATTATTTCAAAGGTTTTATCGAGGTACAGAGTGTTCGCTTAATGAAAGATCGCCGAACGGGTAAACGTAAAGGCTATGGTTTTATTGAAGTCATTACCCAGGATGTCGACCAGGCAATTATCGAACTCAATGATAAGGTGTTTTTGGATCGTACGTTAAAAGTACGTGCAGCCAGAGAAAAGGGTGAGACTGAATAACTGTCTCCGATTTTTAGCTTGATCTGTATTAAATAAAAAAGGCACTCAATGAGTGCCTTTCTTTTTATTACTTACTCTTGGTATCCGGCTCTATCGGTTGAATTGTTTCCCGACCACCGGATTTCAGTGGTTCTGCTGGCTGAATGGTTTGACGATCATCCGGTTGAATTCGTTCACGTTCATTCGGCATCGCTTCTAACACTCGCTGGTTAAACGTGTGAAAACGGTTAATCGCAGACAGCAAATCAGGAACCTGCACTTCCTTCATTTCATTAATGAGGCCGCTAATCAATTCATTAAAGTCTTCACCTGAAGCCAGTTGCTGCCTTGCTGATTCAAACACATTAAGCATTTTATCCAAATACTGAGCAACCGGACGCGCTTCGTCTCCATGGGCAGCTCCAGTGTCATTTTCCCTATAATGTTGTATTGCACCATAAGTCTTCACGACTTCTGTTTGCTGAACTCTATTAAGTTGTAATGCATAGCCGGTCAGTTCCTGATCATCGAAGCCAAGCTCTAACGCTTTTTCAAAGGCCTTATCGATGTCACCACCAAAAAAGGTATCTGCAAGATCATTTACCGAGCCTACCAAATCTGCAATTGCCGTTAACTCACCGTCATCAAGTTCGCCTTTGAGTGAAAAACTGATCCCCTGTCGGTCAAAGTACGCATAGGATTCAGTTTTTTCGGCAGCCAACGAAATAGATTGCTCATCGCTATCCCCTATTCCGGGCATGACTGTCGCACTGTAACTTTGCTGATTCTGGTACTGAAACTGCCGCAAACTTTCAAAGCTTAGCGTTACCTCATCACCATCCCGAGTGCGTATCATTAAACTCGCTGATTCAGAATTCGAACTTCTCATCTCCATTGACGACTCGAGCGCTGATAACTGTGCAGGGTCTTGATTTTGCCCCAGTAAGTTAGACTCTAACTCATCAATTCGATTAGAAATTAGATCCCGGCTGCGTCCGATGCCAGTCGCGATCTCGTCGTTTAGCATTCCACCAAGATCACGCTCAGCCATCGCTATTCCGCGAGCAACGCCTTCACGTGCCTGTGAAAACAGACTGTTAAGCTTGTCATCATCGGCTCCGCCTCTGGCTGCGCCTTGAATAACGCCACCCACAAATTTCATAACGTTCTTTGCCACTTCTTCAAAATCAAATAACGATGCTTGCTTTTGCTCGCCCTTGTCATCGCTTTTTCTGGCAAATTTTCCACGTTGACCATCAACAGAAACTTCCTGCTCCATTGACGAACTATAGACTTTGAGACCAATGGTGGTTTGCGAACTGCTCACACTCACCATCGCCGTATTGCGCTGCTGAAGTTCTGCAGCTTGACGGAGTCCTTCTTGCTGTAACTGCTTTTGAATAGCTTTATTCGGATCTTCAACGCCTGTTGATTCAGAAACAGTTGGTTTCTGCTCTTTTACAGGTGGCGTCTTGTCACTAACAAATGCCTTAATTTCACCCACGTTCATAATAATGTCCTCACTAACCTCAATTCTTTATCGGCACCTTTTCGAATTTGTTTAATTTTAATACGATCTCAGAACAGTGATTGCACTATATTGCAGAGACACTACAATGCGCAGCCCGGAAACAAATGAAGTATTAACCAATGAGTACGATTATGCACAGCCACGAATACCTGACACAGCTTGAAGAAAAGAAAGCCAGATTAGGTCATCTTTTGAATGAGTTCGGCAACCATGAATTGGTTGTAATTCCTTCAAAAGAAACAGGCTACCGCATGCGTGCTGAATTCCGGGTATGGCACGAAGGCGACGACCTTTTTCACATTATGTTTAACAGTGAAACAAAGGAGAAGTATCGGGTTGATAGTTTTGCTCCGGCATCGCAAACCATTAATGAGGCAATGGACATACTGATCAGTCAGCTGCGTCCGTCGAAGACTCTTAGAAAGAAGTTGTTCCAAATTGATTACCTCACTGGGTTATCTGGAGAACTGGTGATCAGCCTTTTATACCACCGTCAATTAGACGAAGAATGGGAAGCTGCCGCTGAAAACCTCCGCTCGTTTTTATCTGAGCACTTTGGCACTGTAAATATTATTGGCCGAGCCAGAAAACAGAAGAAGATTCTAGGTAATGATTTTATTATCGAAGAGTTACCAGTAAATGCGCGCACTTATCAGTTCAAGCACATAGAAAATAGCTTCACTCAACCTAACGCTGAAGTTAATTGCAAGATGATCGAGTGGGCAATGTCGCAATGTGGAACCAGTGACGGTGATTTACTGGAAATGTACTGCGGTGCTGGTAATTTCTCCTTGCCCATGGCCAGTAAGTTCAGACGAGTAATTGGCACCGAAATCGCCAAACCATCGGTTAATGCAGCGCAATTTAATATTGATGTGAACGCAATCGATAATGTGGATATTGTACGCTTGTCGGCAGAAGAATTTACCGAAGCCTTGAAGACGGGGAGAACATTTTCACGGCTTAACGGTATCGACTTACAAGCTTATAACTTCACGACGGTACTGGTAGACCCACCACGCGCAGGCTTAGATGAAGATTCATTGAAGATGATTCAGGACTACCCTGAAATTATTTACATTTCATGCAACCCTGAAACACTGGCGGAGAATTTGAAAACGCTGACGCAAACCCACGAACTGGTCGCGACCGCCCTGTTTGACCAATTCCCTTTTACTCACCACATTGAAGCTGGCGTAAAACTGGTTAAAAAGCCGGTCTAGACTTTACTTCTTTCTCCTCTGGGGCGAAACACCTTCGCTCCAAGTTGCACAAATCTTAATTGCGCTTTTACCCTGTTTCCAATTTCCTGACGCAAAGCGACATCCACTTCCAGGGCTTCGGCACCAGCGCTGAAAACCAACCGTACCATGGCTTCTGCCTGCAAACTCGCAAGGTGATGCTCTACGTTCTGACTTTCTACAATGTAGTCAGAAAGTTCCTCGATAAAATGCTGGATCTCACGTAATACGGCCATGCGGTATGCCGTTGAAGTACCGGTATGTTCACGCAAAAGCAAACGAAACACGTTGGTATTGCCGGTAATAAATTCCATAAAGGTATCGACGGAAGTATCGATAACCCCACCTCCAGACGCGATTCTGCGACGGGCCTGACGCATGAGTTGCCGCAGCGCTAAACCGGCTTCATCGACGAGAGTAAGTCCTAACTCATCCATGTCTTTGAAATGACGATAGAACGAGGTAGGCGCGATACCAGCTGCCCGGGAAACTTCCCGCAGACTGATGGCCGACAGGCTGCGTTGTTCATCCAGTAATCCGAATGCCGCATCAATAATGCTCTGGCGGGTTTTTAGCTTTTGCTCCTGACGATTCAACGTCAACTCCTTTATACGCGTGCAACTTACCATGGCTAGTGTAACCGAATCAGACTGGCAGCGAGAAATGCTGATTAAAAATATTCCAAGTAAAAACAAATAGACCGCCGATCCTTGCCTTACAAAAGCAGCAACTCATGCATTGTGCACTATACTTAATGCGTAAAATATTGGTTTTCCCTTGCCTGTAGTATGGGAAAAAGCTAAATTAGCGTACAGTTGTAAGCCGAGTTGTTAAGATGAAGAAACCACCTATTATCCTCACCAATATTCTTGTTTTCGTAGTCACCGGCGCGATCGCTCTACTGGCGGTGCCTCTGTGGGCAGTCACCATGGGATTCGACACTGTTGAAATCGTTACGGCTATTGTACTTTTTTATTTTACAGGGATGTCGATTACTGCGGGATACCACCGCCTGTGGTCACATAAAACTTACGATGCCCATATTTCGGTAAGAATCATTCTGGCCATTGGTGGTGCGATGGCACTACAAAACAGTATTCTGCACTGGTCGTCTGATCACCGTGTGCACCACCGTCATGTCGATGACAACGATAAAGACCCCTACTCTGCCAGAAAAGGATTGTGGTTCGCTCACATGGGTTGGATGCTTCGGGAGTACCAAAAGCATCGCTATGACGACTACAGCAATTGCAGGGATTTACAAAAAGATCCTGTAGTGATGTGGCAGCACAAATATTATCTGCCGATTGTTTTGGTTGCGAACTTTGGTTTAACCGGATTACTGGGCTGGATAAACGGTGACGTGCTGAGCATGATTTTGTTCGCCGGTGTATTCCGCCTGTTCATGGTGCACCATGTCACTTTCTTTATAAATTCTTTGGCCCATTTTTGGGGTAGTCAGCCATATACCGATAAAAATACCGCGCGAGATAACGGCGTTCTGGCCTTCTTCACATTTGGTGAGGGCTACCACAACTACCACCATATCTTTGAATACGACTACAGAAATGGCATTCATTGGTGGCAGTTTGATCCAACAAAATGGCTTATCCGTGGATTGTCTTTTGTTGGGTTAACCACTAACTTACGCCGTGTGCCTGAAGAGCGAATTGAAAAGGCCCGGGCAGCAATGCAATTGCAGGAAGCTAGCCAGCGACTTTCCGCACTACCTGATGCAGATGAATTGCTACAGAAAGTGCAGGCAGAATATGACTTGCTGGTGCAAAAGATGTCTGCCTATTACGCAGCGAAAAAACGCCTTATGAACGTTCGTAAACGGTGTTTAAAACGTAGCGTTGAGCGCCTCGAAATCGACTTTCATTATAAAGAACTGAAGCATGCCTTAGCGCTTCAGAAAGAAAAGTGGCTCCAGTTACAGACACTTACGCCACAACTTGCATAGCTTTAACTTAAAACGCCGCTTCTTGCGGCGTTTTTATATTCTGACTGTTGCAAAATCAATAATATAAGTAACAATTAGGTGATGAGTCACTCTTGCGGTTTTCTGCATTTAGTAGCGGAATTAAGAGTCCAGGCAATTAAGATATTTGTACGGATTATGCATGACCGAAGAACAACTCTTTACCTTCACTCCTGAAGCGGAAGACACATCAAACACGTCTAGCCAATCAGCGGAATGGCTTGTACTCAGCGTTGAAGATGACCCTGGTTATCAGCAATCTTTGAAGTTAGGTCTCAACGGGTTAACCGTGCGAGGTCGCCCCATTCGATTTCTCACTGCCAACTCAGCAGCACAGGCTTCCTCTGTGCTTGCCGAGAATGATGGCATCGCGGTAATACTGCTTGATGTCGTGATGGAGCAGGACAATGCAGGCCTTTTTCTGGTTAACACCATTCGCACTATACTGGGAAACTCCCGGGTAAGAATTATTTTATTGACCGGTCAACCCGGTATGGCGCCTCGTCAAGACACGCTGAAAGAATATGATATTGATGAGTACTGGAATAAAGTTGATTTAACCGAAGAGAAACTTCGCGGAATCGTTTCAAGCAATATTAAAACCTGGTCGAATCTGACTGAGCTCTTTATTGCAAAACGTGGGTTGCAGATGATTGTCGACGCCTCCCGAGCTCTCACATCGAAGCAGGATGTCAGCGATTTCACCTACACGGTACTGAAAGAAGTTTCGCGCGTAATAGGCATTCCCGACACGGGTGGTATGGTGTGCGCCAGCAGGCCATCGATGGCCTCCCTCGAGCAATGTGAGGTGGTTGCGACATCTGGAGAATTCTCGCAATCAAATTCGCCATTACTGGCAAACTTGCTGGAAGAGCAACAATACATTGAACAACCAGGCCTCATCGACGCGATTAATGAAGCGCTCGCGCATCATGAACATCAATTTTTTGAAAATTGGTCAATTCTCTATTTCGATACAGCAGACGTAGACAACAATCAGTATCTTATTGTTGTAAAGTCACCAAAACCCCTTGAGCCCAGCCACATCACGCTGCTTATGGTTTTCAGTGAAAACATCAGTAATGGATTCGTTAACCTGGCGCTCATGAACAAACTTTCCATGCTGGCCTACTATGATGAAGCGCTCGGCGTACCCAATAAACACTGGTTACAGCGCGAAATTAGCAGCATGTCTACCTACGACAGAACATCAACCTCTCTGGTATTCTTAAGTATCCTTGATTTTTCTACTACTGAAATCACACTAGGAACCAATTTCAGTTCGCTGATTGTGTCTACGGTTTTGGAAAATATTAAAACCACTTGCCAAAAAGCCATGACGATATGCTACCTGGAGGATGGATGTTTCGCGATTCTCTATCGAACTGCTCGCCTGGCACAAGAAAGCAATCTGGATAGACTGGCCTCTCAAACGGTTGCCATTGATGGTGTTGTGCAGCGCATCTCAATCAACATCAGCCATGTTGGTGTTCAGGATCTCGATGCTTTAGATCTGAAAAAGTCGATTAAAACAGCCCAGCTTGTACACAATAGCCCGCGGCTAAAATTGGGCGCCGTTCATGCCATCACAAAAGCACATATTGACGATATAAACGCCCGGCATACATTACTCAAGTCCCTCTCAGACGCGCTAGACGATGGCTCTGCGTTTTTCCTTGAGTTCCAACCTAAGGTTAACTTACACGACGGTCGCCCAGTGGGGGTTGAAGCACTTTTACGCTGGCAATTCCAAGAAGGCGAAGTGTTGCCTCCAGGTGCATTTATTCCCCTTGCAGAAGCCTC
Organism: Alteromonas sp. ABH2_165; assembly: GCF_056159945.1. Lineage (NCBI taxonomy): Bacteria > Pseudomonadati > Pseudomonadota > Gammaproteobacteria > Alteromonadales > Alteromonadaceae > Alteromonas > Alteromonas sp. ABH2_165. The sequence continues at coordinate 7,257 of NZ_JBSWWF010000005.1, forward strand.
AGGCCTTATCACCAAACTCGACAGCTTGGTGATGGAATTGGCAGTAAGTGCAGCAAGAGAACTTGCCGAGTCGGGCAACCACTTTGCTGTAGCATTTAATGTTACCCATGCGGATGTCATGTCGCCCACTTTTATTCCTCACTTAGAGCAGCTTTTGGCAAGGCACCAGGTAAAGCCTGAGCAGATAGAAATAGAAATTACCGAAACGCAGGCGATGGCAGATTATGACGGCATAAATCCCATTCTGGAAACACTGATCAATATGGGAATTACCATAAGTATCGATGACTTCGGTACCGGCTACTCATCACTTGCTCACTTAAGTACGCTTTCAGCATCGACGTTGAAAGTTGACAAGAGCTTCGTCGATACCTTGATGTCGAGCGAAAGTAATTCGAATACGCATATCTTGGATATGGTTTATCGTTTGTCGCGCCAATGTCATTTCAAGATCATTGCAGAAGGCATTGAGACCGAGACTCAACGAAACGCGCTAATTAATAAAGGCTACGAAACAGGACAGGGATTTCTATTCAGTAAGCCACTGCCGCTGCCCGCATTGATTGATTGGCTGAAAAAGGCAGGTTAAATGAATCGTTCTCTTTGGCGGAGAGCCAGTCTTTTTTACGTTGCGAATTTGTTTCTGTCTCTATCATCTGGCTACATTGTGTATCAATGGTTTCATAGTGAATCTATGGAGCAGTTGTCAGCCGATCACGCGGCAATGATTTCGTCGGTCAACACCGCGATTAGCCAGGAAATGGGCGATATCACTAACATCATTCGGCTTGCCAACGAACACCTCATGGAAGCCATCGATTATGACAATGATGACAATTCCAGGGCAGAAATTTTTCTGCGTATAGGCAGTGTTTTAAGCAATGTTTCGCAAATACGATGGATAGATTTAACCGGGAAAGAAACCATACGAGTTAACTTTACTGAAAATGGCGGCCAGATAGTGCCGGAGAACGAACTGCAAGATAAATCATCCCGTTATTATTTTATTCAGGCAAAAGAAACGTCGCCCGGTGGGATCAGTCTGTCCTCTATCGACTTGAACATCGAAAATGGCCGACTTACCTTACCTTACCAGCCTACTATTCGGGTTAGCCTACATACTTTCCCGAGACATCCGTTGGGAGAAGGTTTTCTGGTCTTTAACTTCGACATGACCGAGCTGTTCCAACGTTTGCGTAATTTTGAAGAGCCACAAAGCCAGCTACTCATCGCTGCCGGTGAAACGCAGTGGCTCATTAACCCTGACAGTAGCCTTGAATGGTCATCAAGTAAAAACAGCGAGCCAGCAAGCCTCAAAGTAGCGCAACCGGAACTCTATGAAAGATTGGCTGAGCACCATGTACTGTCACTGCAACGAGGTGCAAATGATGCCATTTTTAGCGCCGCGTTATTACCCATTCGCATGAAACACGCATTCAGCAGTGAAGAGCTGTATATTCTTGCCCGTACGCCGGGACAATACTATACCCTGCTGATGAAAGATGCGTTGCTGCCAGCCATACTCACATTTTTGGGTACATTTGCGTTAGTTGCATTATTTATTCTGCGAGATATTCGTCATCAGGAGCACGTAAACGTATTAAACAAGCAGCTTCTGGCAGAAAAAATAGAATTAAAGACCGCCCTTGAGCGTCAAACCAAATTAAGAGACGAGTTGGTAGAGTCTGAGAAGATGGCATCCTTGGGCATGCTGGTTGCGGGCGTCGCCCATGAGTTAAGTACGCCTGTGGGCGGCACAACAATGTGTATCAGCACATTGGAAAATAAACTTGAGCGGCTAGAGCAGCAAATTTCGTCCGGGCTTACCCGCTCGGAGTTAGATAATTACCTGTCAGCGACAAAAGAATCACTCACGATATCGCGGCATAACCTGGAGCGCATTACAGACCTAATAAAACGGTTCAAACGTTTAGCCGTAGACCGGGGCAGTGAATCGCCCGTTAGATTTAACCTCATGCAGGTGATTACGGATCTGATTCGAACGCTGGAATCGCAAGCGAGTAGCCGTCGAGTATCCATCACCCATAACATTCCCGAGGACATTCAGCTAAATAGTTTCCCAGGTTTGTTCTCTCAAATTCTGCAGAACCTGATAACCAATGCAATCCATCACGCCTTTTCCGACATGCCGAGAGGGGAAGTCGTGGTAAGCGCCATTAACAAAGAAGACAGCATTGAAATTAGAGTAAAAGACAACGGCAGCGGCATTGCTGAAGAGGTACAAGACCATCTGTTTGACCCCTTCGTTACCACCGCAAGAAATGATGGTAACACCGGCCTCGGCATGCACCTCGTACATCAATGGGTGAGCGTGCTTGGTGGTCGTATTATGTTCACAACAAAGCAGAATGAAGGAACCGAATTTGTGATGACATTTCCAGTTACTTCCGCACCACAACACGAGATGCCCGATAACCAGGATTGATACGCTTAAACTTTGTCTTTCGTATCAAAATGTTGCTAGACTTTGTAAGACTCCAACCGTACCAGCAACGTACCTTCCGGAATTCATCGGGATCCAGACACAGTGAGCACAATAAATTATGACTAAAAAAGCAGCCAAAGCGGCAGACCCCAGTTATCAGTTTGATGCAATCGTAATAGGCACGGGCCCTGGCGGCGAGGGTGTGGCAATGCAACTGGCCAAAGCAGGCAAAAAAGTCGCGGTAATCGAGCGATATGAAGCCGTTGGCGGAGGCTGTACGCACTGGGGGACCATTCCATCCAAAGCATTGCGTCATTCGGTTAGCCGTTTAATTGAATATAATACAACCTCATTATTTTCTGAAAATCAGGTTGCTCGTCATGTCACCTTTCAGGACATTATGAAACACGCTAGTGGCGTGGTGAAAAAGCAGTCTCGTTTACGTACCTCATTTTATGACAGAAACCGGGTTAGTTTGATCCACGGTGAAGCCAGTTTTGTTGACGCCCACACTTTGCAAATCGTACGCCCTGACGGTTCAAAAGACACGATTACTGCTCATCAGATTGTTATTGCCACAGGTTCACGCCCATATACACCGAAAGACATCGATTTCGATCATCCGCGCATTTATAACTCCGATACCATTTTGTCACTCAAACATGAGCCACAGAACATCATCATTTATGGTGCCGGTGTAATCGGTTCTGAGTACGCCAGTATCTTCCGCGGTATGGGCGTAAAAGTCGACCTGGTCAACATGCGCGATCGATTGCTATCGTTTCTCGACGCTGAGATCTCTGACGCACTGAGCTACCACCTTTGGAACAACGGCGTTGTGATTCGACACACTGAGACCTACAAGTCGGTAGTGGGCCATGACGACTGTGTCGTGATGGAACTTGAATCAGGAAAGCGCATGAAAGCGGATTGCCTGTTGTTCGCTAATGGTCGAACAGGTAATACCGATATGCTTAACCTCGACGCGATTGGCCTTAAAGCCGACTCTCGCGGTCAGTTACGGGTAGACGAGAATTACCGCACTGACATTGAGAACGTGTTCGCGGTAGGTGATGTTATCGGATATCCCAGCCTGGCATCTGCAGCATACAATCAAGGACGTTCTGCAGCGGAAGCGATGCTTTCTGGCAAAGCAAACTCCGGTTTGGTTGAAGACATTCCTACCGGCATTTATACCATTCCAGAAATTAGCTCTGTAGGTAAAACTGAGCAAGAGCTAACCGCAATGAAAGTCCCGTATGAGGTGGGTCGCGCGCAGTTCAAACATCTGGCCAGAGCACAGATTGCATCAACAACGGTTGGTAGTTTGAAGATTTTGTTCCACCGGGAAACCAAAGAGCTCTTAGGTATTCACTGTTTTGGTGAACGTGCCTCAGAAATTGTGCACATTGGCCAGGCTATTATGCAACAGAAGAATGGTGGCAATACGCTGGACTATTTCGTTAATACCACCTTTAACTACCCCACCATGGCGGAAGCATATCGGGTAGCGGCCCTTAACGGTCTGAATCGTATTTTCTAAGCTCAGCTTTAATCAGATACAAAAAAACCGGCTTTTTGAGCCGGTTTCTTTTATCTGGATAAACCTTACTGATTCATCGCAAGATTGTTTTTTGCCTGCAGTGCGTCTCTGTGCGCAACGATATCGATTTGCATTTTTTCAGCATCGAAAGTCATTGTTGCAATAGCATAGTCGCCAAAGTTTTCGCTCGCCTGCTCTGTTACTTGTTGTTGTGCATCGCGGTAACGAATGTTGTTGCTGATTTTGTCAGACATACATTGGTTATTCATTTCGAAAGATTTCGCATCCATACATTCGAAAAGCTGGCTGTTACCAGACTCCGCATGCGCAACGCCAAACGACATTAAAAGCGACAGGCCAATAAGTGATTTACGCATGTGATTACTCCTGTGTTACAGTGGATACTACTGTTATGATTCAGCATACTGTAGAAACGTAAATCCGTCAAATTTGGATCACGCGAATATTACAGGAATATGACAAACTGACATGTTAGCCAAAAAATCGACTAGAAGCCTGACAAGCGTGCGCTCACGCTACCTTAATAGTCAGTAAATTTAGGAAAAAGCGTTATAATTTACACATTTATAACACTGCCAAATTCCTAAAAACAAGCGTCTATTGCGTTAATCCTACATTGAAATCCTGAGCAGATTAGCGATCCGGTCTTAAAAATACCAAATTATCCCGCCACTAAAGTATAAATACGCATACTGTTGAACCAAGCACCATACCTGTTTAGTGGGACGCGTTTACAGTTTGCTTACTGAGCAAATATTGGTGTAAATCATCGAACGGCATAGGCCGAGCAAATAGATATCCCTGCGCTTCGTCACAGCCCAGTTTTATCATGAAGCTGGCCTGCTCACGCTTTTCCACACCTTCGGCGATGGTAATTAAACCGAGTTTGTTTCCTAGCGTTACGATGGTTTCAGCGATCACGGCATTTTCTTTGGGCTTAAGATCCATCACAAAGGAACGATCTACTTTTAGCCTATCTAAGGGCAGCTTCTGCAGATAACTCATGGAAGAAAAGCCAGTTCCAAAATCGTCAATGGCTGTGGCAACACCATAAGCCTTCAGTGCGGTAAGTGCGTCAATAACAATCTGCGGCTCATCCATTACCACACTTTCAGTAATTTCAAGCTCAAGGCGATGCGGCGCACAACCGTACTTAGTCAACGTTGCTTTGATTTGATCAACAAAATGACGATCACGAAACTGCGGGATAGATACATTGATCGCCATGCGTACCTTGTCAAAACCCAACTCCGTTAGCGAGTTAATACGCCTACAAGCTTCCTCTAGCACCCAATAGCCAATATCGACGATGAGTCCGGAATATTCTGCCAAGGGAACAAACTCAGCCGGAGAAACATATCCGCCCTGCCCGTCAGGCCAGCGAAGTAAGCCTTCCACACCGACAACCTCTTCGCTTACCAAATCAACCTGAGGCTGAAACCACAACTCCAGCAAACGAGCCTGGAAGTCGCTACGTAGTTTTCTGATCATAGCTAATTGACGGGTAGTATTTCGCTCAAACTCTAACTGGTAATATTCGTAATTGTCGGACGTGCTCTTCTTAGCCCGATTAAGCGCAATGTTGGTACGTTTTAGAATTTCAATACCCGCACATTTTTGCGGACCCGAGCGATACATGCCAATGGTGATATTTACCGGTAGCACGTTGTCTCCGGCGACGAAGCTGTCTGCGAACACCGCATTAATAGTCTGAGGTGAAATCTGCGTATCAGAACCAATTAACCCGAAAACATCGCCGCCAATTCGACTCTTAATGACTCGCTCATCAAAACTTGCTTCAAGCCGCTCAGCGATGGCTTTGAGTAACTGGTTACCCGCTTCCTGACCCAAACCATCATTGATATCGGAAAAGTGATTAATATCGATAAGCGCCACACATAGATCGGCGACCCCAAGAATTGAGGGGCGATCTAGTAAGTTGATAAACTCGTTGCGGTTGGGCAAACGGGTTAGCCAGTCACGGAAAGCCGCGTTGCGGAGTTCATGAAACAGATTTACGTTTTCATAGCCCACCGAGATGCTAGATAAAAAGACTTCGAGTAATTGGCGGTCTACCACAGTGAGTTCTTTACTCATACTCATAAACACAGCGGCTTCAAACCCTGAACTGTTTAAATAGAGTATTGAGTTTCCATCTTCAAGAATGTGGCGCTTCAAGCGCAGGCATCGACTGATGTTTTCGACAATAAGGAGGTCGGAAATTACATCAACAGGCTCATTAATATAAGATGCATAATCGCCTGCGGCCCCCAGAATATACACACCATTATCATCTCTATCGAGAACGGACCCGGCTCTTGCGCACACCAACCCTTCGGCATCTAAACCAAGGAGCGAACTAATTTGCGTGACTACACCTTCACAAAACCCTTTCACCGAATGCTCTTCAAGCAAGTTCGCCGCAGACGCTACAATTTTCTGTAAACCTAACCGACTTTGGTTAATGGTGAGAATTTGTTGGTATGAACGCAAGGAGGCATACACGGTAGTCAGTAATTTACTGCGCGTTAACTCCGTTTTGGTCTTGTAGTCGTTAATGTCGTAATTACGAATGACAAACTCTTCAGGCGCATAACCCGGCTGTCCTGTGCGCAGAATAATTCGTGGTTCAGACAGGCCAAGCTCTTCTCGCATATATTGCACCACGAGGAAACCCGCATCGTCAGATTCCATAACCACATCAAGCAGAATTATCGCAATATCTCGGCCATTTTCTTTGAGGATTTGTTTAGCCTGCTCACCTGAATAGGCATGCATGAAGTGCAACTTCCGTTCGGTGATGATCAAGTCGGCGAGTGCAAGCTTGGTTACGGCATGAATTTCTTCATCGTCATCGACGATCAGAACATTCCATTCCTTATAAGTTTGAGGTTCGAGCTCTGGATGCGCTTCCTCATCTAAAAAAACCAGTTCATCATTGTCGTAACTTGCCGATGACATTCATTATCCATCCTTTTTTACCACCTAACTTAAGCCTACTCGGTAGTTGCGTATTTGCAAGTTAATGGGCGATTTGCTTAGTAAGAATGTGAAGCGTAAAGTTAATATTCGTCTTATTCTAATTCTTAGCTATGAAAGTCACTGATTCGGGTAATTCCTCTGCCGCTGCTCCTTTAAGCCCAGCAGCGCTAAAACAAGCGCCACAGAGCAGCGCGTCAGAGAATGTGAAACGCAGCAGTTCGGCTTCGCGTTCAGCAACAGACAATGTTCAGCGTATCCAGTCGCTGTTCGCCAGAGTTGGGGTGAGCCCCTCGATGATCATGCCGGATGAAGACACCCGGCAGCGAGCAATTAAACGTAGAAACGACATTCAGGCATTAGCAAAAATCCGTAATCTGCAAGCCGTAATGGAAGCGGCAATGGGAGTCAGCCTCACCGAGACAAGCGAAGAAATGGTGGACCCAGACTGGTTCTACGCCTTCTCGCAACTCGCTGAAAATATTTACTCACCCACAATGCAAACCTTATGGGGCAAAATATTCGCGGTGGAAGTGAGTAAGCCGGGTTCGTTCTCGCTGCGCAGTTTGGAAACATTGAAGGCGCTTACTCAACGAGATGCTGCCATATTCTCAAGAGCAGCTTCGTTGTCGTGCGTTCGACAAGGCGACAGTGAGCCTCGTATTCTCACCGGTTACCATCAAAAGCCCGGCTTCTGGGCGTTTCTCGGCCAGCGACAGCCCGAGTCGCTGAATTTGGCCAGTTACGGTGTAAGTTATCCTGACTTACTGGCCCTTACCGATATGAAATTGATTTTTGCCAGTGAAATTGAAAGTGGTGAATTAGAACAAGGGCAAGGCATTAAATGGCGATGCGGCCAAGAAACGTTTCATATTGTGCCGAACCGCCAAGGATTAGCATTGGTGTATTATAAGTTTACCAGCACCGGGGCTGAACTCGCTCGACTCATATCCCGACAAAGCGCAGCGGCGTACGTAAATGCTTTGAAAGAGCGCTTTAGTGGCCCTTTTACTATCGAATAGCCAATAAATGACCGGCAATAAAAAAGCGACCGTAGAAAGGTCGCTTTTTTATTCGCTTAGAGAAGGTTAAATACCGTCACCAAATTCGTGCAATCCACACTCACGTTTCAGGCCAAAGAAGCGCGTATCTTGTTCGTTCATGCCTTCTTGTAAGGACTGGGTAGTATGCCAGTCACCAATCGACACGTAGCCTTCGTCCCAAAGCGGGTGATACGGCAACTCATGCTCTTTCAGGTAGTAGTGCAAGTCTTTGTTAGACCAATCGATGATTGGATAAACCTTAAATTGTTTTCCTACCTTTTGCAGCACCGGTAATCTTTCGCGGGTGTCAGACTGGCTGCGGCGTAAACCCGCAAACCAGGTACCCACTTCCAGATCTTTCAGCGCCCGTTGCATGGGCTCAACCTTATTAATGCGGTTGTATTTCTCAATCCCTTCAACACCCTGTTCCCACAATCGACCAAACCGTGCTTCCTGCCAGGCCGCAGACATCTCTGACTGGTACACTTTCAGGTTAAGGTTGAGTCGTTCCGTTAGTTCATCAATGAACTTGTAGGTTTCCGGAAACAGATAACCGGTATCGGTCAGCACTACCGGAATATCCGGCTTAGCTGACACCAGAAGTTTCAGCATAACGGCAGACTGCGCACCGAAGCTAGAGGACATCATGGGCTTACCGGGCAGCATTTTCAGTGCCCAGGCAATACGGCCAGCCGCGTCCATGCCCTCCAGCTCTGCGTTAATGTCTGCAATCTCTGCTGCGCTGGTGTCCAGCGTCAGCTTCGATGTGGTGTCGGTCAGGATATCACTCATAGAAGTCTCTTGCTGAGTCAACCACAGGGGCAATAACGCCCGCGCGAATGACGAAGTCACCGAACGCTTCACCGCTTTCGCGTTCTTTTGCCCAACGGCCAATTAAGGTATCGAGTTCAGTAAAGATTTCGTCTTCACTGATATTTTCCTGATACATCTTAGGAATGCGAGTACCTTCACGATTACCGCCAAGGTGCAGGTTATATTTACCCGGGCCTTTACCTACCAGGCCAATTTCAGCCAGCATGGCACGACCACATCCATTCGGACAGCCGGTGATACGGAAGATAATGCTGTCGTCGGCTACGCCATGAGATGCCAGTAACCCTTCCATACGGCCTACCGCTTCTGGTAGATAACGCTCTGCTTCTGCCATTGCCAGCGGGCACGTTGGCAGCGATACACACGCCATGGAATCGAGTTTCTGATTCGATGTATCGTCTTCGATCAGTTTGTGATCACGGGCAATTTTTTCAATCGCCGCTTTTTGATCAGCAGGTACACCCGCGATGATCAGGTTCTGGTTGGCGGTTAATCGGAAATCACCTTTGTGAATTTTGGCGATTTCAGCACAACCTGTCTTTAGCGGACGACCCGGGAAGTCCAGAATACGACCGTTCTCGATGAACAGTGTCAGGTGATAGTTACCGTCGATACCTTCAACCCACCCGAAGCTGTCGCCACGGGTAGTAAATTCGTATGGACGTGATTCAGCAAAGCTCACACCGGCACGCTTTTCTACTTCGGCTTTGAAGTTATCAGCACCTACACGCTCAAGGGTGTATTTGGTTTTCGCATTTTTACGATTAACCCGGTTACCCCAGTCACGCTGTGTGGTTACAACAGCAGCGGCAACATCCAGCGTATTTTCCAGCGGGATAAAACCAAAGTCAGTCGCTTTTCGCGGATACGTTGACTTATCACCGTGGGTCATGGCAAGACCACCGCCCACCAGCACGTTAAAGCCTACCAACTTCCCGTCTTCAGCAATGGCAACGAAGTTCAGATCGTTAGCGTGTAAGTCAACATCGTTCTGCGGCGGAATAACCACGGTAGTTTTAAACTTACGTGGCAGATAATTATCACCTAAAATCGGCTCAACCGGCTTCTCGGTGGTTTCTACTTTTTCGCCGTCCAGCCAGATTTCGGCATAAGCACGGGTTTTAGGCAGCAGATGCTCAGAAATTTTCTTCGCCCATTCGTAAGCTTCAGCATGCAACTGAGACTGAATCGGGTTGCTGGTACACAGTACGTTACGGTTTACGTCACCGGCAGTGGCGATAGAATCAATTCCGGTTTTATTCAGCGTCTGGTGCATCAGTTTAATGTGCGGCTTCAGTACACCGTGGAACTGGAACGTCTGACGGGTAGTCAGGCGGATACTGCCATACATGGTGTGCTCTTCAGCAAACTTGTCAATAACCAGCCATTGTTCTGGTGTCATCACACCACCCGGAAGACGGGCACGCAGCATCACATTGTGCAGCGGTTCAAGCTTTTGCTTACCACGTTCTGCACGAATATCGCGGTCGTCCTGCTGATACATACCGTGAAAACGGATCAGCTGGAAGTTATCTGCTGTGAAACCACCGGTTAAATCGTCTTTCAGATCTTGTTCGATAGTACCGCGCAGGTTATTACTTTCGCGCTTCAGGCGCTCGTTGTCAGCCAGTTTGCCTTCAACGATAAATGGCGATTTTTCGTTACTCATTAATAGACATCCTTCTGATAACGTTTGGCTTTGCGCAGAGCAACAATATAGGCTTTGGCGTCTTCTTCAGACTTACCACCGTGCTCCTGGATGATGGAAACCAGCGCAGCTTCAACATCTTTTGCCATGTGTGTTGCATCACCACACACATAGAAGTGAGCACCGGCTTCAAGCCACTCCCACACTTCTTTACCGTTTTCAGTTAAACGATGCTGAACATAAATCTTTTCTTTCTGATCGCGGGAGAATGCCAGCGTGATTTTGTCAACCAGACCAGATTTCACGTAGCCCTGCCACTCAACCTGATAGAGGAAGTCCTGGGTGAAGTTAGGGTTACCGAAAAACAGCCAGTTCTTGCCTTCAGCACCTTGAGCGTCGCGTTCCTGCATGAATGCACGGAATGGTGCGATACCGGTTCCCGGACCCACCATGATGACAGGCGTGTCGCCATTATCAGGCAGACGGAAGTGGTCATTTTTCTCGATATACACTTCAACTTCGGCACCTTCTTCCAATCGTTCACAAAGGAAGCTGGATGCGCCACCCTGGTGACGTTTGCCAAAGGCTTCGTAGTCGACGTGTGCCACGGTCAGATGCACTTCTTCTTCTACTTCATCCTGACTGGATGCAATAGAATACAAACGAGGCGTTAACGGGCGGAACGCATCAGCAAAGGCCTGTGCTTCAATTTTCGCCGGGTGTTCACGAACGATATCAATCAACTGACGCTCTGCCAGGTAAGTACGCAGTTGCGCTTTATCTTCCATCAGCGCAGCCAGGCCTTCGGAGCCTGTTGCTTCCTGATAAGCTTTTACAAACGTTGGATAGCTTAGTGTCAGTTCCAGCTTGCTGGTCAGTGCTTCAGTTAATGAAACGGTGGCATCACCCACTTTCACTTCTTCAGAGCCAGACAAACCTGTGAGTTCCAGGAATTCAGCAACCAATTCGGCAGAATTCTTAAACCAGATCCCTAAAGCATCACCGGCACGATACTGAATGCCTGAATCTTCCAGGCTGATTTCGATGTGACGGATGTCTTTTACCGAATCACGACCAGTGATTTTCTGCGATTCAATCAACGTGGCTTTAAACGGTGACTTTTTGGTGTACATCTGCTCTGCGCCAGATGGTGCAGCAACGCCTGACTGAACAGTCACCACGTCGTGAGTTCCGGCAGACGCAAAATCGTCTTTCAGTGCCGCAACTAATTGTTCACCCCAGGCTTTGGCAGCGTCTTCATAATCTACGTCGCAATCAAGGCGAGGCACGATGGCCTTTCCGCCAAGCTTACCTAAACGCTCATCGAAGTCTTTACCGGTTTGGCAGAAGAACTCGTAGCTACTGTCACCGAGACCCAGTACCGCGAACTTCAAGCCATCCAATTTAGGCGCTTTCTTACCGCCCAGGAATTCGTGGAATTCAATCGCATCATCTGGCGCATCACCTTCACCATGCGTACTCACGAATACCGCAACGTGCGTCTCGCCTTTGATGCTACGCGGCTTGTAGTCGGCCATGCTGATTAGCTTGCTGGTGTAACCCGCTGCTTCAGCCTGCGCCTGGAAACCTTTGGCCACGCCCATGGCGTTGCCGGTTTGCGAACCTACCAAAATAGTAAGCGTTGGTGTATTCGCCGGTGCAGCTGCTACCGGCGCCGCTGCTGCGGGAGCAACCGCTCCGCCCTGCGCTGCTGCCATACCAGCAACATAACCACTTACCCAGGTAAGCTGATCGCGGTTTAAGCCTGCAATGGCCTGCGTAATCGCATTCCACTGTTGCTCATTGAGCACCGCACCGGGTGCTCCGTTTTGATTAGAATTCACTGACATAGTTAATTAACCTTTTTAATATGCCGTCAAAGGTATCGATTTTTATTGAGAAGAGAAAAGAATAAATAACACTTTTTTATGCTCTAAAGTTTCTAAAACTGTGAAATTTACGCTCTCTGGAATATAAAAAGAGCCGTAAGCGATACTTACGGCTCTTATAGATTTGAAGATTTACCGCTGATGCAAAAAACATCAGCGGCATTTTAATCATCAGAAATGAATTTCTACACCTGCAAACGCACCGTCGAACTCCATATCGGCGTATACGCCATCGAGATCATCAATATCGACAGACACATTGCGGTAGCCTGCCTGAATCGTCATATCCACCGCTAAGCTTTCAATAAATGAATAAGTCAGTGCAATTTGATAATCACTCAAGGTATGATCATCGAAAGACAGATAACTGCCTTCCGCATACGCACCAAGACCGGTAAACGGTAAGCCTACTGCCACACGAGAATAGGCCATGGGAATGATACCGGAAAACGCCTGCTCACCTTGCGTTTGCGAGTCCGTGTCGGCAACGTAAAGCGTACCGTCAACGTACTTCGCGTTAACGCCAACATCGAAGCTCACCAAATCGTTGTCGAACAATTCATAGTAAAGAATGATGTCTGTGGTAGACATTTCTACTTGCGTGTAAATGTCGTTACCCATTGTATAGACATCACCATCGAAGGTGAATGTCGATGTAAGTGAAGTATTGCCATCGCTATCGAGGGTGGTATAGCTCAGCTTAATATTCGGTACAAAAGGGAGCGGATGTTCCACGGCAGCGTAAAATGAAGAGTTCGCGTTGCTATCAAAGTTGAAATCTGCCATTGCGCTGCCATCGGAAAACGTACCGTCATCAGCAAAACCACCTGATGGGCTTGTATACCAGCCTTGGCCACCCAGATACAATCCGGCAACGGTGTCCGCCACTACCGGTGATGCAGTAAAAGCCGTTGCGAGTGCTACAGCTACTATGCATTTTTTCATGAATTATCCTTGATTAAGAAGTTCAGTCAGTTCAATAAGCGCTGCATTAGCGCGAGAAATATAATTTGCCATGACCAGAGAATGATTAGCCATCATGCCAAATCCATTGCCGTTAAGAATCATTGGGCTCCACACGGTTTGCTGTGTCGCTTCCAGTTCACGAATGATCTGACGAAGACTTACCAGTGCATTCTTATCTTCAAGTGTATCGGCAAATTCGATTTCTGCCGCTTTTAAGAAATGCAGCAACGCCCAAGTCGCGCCGCGGGCTTCGTAAAAGTTATCATCCAGTTTCCACCAGCTCGTCTGTACAACCCGTTCTGACACTGCCGGCGTCGACTGTCGCGCATTCTTGTCACCGGCCAAATCGGTGTTCATTTTGGATGAGCCAACGCTTGCACTTAAGCGCTGAGAGTATGAACCTAAACGCTTTTCTACTTGTTTAAGCCACTCTCTAAGATTGTCGGCTCGGGTATAAAACTGACTGTCGCCAGCGGCCATATCGCCCAGTTCAGCGCGGTATTTATCCAGTGACTTAATCCCATTGCGATAGGAAGACTCTGCTGAAGGCAAAGCCCAGCTGCGACTATTTACATTGAATTCAGGCTGCGCTTTGGTGAGATGCGGGTTTTCTATAGACTGTGATTGAGAACGGCTAAAATCTTTGCGCATAGAGAGCGACAAGTCTCTGATCATTTCCAGCGCGCCGTATTCCCAAGCGGGCATATTATCGAGGAACAACCCTGGTGGCATAACATCATTAGAAATATAACCACCCGACTTATCGAGCAATGTTTCTGTCACCACAATCATTGTGGTTGTCATGGTATAGCCAGGAATTTCAGTTTGTGAAGGACTTTGTGCTTGTTCAGCCACGGCTTGTCTAACATCAAACGTGTCAGGTTCAACACTCCAGTACACGCCAATTAACCAGAATATTAAAAACAGGACAACAACAGTACCAATAATGGTTCGGGTGTTCAGGTATTGTTTAATGCTCAATGTATAGATTCCTTCTCAATAACAAAGTGGGTGATGTTGCTCATCACCCACTTTTAATTACCTTATGACTGCACTTTAGCATTCCAGCCATAATTTTTCGCCATGATTTGCGTAAGTTTTGCAGATCACGTCGTTTGTGGTCGTTTCGTTCGCAACACTAACCACACCGCAAGGACTACCAGCAGGAATGGCCAGAACGTTGCGACACCGGCAACCACTAACGCAGCGACACCAGCAACAGCGGCGATGGCAAGGGCGCCAAAAAGACTAAAGGCAACAATAACGCCGATAATTACAAATACAACGCCAACCGCCGAAGCTGCAGCAAAATTCTCAAAGGGTGACAACATTTCATCTCCCATCATTAAATGAATACCCCACCAATCGCTGAACAGATTACCAAAGGCATAAGTCAGCAATATGGCGATGATGATAGCTAAAAATGCATTTTTCATTATGACCACCGTGGTAACAGGAATGTGGCGGCGATATAGGCCATCAACACGGGTACACTAAGAATGAAGAGCCCAGCAACCGCAGCAGCACGAACCCAAACAGCATCAACAGACAGATAATTTGCAAGCCCTGCACATACACCGCTGATCATGCCGTTATTAATGTCGCGGTAAATGCGCTTATCAGTTTCTGGTAATTTCATTGTCTTCTCCTGACGATAACGATGCGCCCTGAGAGGGCGCGTATAAATGGGTTTAGTAAGAAATTAGGCGGCGCGTTTTTTCTTCAGTGCCGCCAGTTCTTCTTCAATGGCGTCGTTGGTTTCCAGCGCCTTGAACTCGTCTTCCAACGATGTAGCCGATGATGAACTACCTACCACATCATAGGCATCAACTTGCGCTTCCAGATGCTCGATACGCTGCTCATAACTATCCATTCGCGCCATGGCGTTTTCTACCTGCGTACTGTGCGTTACGCCGCGCGCTTTAAGGCGAACACTGGCGTTGTCTTTTCGCGCCACCAAACTTTTCTGTTTCTGACGGGCCTCAGCCAGCTTCGCGTGTAGACGTTGCGTATCCTCTTGCACCGACGTGAGCATGTCGCTCACCTGCGTTTTCTGACTTTCGATAGCGTCCAGTTTTTCCACATAACTATTTTTCTGTACCAGAGCGGCGCGCGCTAAATCGTCCTTGCCTTTATCCATGGCCAGTTCCGCTTTCGCCATCCAACTATCGATGTCCTTTTGCAATGTGGCAGCCTGACGATCGAGATACTTCTGCTCGGCAATATATTTCGCCGCCACTGAACGCATCTCCACCATGGTTTCTTCCATTTCCTGAATGATCAGGCGAATCACTTTTTCCGGGTCTTCCGCTTTATCCAGCATCGCGTTGATGTTTGATTGAATGATGTCTGACATGCGTGAGAACATTCCCATTGTCTTTCTCCTTTACCTGTTTCATGTTTATTCGATTACAGAGAGACTATTACAATCGCTGTGCCAAATATTTAACCCACTGTATTAATTGAACTTTTAACTTATCACTTCATTTTTTAACGTGTTATCAAAACTGAGTAATTAATAATTTGGTTAAATTAACCACTGGAAATTAGCCAATCTGACGAACACCAAGGTATTAACAGGCATGGTATTAACTGACACGGCATTAAGTGGCTGTGCAATAAGCTGAGCCGAAGCATGGTTAAAAGACAGAATAGGATGAATAGGGAAAACTCAGTAAACGGTAATACTAAAGGGTCGAGGATGGTGTTCGGTTTATACTGATGACGTGGAGCGGATGACAGAACTGTGCAGATAAAAAAAACAGGCAATCAATTATGATTGCCTGCATGGTCGTTCTTTTGCACTAGGTTGATGCTGTTTTCGCATCTTACAGCAAACCATAAGCTTACTCTTCTTCAGATTCAGAATGATCAGATTTTAATTGTGTCTCGCTTGCAGCCAGGTCAGTAACACTCACCGAACCTGCTTTTGATTCATTCGACAAACTAAAGTTATAAGTCGCATTGGCAACAGATTGCTGCACGCCATTGCTGATTTCTTCAGTTGCCATAGTGACAGCTTGATCGATCATCCGGCTTAAGAATGACTCGATCGCACCTTCTTGCGACATCGCTTGTGAACTAAACATCGCAGCCGACATCACGGCACTGGCTAAAATCATTTTCGCTTTCATAGTGTTTCCCTCTTGGTAACGTTTTAATGGTGTCGTTCACACTGCGACGACAAGTTACCGTAGAGATAGCGAGAGATGTGCCAACTACGAAAAATTCTTTAAACCCTTGTATTTAAGTAACTTTTTAAAAATAACAAGGTGGCACTAAAAAGCACAAAAAACGAACAACACAATAAAATGGTGAAAACAACCACTACCGTTAGTCTATTCCACCACCCGGGATTCGTTAAATGCTTTTGCGTTGGCTTGCGCCTGCTCAACTTGCTCAAGCGCATTCATCAGAAGATTAGGATCACGCTCTTTACCGGTTCCATTCTGGCTTAAGTAACGACGCCAGATGCGCCCGCCAGCCTGCCCCTGATACAACCCCAACATATGGCGGGCCACGTGCCAAGGCTTAAACCACTCATCGGTTTGACGCTCGATATATTTCTGCATGATGTGAACAATTTCGCCACGCGTTTTCGCCTGCGCTTCGTCACCGAAAACCACCTTATCAACGGACGATAGCAAGTAAGGGTTAGAATAAGCTTCCCGCCCCATCATAACCCCATCAACTTTGTTTAAGTGATCAAGGGTATCATCGAGGGTTTTCACCCCACCGTTAATGCTAATGTTTAGTCCTGAATGCGTTTCTTTAAGTTGATACACACGGGGGTAATTCAGCGGCGGAATTTCGCGGTTCTCCTTGGGACTCAACCCTTGCAGCCAGGCTTTGCGGGCATGCACAATGAAGGTATCGCAGCCTGCATCGGCAACAATATCGACAAACCGGGCAAAGCCTTCATATTCGTCCATATCATCGATACCAATACGGCATTTAACCGTTACCGGAATATCTACCGCCGCCTGCATGGCTTTTACACAGTCGGCCACCACTTCAGGTTGTGCCATCAGGCAAGCGCCGAAAGCACCGTTCTTTACCCGGTCTGACGGACAGCCAACATTAATGTTTACTTCATCATAGCCACGGGCTTGTGCCATTTCAGAACACCGCGCCATATCGGAGGGATCACATCCGCCCAGTTGCAGCGCCACAGGATGTTCTTCTTCGTTAAATGCCAGATAATCACCTTTACCGTAGATCAGCGCACCCGTTGTTACCATCTCGGTATAAAGCAGACTGTGCTTTGTAATTTGGCGCAGAAAATAGCGGCAATGTTGATCGGTCCAGTCGAGCATTGGCGCGACTGAGAAACGGCGATGGGTAGATAACATAGTAAAATAGCCTGTAAACCACTGTAATTAAATGCTTTCATAGAATTAAGCTGCACTTAATTCAAATAACCATTGCTCCGGCTCACTGCCCTGTAATCCATCCGAGAGGTGTAAGCGCAAAGCAGGGCTTTTATAGCCGGAGTAATTAATGCATTATTTTACCACAGAATGCGCTGCCGCAATCAAGCGGCAAAACGCAGCTGCTGCTGTATATACAGGTAAGATTCACTAAAGCTCTCTACTCTGTCGGCTTATTTAGCAAGGCTATCACTGACACCGCAACGGCTATCAATGCAACCAGTGAAGCAATTAAAAACACAGCGCTATTTGCAGATAGCTCGCCGGTTCCAATGTGCAAATTAATCTGCTGTTGTTTAAGCCACTGCAGTAGTGCGCCGAACACGCATGCCCCCGTTGCGGCACCAAGGAAAAACAGCATCTGGAATAACCCCATCCCAGCGCCCTGGTGGTGCTCAGGAAGGGTTGAAGAGGCTATTAATGGTGCTGCTGAAGCAATAAATGCAAACCCCAAAGCAACAACCATCATGGCGACACTGATTATTACAGTGCCATGCGCCAGTGCGAAAAGCGCCATAACCAACGTGCCACAGCACAACAAGCAGGTGCCTGATACTGCCAGGATATACGGACTGAACTTGTCAGCTAACCGGCCCGAAATGGGGGATGCAATAGCCACAGTGATGGCCGCAGGAGCAAGTACCAGTCCGATTGTCGATTCATTCAGATGATATTGATCGGACAACACAATCGGCAGCACAAAAAGACCCCCACCGAGATAGACTAGTTGGGCAATGAATGCCACCGAAGACGCCTGGATAAATTGCGGGTTCTGAAACACTGAAGCCTCGATAAAAGGAAACTCGGCCTGGTTACTTTGTCTGAACGTAAACCAGCTTATTGCCACTGTTGCCCCTATTAAAAATATCATAACGTAAGGCGGGGTCTGTGACTGCAACAGCGTGAGCAATACCATGACCAGCGCGATACTGACACCAAATAAAACGGCCCCTGCAGGGTTCAGCTGTTGCCAGCGATTATCAGACTGTGTCGGCTGCTGTACCGGAAGCAGTTTCGCACAAGGCAGCAATATCACCAGTAGTATTGTCGTAGCCAGAAATAAAACATGCCAACTGGAAATGCTGATCACCATGCCCCCTATAACAGGACCGCATGCAGCTCCCAGACCCACCGAAGAAGAAATTATGCCAAACATCAGACCACGATTGGCAGCAGGCATTAATGTACTGATGGCGCCAAATGCCAGTGAAGGAATGGCGGCGGCGCCTGCCGCCTGAACCGCTCGTCCTGCTACCAGCACAAAAAACGACGGTGACCAATAACACAAAAGGCTTCCCGCAAGAAATACACTTATTGCGAAGGCAAATAACCTGTGAATTGGGAAAACATCCAGCGCCTTCCCATATACTGCCGTGCCAATAGCAAACACAATGGCATACCCGGTAATTACCCACCCTGCCGCACTATTTGATATCGAAAATTCATCAATAATCGCAGGTACACCCACATTCATCATGCTGGTATTCAACACGCTGACGAATGCAGCAGCTGAAAAAATCACCATGATGACAATGCATTGCAGCTTACTTAAAGTTGTCACTTCAACGTCCCGTCATTTGTTATTGGGCAACAAATTTCAGCAACGATGGCGCATAGCGGTCACCCAGAATATTACTTTGGCTGAACGTTGTATCGAGTTGCTGACGAATATCATCCGGGATGTCGATATCCGCTATTACTCTGTTTTCAGCAATCCTGCCGCGATGTGTCATGCCCACCAAAGGCACAATATTTTCGTGCTTGCTTAGTAACCAGGCTACCGCCAACTGGGGTACGGTGATGTTCAATGCCGCCGCAACAGGCGTTAACTTTTCGATCTGCTGAACATTGTGATCGTAGTTTGAGCCTATTAATCTGGGGGGAGTAAATGCGGTTTTATCGTCCTCTGATACCCGGGTTGCATGTCCGGTCAGCAAGCCATCAGCCAATACCCGATAAGGTACAACACCTACTCCCAGTGACTGCGCTGTTGGCAATATTTCATTTTCAATAAACCGACAAACTATAGAGTATTCTACTTCAATTGCACTTACAGGGTGGATTGCATGAGCTCGTTTAAGTAAATCTGCACCCACTTCGGAAACGCCGAGGTAGCGCACTTTCCCCTCATCAATCAGATCCTTCACTGCACCAATCGTTTCCTCGTACGGTACGTCAGGGTCAGCACGACATGGCTGGTACAAGTCGATAACGTCGACACCTAAACGCTGTAGAGAGTAGCTGGCAAAATTTTTAATTGATTTCGGCCTGCCATCAACACCTAAAAAAGCCCCGGATGGATCAAACATTGCTCCACATTTTACACTCAGGCTTACTTTGTCACGGCGTCCTTTCAACGCTTGTGCAATCAATGATTCATTGTGCCCGCGACCATAGAAATCTGCTGTATTGATCAGCGTGAATCCCTCATCAATGCTTTGCTGAATCGTAGCTATGCTTTCTTTATCGTCTCTGTCTTTTTTCAATGACATCCGGTTACAACCCAACCCCAGTGCGCCAACAGTGAGCCCCTGTGAACCGAGATGCCTTTGTTTCATTGTCGTCATGTTTCACCACCCTTTATTAGACTGAACACTCTAATAATAAGATCCCTTTCCCTACTCCGTCAACATTGTTAGACTAATTACTCTAAAAATTAATTCTATGTAATGATGAGAATCGTCGACAAAAACAAACATGCCAAAAAGCGCACCGAGATCATTCAGGCTGCAGTCAAGTGCTTTGAAGAATGGGGGCTTATTAAAACCTCAACAGCCAAAATTTGTGCCGCAGCGAAAATCAGTCCGGGCCACCTTTACCATTACTTCGCCAGTAAAGACGAAATTCTGGCTGCGATTGCCGATCAGGTTTTTGCAACTGCGGTGGATTACTTTGCCCATCCGGATGCGTCGCTAACTACTTTTGATGTATTAGTTCAGTTCTTCAGAGACCGCATTTATCAGAATGTGAAAGGTAACCGAAGTGTATTGATGGATTTGATCTCACAATCGAATCATGATGATCGTACCCGGGATATATTGCGGAAATACACGCAACGATTGCAAAGCTTACTGGCCGAAACCATTCGTACCGGTCAGGCCAGTGGAGAAATTAGTACCACTATTTCAGCCGACATTACCGCGCTGTTAATGATAAGCCTCATCGATGCAGGCAAGGTACTACCGGTAAGAGTTAGTGATGAAAATGCGTTGGAGCAAACACGGCAGGAATTTGTTAGTTTGATTGAAACACGTCTGACTCCGTGAGATGCAGATCCGTAACTGATTAGAAGTCGTTTTGGCTTAGCGCAACTGAGAAGCAACGATGGGAACTCCCTCAGAGCATCTTTACTTCCCGCTGCGGGAACGGGATTTCAATATCAGCCTGTTGCAAACCGTCGTGAATAGCTTTATTCAGCGCATAGCGGATTTCAAAATGGCGGGTCGTTAATGCCCATACCCGCACACCAAAGTTAATGCTGCTGTCACCGAAGTTATCCACCCCGATAGCCGGTGTTTTGTCTGCAGAAACGCCTTCCACCTGAGCAACCGCTTTTTCCAGCACGCGGATTACATCGTCCACATTACTGGAGTAAGCCACGCCGACTTCGAGCTCAATAAGCATCTGCTCTGCAGAGTTATGCAGAATTTCGCCTACGATAAGTTTATTGGGGATCTGAATGCTTACATTATCTTCATTGACAAGGATGGTATATGGCAACATGACTTTATCCACCACGCCGGACACGCCGCGAACGTGGATGGTATCGCCAAGTACAAAGGGTCGGGTGATGATGATTGTAAACCCGGCGGCATAGTTGGCCAGCATACCCTGAATGGCAAGGCCGGCACCGAGTCCCACCGCTCCGATGGCGGCGATAAGGGGCGTAACGCTAATTCCGATATTACCCAGCGCAATAATGATGACCAGACCAAGTAGTAGAATTTTACAGGCACCGCCGGTGAAGCGACTGAGCGTAATATCAATTTCACGCTTCACCATCAGATTCTCGACCACATTGCCAACTTTCGTGGCAATCCACCAGCCAAACAGCAGTATGATTAGTGCGCCTAAAATCTGAAAACTGTATGTAACTGCGAACTCTACAAGGGTTTCATAAATGGCCTGAGCTTGTTGTATTTCTGTTTCCATGTTGTTATCTGGGTGGAATATAACTACGTCAGAGAATAACCAACTCAAACTACGGAAACAATTAAATCACGCTCCTGTTTTCTTTCTACACATTAAGACAATCCCAATTTACCTGCTGGTGATCTGCTTCCGTAATCCCATACAGCTAAGCACATTTACATAGCTCCATGTCAGATTATCTGCACTCAACATCTCGCCGGTCTGATAGTGGAATTGCTCTGACATGGCATCGTTTTCGCCGCAGTGGAACTGAATACGGTGTAAACAGGCATCCCCTAAATTAATCAAACCTTTAATAATAAACGAGAACTCTTCACTGTCTTTCTCGTAAACCTGTTCCTGATGCAGTTCAATATCGTCCCGGCAATAAGAAACCGCGAGCTGCAGAAAGCCCAGATTGTAATTCGTCAGATTAAGACTCTCTTGCGTTAAAAACAGAGAAGCGGTCAAATAACAAATGCCAGCCATCGTGCCAGTACATAAAAACCATGGATTGCCAGTATCAACTCCGTCGGTGCCGCTATATTTATCTTCAGGATAACGACCAATACCCGGTGCAAGTCGCTCACCGGCTGGAGACATTTTGATATCATTGACCGGGAACATTGAGTCAAAAGCCTCGTACAGCTTCAGCGCAGTAGATAGCACCCTGTCATTTGCGGCGGTCAGATAGGGCCGTGAACCGGAAGCCCCCTGGAAAATGCCAACCTGAAAAACCCCAAGAAGCACAGCGATATCAAGACCAGATGATTTATAATCCAGACCGCCCTGCCGGTTAAGGGTAGCCATATAGTAGCCCCCCTCTTCAGACCAGAAATCATTCATTGCGGACTCAATGTCTCCGGCCTGACGATGGTAGAAAGATGCGGTACCAGTGATGCCCAGCTCATCAGCCAGCTCAGCCCCTTCGCGCAGTGCCGTATACTGAAGAATCCGGGTGTAAAAATGATCGCCTTTCACTTCTTCCCATACATCAAAACAACTGTCCTGCCAGTGGTTGGCGATGTAGTCCAAATCTGTTTTGATAAGCCCTTCATCAATGCCAAAGAGCGCATCCCGAACGTAATCAATTTCTCCCTGACTCATCAGATACCGCGCCCAGCGCGTCATTGTCAGACCACGTTGTGCCGGACCGTCGTTCTGTGGTCTTCCCCATTCATCTTTATAGGCGTGACCACTTACGTAAAACTTCGGCTCACCTACGTTTCCGCTGGGGTTAGGCGTCTGCTGGTTTAGCGTCGAGAAGTCAATATAGTCTTCCATTACTTCCAGATACTTTTCTCTGAGCCCGAACTCATTAGTCTCACAAAGTCTTGCGATCTCTCTCATGGTGCGGGCCGAATCACGGGTCCAGTGATAGTAATAGTCTGGATTTGAGCGAGACGGAGAAGCGATAACGGCTCCGGGCTTGCCGTCAGACGGTGAGATATTGTCAAAGATACCGTCTAACAGGTTTCGTTCAGCCGATTTCAGCCATTTCTCCAGAGTCACTGGATGCGTTGATTGCGCAGCGGGCGCCTGTTTTATTTCTACCATGAGTCGGTTTGATTCCGGAAACAGAAAGTTATTGCTTTATACCCCTCTGCACCCGTGACGATCAGCGTTTGGACATCAGATGCGATAAATTAGCAAATCATTCCGACTATTGAGCAAGCATCGGTCTTTCCCATACCCTGCCGACATGTCTCCATCATTTACAATTTATTGTAATAATTTTCCGGCATTAGCAATCAGAGCGATCGGGGAAGTTGCGTTATTTTTGTAACGCACTGAAGTTACAAGAGTAATTGTTCGACATACCCTCAGGCATACTCCTTGCTGCCTTAAAAACGAACTTCTTCATTTCCATTCACGAAATCTATTTTGAAGGTATCCCATGGACTTAAATATTAAAGGGCGCGTTGCCCTTATCAGTGGTGCATCAGGTGGTCTTGGCCTTGCATCTGCGAAATGTCTAGCTGAAGAAGGTGTGCGTCTGTTTCTCACCGACATGAACGAAGAAGCACTTCGCGCGGCGGTGGATGAACTCCACGAATCTGTTGTCGGCTTTTATAAAGCCGACCTGACCGACGAAAGCGATATCAACACGTTAGCTGACAAAGTAAAAGCAGTGGGCGGTGCGGATATTCTGGTACATCTGGCGGGGATTACTGGAGCCAAGGGCGACCCGTTAACGATGAAAGATGAAGACTGGATGGAATGCTGGAATATTAACTTTATGTCTGCGGTAAGGGTATGTCGGGCTATCGTACCTGGCATGGTTGAAAAAGGCTGGGGACGGGTTGTGCTCACCGTATCCGAAAACGCTGTTCAACCTTACCCAGACGAAGCCGTGTACAACGCATCCAAAGCTGCCTTACTCAGTTATACCAAAGCGTTGTCACTTCCCTATGGCCCGAAAGGTGTTTTGGTTAATGCAGTTATGCCCGCTTTCATCGAGAGTCCAATGACCGATGGCATGATGGAAAAACTGTCTGAAGAACTCGGCGTGTCACAGGAAGAAGCGGTTGAACATTTTCTCGAAAAAGAACGTCCTTACCTCACGCTTAAACGCCGAGGCCGCGCTGACGAAGTAGCGGCGGCGGTAGCATTGCTTTGTTCTAACCGAACCACTTTCACCAACGGTTCTGCCTGGCGGGTAG
This sequence comes from Alteromonas sp. ABH2_165, assembly GCF_056159945.1. NCBI lineage: Bacteria > Pseudomonadati > Pseudomonadota > Gammaproteobacteria > Alteromonadales > Alteromonadaceae > Alteromonas > Alteromonas sp. ABH2_165. The sequence goes on from NZ_JBSWWF010000005.1 coordinate 31,850, forward strand.
ATGGTGGCGCTGTAGCGGCAATTAATACTTAATAGGAGATAAATATGTCAGATTCTAAAGTGCCTCACCTTCCCGACCCTGAGTACATTAACAATGACTATGTCGGCGCAGGAAAATTGAAAGGTAAACGCGTGTTAATCTCCGGTGGCGACAGTGGTATTGGTCGAGCTGCCGCGCTGCACATGGCCCGGGAAGGTGCCAAAGTGGCTATTATTTATCACTCGGCTGAAGACAAGGCTGCCGAGACCAAGCAAGCCATTGAAGCTGAAGGTGTAGCTGCGTTGGTAATACAAGGTAACACTGGCGATAGCGCTGACTGCGATCGCGCGGTTGAAAAGGTCGTTTCTTCCTGGGGCGGCATCGACATTCTGGTGAACAATGCGGGATTTCAGAAGGCTTACCATAATCTTGAAGAAGTAAGCGACGAAGATTGGACGGCCCACTTTGATGTGAATATGGCAGGTATGTTTTACCTAAGTCGTGCCGCACTTCGCCATATGCAATCAGGTTCTGCCATCGTTAACACCGGCTCGATAAATGGTTATGTCGGCAATAAGGCTTTATTACCTTATTCATCTACAAAAGGAGCAATCTCAGCATTTACTCGCTCGCTAGCCAAGCAATATATGGACAAAGGCATTCGAGTTAATGAAGTTGCACCAGGCCCCATCGCTACTGATATTCAATCTGTATTCGAAGACTTCGACGAAGATATGTTAAAGAATATGGCGGCCCCTATTGGCCGGGTAGGACAACCTCGGGAACTTGGCCCTGCCTATGTATTTCTCGCCAGCCAGGATGGGGCATTCATCACCGGTCAAACGCTTCACGTAAACGGTGGCATGATGGTTGGCGCTTAAAAAATTAAGCTTTATCACCACTAAATACTGTACAAGTGCCCGTTGTTGATAACGGGCTTTTTTTAGCTGGCTCAGTGGCAAACTTTTCTCACGCCAATCCTCTTATTTCTCAACTCCCAATTTAATTCTTATCTGTATTCTCTCGCGTTCCTATTTTTTTCCGAGCAATTCAACTTCATTCCCTGTACACTCTCACAAACAGAAATGAAAACCATTCTTATTTAGATTAAATTATCCCCACTTAGGACTCTCATGAAATACTCTTCCTTATCGGTAGCCGTACTCAGCGCCCTTGTCTGCACTTTTCACGCTACAGCCTCATCCACAGATGACGTTGAAAAAATTGAAGTAACGGGTCGTGCCCAGCAATTCTATCTAGATAGCCAGACTCGCATTGGTACCAAAACCGATGCTGATATCATGGAAATCCCTTTGTCTGTACAGGTACTCACACGCCAACTCATTGCCGACCAGGCTGCTCGCGACATCACTGACATGTACCGCTCAATTGCGGGGGTCAGTGAATTCAGTTACTCAGGTGTTACCTTTCGGGGATTCCGCGATGATGCCAATGTGTTTTACGACGGCGTACGTGGCGACCCCTTCTCTGGTTTCAGCGTACCGCAATTGTTTAATGTTGAGCGTGTGGAAGTACTTAAAGGCCCAGCTGCAGCGCTTTACGGCGGTGGCGAGCCAGGCGGAATGATCAACTATGTTAGCCGTAAGCCTTCGTTCAACGAATACCGCAATGTTACGGTAACTGGCGGAAACTTCTCGCTGGCAGGAGCATCCACAGAATTCACTGGTGCCGTTAACGAATCTGTTGCCTATCGCTTTGGCGCTTTTTACGAGACTCAAGACAGCTTCCGTAATAATGCCGATTCAGAAAACATTGAGCTGGCTGGCGGCGCCCTGTTTGTATTGGGGAATAATACAGAATTGACCACCACCTACGACTACATTGTGCAGAACCTGGGCGGCAATCGTCTTCGCGGCGTTCCGGTAGATGATGATGGTAATTTTTTGGTCGACCGCAGTTATAACGCCAATGAAAAAGGGGATTATCAGGATCTTGAAGCACTGGTATTGCAAGCCAATCTTAAGCACGACTTTAGCGATAGCTTCACTTTCAATGGTACCTTGCGGTATTTAGATAACGAACGAAATCAGGGATATCACGAGTCCAGAAGCTGGATTGACGTTAATGGCGATGGTGTTGCTGACATCAATGACGAGACGATTCGCCGGGAGTATCGCAAACAGCTTCGTGCAAACGACGAGCTAAGCCTTACCCTGGATTTCGTTTATGACTTTGAGGCTGCGGGTATTACGCATCAACTTCTGTTCGGTGGCGATTGGCAGCATGTTAAAACCGACTACGACTATTTCCGCGCTCGCTACGAAGCAGATGGTGTGGCGAATCTCAACATTTTTACCCTTAACTATGGCGAAACAGACCCAACGACTTACAACCTGACAGACATGAATCGAGATGGATTGGAGCGTCAGCGGGCCAGTTTTTACGTTCAGGATAAAATGCAGTTCAGCGAAAACTGGGCACTCATGTTAGGCGCACGGTTTGATTACTTCGATGAACAAAGCATGGATACCGACACGGCCTACAACGACAGTGATGTTACACCGAGAGCAGGGCTCATTTACACGCCAACAGACGAAACAACGGTTTACCTGAATTATTCTGAGAGCTTTAACCCGGTAGATCCTTCTCAGTATGAAGAGTCTGTCGCCGATCCGCTTTCACCAGAAACCGGTAACCAGGTTGAGCTGGGTCTGAAACAATCCTGGTTAAATGGCGGCATCATGACTACCGCCGCCATCTATCAAATTGATAAAGAAAATCTGGTTATCAACAACCCGGACTTTATCGACGGTGAAAACAACGATATTGAACCCGCCCTTATCAACTTCGGCTTGGTAGAAAGCCAAGGTGCAGAATTTACCCTGGTAGGCGACATTACCGACAATATCAGTATTACGGCTAACTACGCCTACAACGATACCCTTTTAGAGGAAGGCGCGACCCGAAATACTTTTGATGGCCGTCGCTTTGCTAACACCCCTCGCCATCAAGCCGGATTTTGGGCGCGATATAATATTGCAGTTATCGACTCAGCATTTGCCATGGGCGTAGACTACGTGAGTGAACAAGTTAGCCTTAACGGTCAGCGGGTAAAACCATTCTCCATTTTTGATGCCAGCTGGACCACACGTTGGGACAACCTACTGCTAAGTGTTAACGTTAAAAACCTGTTTGATAAAGTATATGCAGTAAGCGGATTCAGTGAGCGTAACGGGCACTTTCCTGGCGAGCCTCGTGAGGTGGTTGTTCAGCTAAGCTATGACTTCTAAATCTTATAAATGAATAAACAGCGCTGGTATCGATGGCACAGCCTGGCGGGTCTTCCGCTGGCTGTGCTGTTGTGTTTCATAATGCTAACCGGCACCTTGGCTGTGATGTCACACGAGCTTGACTGGCTGACTAATCCGGCCGTTCGGGCACAACCATCGAACACGCCACTAAACTGGCCTCAGTACTACCGCGCTGCCCTCTCATCTTCTGACGGTAACCGCATTTATCAACTAGCAGCACCGATACATAACGGTTTTGCCGCCGATACGCTGCTGTATGATGAAAATAACCAGCGCTATCACGCCTATATCGACCCGGTTACTTATGCGCATACCGGGAATGGCACCTGGTTCAACTGGCAAACTCTGTTACGACGAATTCACCGTCATTTAATGATGCCGCTGAATATTGGTTTACCTATTGTTAGCCTTACCGCATTTCCGCTTTTGCTCTCGCTCGTTTCAGGTTTGATCCTGCACCCCAAATGGTGGAAAGGGCTTTGGAGATTGCCCCGAAAGCAAAATTCACGGGTATTCTGGGGAGATTTCCATCGCTTAAGCGGGTTATGGAGCAGTTGGCTACTTGTGGTAATTAGCATTACCGGCATTTGGTATTTTGCTGAAAAATACGGTTTGGGCGCGACCTATCCGAAAGATGGCAGCGTTATTAGTGAACACGCCAAGCATCATCCTGTTCGTGTTTCTCCAGAAATCTTCGACAAGCTCATTACTACAGTGCAGCGCCAGCGACCCGAGCTGGAGATAAAATCAGTCTTTTTCCCCATCAAAGCAGGCCAACCTGTCCGCGTTGAAGGCCAATCAAGCACAATGTTAGTGCGTAACCGTGCAGATAACATGGTATTCGACCCCGAATCTGGTAATTTGCTTTCCCAGCGCATCGCCAGCGATCTGTCATTTCACGTTAGGATTTCTGAAGCCGCTGACCCGTTACATTTCGGTGTTTGGGGCGGTTATTGGAGCAAAACGCTGTATTTTTTCTTTGGCTTATTGCTAACCAGCCTATCGATTACCGGAACCATTATTTACGCCCACCGGGTAACAAAATGGCGACGCAATGAAACGCCTGGGTTACTTTCAGTGATTGGCATCGGCTTTCAAGGCACCAAAAAAACAGGCTTACTCAGTGCCGTATTGCTACTGATATGTTTAGCATTGACACTCGAAACATTGCTTGCCTGAATGTCTTGTGTGAAAAACAATAGAGACGATTTATTCGATTTGTACGGCAAGCGACTTCCCCCCAGCATTGAGCATCCGCTAGGATAAACATGCACCAATAAAAAAGACTCCATAATAAAAATCATAACGATAACAATAAAAGGAAATGAACATGCATTTCAACCAACGTTTGTCCGACAGAGAAAAACCCCAAATACCTGGCAGGAACTTGCTTCTCGCCAGCATCACCGCCCTTTTGTCCACTGCGGCCTGCGCTGAAGCGCTACCGGATACCTTGCAATACGAAGATACTTTTAACCTCGAATATGCTGCGTCACCGTTTTTCAGTCACGACGGCAACACCGTTTTCTACGAACGTCGTTCTATGGATATCATGAAAGACCGAACGCACAGCACATTGTGGCAGGCATCTGTAGACGGAAAACGCCACCGTCCGGTGCTGGCCAACAATGCCAACGTGCGTTCTGCCACACCGTCACCCGACGGCAATATGTTGGCTTACGTTTCGGACGAAGGTGGCAGTAACCAAATTTACGTACGCTATCAAGACACCGGCCAAATCGCCAAGCTAACGACGGTTGAATTTATGCCCGGTAACCTGACATGGTCTCACGATGGTAAGCATGTGGCGTTTACCTTATTCACCCCGACCCTCGACAAGCCGCTTTTCACTGGCATGCCGAAAAAGCCTAAAGGCGCAGAATGGGCCGAAACCGCCAAAGTCATTGATACCACCAGCTATCGCTCAGACGGTCGCGGCTATTTACCGGCCGGCTTCAATCAAATTTATATCCTTCCGGTATCCGGTGGCACGCCTCGTCAATTAACAACGGGGGCGTTTCCTAATGACGGCAAACTCGCCTTCAGTGCCGATGATAAGCGCATTTTTTTCTCAGCCAACCGCAATGCAGATTACTCGCTAGAGCCGCTTACCAGCGACATATTCTCAGTAGATATAAGCTCAACAGACGTCACTGCTGTAACCTCGTTGCCTGGCCCTGAGTCGTCGCCCACATTAAGTCCGAACGGAAAATACCTGGCGTTTAACCAGGTTGAAGATAATAAAATGAGTTATCAGAACGGCGACATTACCGTGTTGGAACTGAAGTCAGGCAAAGTCACGCGCCTTACTTCGTCGTTGGATCGGTCGGTGCAGCAGTTTGAATGGAACAGTAACAGTGACGGGCTGGTATTTTCATACCTCGACCATGGTCAAACGCGGTTGGCTGAAGTAAACCTAAAAGGCAAAATAACAACGCTTAAAGCAACGCTTGGCGGGCAGTCTCTGGGCCGCCCCTATACCTCTGGTCAATTCGCAGTTGCAGACAATGGTACCATCGCATTTACCACCGACGATCCGCTGAGCCCTGCCGACATTGCTGTCATTACAAGACGTGGAACGTCTACTCTCACAGATCTTAACAGTGATGCACTAGCGCACCTTAAACTGGCGAGTGTAGAAACAATGCCAGTTAAATCGTCTGTTGATGGTCGCGACATTGATGCCTGGATTGCGCTACCGCCGAACTTTGACAACGCCAAATCCTACCCGTTAATTCTGGAAATTCACGGCGGGCCTCACGCGGCATATGGCCCCCACTTTGCCATGGAAATACAGCTGATGGCGGCACAGGGCTATGTAGTGGTATGGTCTAACCCTCGCGGCAGTTCATCCTATGGCGCCGACTTCGGCAATCTCATTCACCATAACTATCCGTCAGAAGATTACAACGATCTGATGGATGTGGTTGATACCGCGATTGGCAAAGGCTTTATTGACGAGAAAAATCTGTTCATTACGGGCGGCTCTGGTGGAGGCGTGTTAACGGCTTGGTCGGTAGGAAAAACAAACCGTTTTGCAGCGGCAGTGGTAGCAAAACCCGTAATCAATTGGATTAGCTTTGGCCTGACTGCCGATGCGTATCCTTACTTCACCGAATACTGGATGCCGGGCAAACCCTGGGAAGCATTCGACCACCTGTGGGCACATTCACCGCTGTCTCTGGTAGGCAATGTAAAAACGCCCACCATGCTGCTTACCGGCGAGTCTGATTACCGTACGCCGATTAGTGAATCGGAACAGTTTTATCAAGCGCTACGCCTGCAAGGGGTGGATGCCGCCATGGTGCGCATTCCGGGTGCTTCACACGGCATTGCCTCAAAGCCTTCTCGTCTCATTCAGAAAGTAGGCAACATTATGGCGTGGTTTGAAAAATACCGTACCAAAGCAGAATAACTAGCAGTCAGATAATTTCGCTCTGAAATGCATCAGTCCGGCAAAAGCCGGGCTGGTTTTTATATTTTTCAAAGTGGCTGTGGCTCAGAAAACAAGAAGCCTTGGCTGTAATCAATTCCCAGTTCCAGCAGTTTGTCCTGCACTGCCTGCGAATGCACAAACTCGGCAATTGATTTAATACCACTGTTTTTGCAGAAATATGCAAACGCTTTCACGATTTCATAGCTTTTACTGTCGGTATCGATTTGTTTGATATAGCGGGCATCAATTTTCAGATAATCGATCTCCAACTCCAAAATGCGTTCAAAGTTAGAATACTCGGTGCCGAAATCATCGATGGCCAACTTAAAACCAATGCGTTTTAAATCACGCAATTGCTTGAGATGGTTGTTCTTGCTTGAGCTACTGATCCCTTCGAGCACTTCAAGAATAACGCGTTCGGGTGTCACACTGTAGGTATTACAAAGCTCATTAAGAAAATTGGAAAGGTACTGCCCATTTAAATCATGCTCAGTGATATTCACCGAGAAGATGTAGTCCTTTTTGCTCATTATTCTGAACGCTTGACGGGCTATTTGTTGAGTGATTAAGGGTAACATCCCGGCAACCTGCGCCGCTTCAATAAAGCTATATGGCGAAATGACCTTGCCGTCATGAATGATGCGCGCGAGGGCCTCAAAATGGGTGATACGGCCATTGTGGTTGTTGCGTATTCCCTGGAAGAACGGTACCAGCAGCTCGTTATTCAGTGCAGTATGAATAAGGTTGTTTGCCTCGACAAAAACATGCCGCTGTGAAGCAACCCGTTGTCCGCACTCCTGCTCCAGTACCACACAACTAAATTTACCTTGGGCTTGGCTTTGTCTGAGTGCCGAAGAAGACAAACGCAGTAAATCAGCATCCCCTATACAACCCCCAAAAGACAGTGAAATATAAACACTCACGTCCCCCGCCGTTACCTGAGAAAACGAAAAATGTTGATGAAGCGCCCGGGCAATTTCTACCAGATCGGTGGGCTGATTAAAGAGCAACACAAACTTTCCAGCATCAATACCCACGTAGCAATCGGCCTCGACCAGCTTCATGATCTGACTGGCCGTTTCTCTTATCAAACCGTCGCACGCATCGAACCCATACGCTTCATTGAAATAACGCAGGCCATCAAGTCGAATGGCCAACATCCATTTCTTGCCGCCTCTGGCCAGTTCTTTTGCTAGCAAGGCTTTATTCGACAGGCCGCTCAGTTGGTCGGTGCTGGCAAGGTAAAGATTCTCAGCCTGCGTTTTCTTTAACTCGGTTAAGTCGGTATATATGGCAGTGTAATGATGGGTTCTACCGCTCTCGTCTTTAACCTGGTTTACCGACGACCATTGCTCAAGAATCCGCCCGTCGGCATGACGGTTTTTAATTTCCCCACGCCAGTTACCCCGGGTGGTCACTTGCTCCCAGAAAGCCTGGAAAAAACCGGCATCATGCTCACCACTTGAGATGAGCGAAGGGTTCTTACCCAATGCCTGTTCACGGGAATAGCCAAACATTTCGCAAAAGGCATCATTCACTTCCACGATTTTGTGCGCTGCGTCGGTGACAATCATGGCTTCTGAAGAATAGCGGAATATCGATGACAACATATCTAGCGATCGGTCTTGAATACGCCGTTCTAATTCTGCCGCCACTCGATAGGCTGCCATTTCAAACAGCAGCACAATTTCATCAATGTCATCGATGGGCGTTTTGTTTAGGGCTACAATAATGCCCAGTACCTCCCCCTGGGAACTGTGCAAGGGCACACCGATATAACTTTCAGCGCCATAGTCGACAACCATTTGATCTTTCGGGAACATGCCCTGCACATTGGCGGGGAAGCAGCATATCTGATCACGAGACACAAGATGGCAAGGTGTATCTGCCAGCGAATAAGTCATGTCTGGCTGTATAACGCCGCTATCGCAAACTGCCAATGTTGAACAGGTGTTCATTTCATTGTGAACTTCGCCCACCATGATGTAATCGCATTCACAAATTTCGGCCAAGCCCATAACGATGTGATTGAAATACGCTTGCCCACGGGTTTGGCCTACATACTCTGAAAATCGACGAAGCTTGGAAGTTAAATCATGCATGGGTTAAAGAATCATTCCGTAGAGAGATTTGTGGCGAAATTTGACACAATACTCGCGCAGATAAAAATGTCATTCAACAAGGCCTAATCCTTTAAAGCACTCGTCGGATGTGTTTCATTTATAACGATAAAAGTCGCGCACGATAGCATAAGCGATTTGTTATTAGTTGACCTGTATCAAGCTTTTACATGAGTAAAAAGGACACATCGATTACCTTGATAAAATCGCCGGTGAATGACCAGATGAAAGCCTGAAAAGCCCGTTTCGTTGCTTTTTTGCAACAGGCCTAAGAATGACTGGGCAGCGGCAACACATCAGCCAAATGACCGAAGCGTTGCGCTGCGTTTGGAGAAGAGACTAACTAGCTTGGTTGATTATTTTTAAGATGACCAAAAGTAGCAACACCGGTTGCACGTTCGGGGAGAGATGCTTCTCCTTTGGCCACTTTTTCCCGCAAGTACCGATAGGTTTGCAGCGCTTGGCTGTACATATGCTCACCAATACTTAATGGTTTATACTCCGTGCTGCCATCGTCAAACTGCGCCAGCGGACGAATTAATGTGTGGTAGTCACAAGCAAAGAACAGTGGAAAGGAATAGCGCTCTTGGGCCACCTTTCTTACTCTGTGGGAAGTCGCCACAAATTTACCAGCAGTCAACACTTCCAGCATATCGCCGATATTGATAACAAATGCCTCTTCGTCACCGTTTTTCATCGGCGGCGCATCTATCCATTCTCCATTATCGTTCATCACTTCCAGGCCAGGCTGATCAGCAAGCAGCATGGTAAAACATTCATAGTCTGTATGCGCACCAATGCCCGGACGGTCCTCTGCATTTTCATCGAAAGGGTAGTGGATTAAGCGTAGCTTTGATGGCGGACAGGAAATCATGGAATCGAAGTGATCTTCCGGTAGGCCTAGCGCAAGTGCAAACCCTGAAAATAACGTTTTACCCAGAGCAAAAAGCGTTTCGTAATAATCTAATACTGGCGTTTTAAAATTCTCTAGCTCAGGCCATTCGTTCTGCCCAATAAGCGGCGTGTTTGCTTGTACCAAAGGATGATCGTCAGGTGCGGGAAAGCCAACATCATAGGCTTCTTTTTTGTCTGGCTTCCCGGTGCCGTAAATTTCTTCGCCTTCTGGCACGAAACCTTTATGCGTTGCTGAACTACCAATGTAGTACTTCATCTTTTCAGCTTCAGACTGTGCAAAGAAGCGTTTCGCCGCATCACGCAGCGCTGCAATCTTTTTCGCTGGAATGCCGTGTCCGACAACATACAAAAAGCCAACATCCCTGGCGGCTTTACCCATGTCTTCGGCAACTTTTAAGCGCGCTTCAATGGCATCATTAAATAAGCCTTCAATATTAATTACCGGTATTTCAGTAAAGGTGTTCGATGTCATAAATTCCTCAACATATTTTATTGTTGTGGGTGCAAGCAGCGCCTCCTCTCGAAGAAGCTAAGCCATTTCGCACACCGCTGACATCAATAAAAACACAAGCTAGAAGAACTGAAAATACGAGAAATGTTATGTTTTGATTGTAAAAAACAGAAAACCCGCTCAGTAACGAAATTCTTGTACTTTGGTAATCGGTAAAAGCGTATTTTTCTGCGATCAATTTTGCCTTTTTAATCGTATACTGGTTTCAAACAAGAAACCGACTGCTGCTTGTATGACATACCCGGGTTAGGTAAATTTAAATTACAGCAGTTTCCCCGCTTTTTCAGAGAGATTCATGGCAGCCACAAAAGATTTACGCAGAACAAAAACACTTCTGTTTGATATCCTGCGCCCTGAAGCAGGTTTTTTCCAATTGGCTATTGGCTACGGGCTGATGATCGGCTTGCTCACCCTGGCCGTTCCGTTTGCGGTTCAAACATTAATCAACACCGTGGTGTACACAGCCTCTATCAGTGCAGTACTGGTTATCAGTGGTATCTTGTTTTGCACGCTTTTGCTTTACGGGTTGTTCAGCGCCCTTCGTACCCGGGTTATGGAATACTACGAGCGCCGTATTTACAGCCGGTTAACGGCTGATTTAGTGTTAAAAACCATTCAGGCTCCGCATCAGTTCTTTGAGGGGCGGAAAAACACCACCATCACACACCGTTATTTTGAAGTGATGACCTTTCAAAAAAATATGCCTTCTTTGATGGTCGATGGCTTTGCATTACTCTTACAAATGCTGGTGGGTTTAACACTTGTTTCGTTTTATCACCCGTTTTTATTCGCCTTTAACGTGATCATTGTAATCATGATGTACCTCATCTGGCGCACCTTGAGCACGCAAGCAAAGACCACGGCTATCGACTTATCCGACTCTAAATACGCCACAGCGAAATGGCTGAGTGATATTTCTTCTGCCCATGTGTTTTTCAAATCCAGACGCCACATTGAACATGCCGCCGATAAAACTGAATCTGTGATTAGCCGGTATGTGAGCTGCCATTCCGACCACTTTACCTTTACCTTTTCACAAACCGTGCTGTTCCTCATTATCTATGCGCTAGCAAGTTCAGCACTGCTTGGTTTAGGCGGCATTCTGGTGGTTCAGGAGCAATTATCGGTGGGCCAACTGGTTGCCGCCGAGCTCATTATGTCGGCAGTCTTTCTTGGTATTTCCCGTTTCAGTGTGTATTTGAATCTGTATTACGAATTGTATGGCGCCGCTGAAAAATTGAATGCGGTACTGAGTTTGCCGCAGGAAGAAGTACATTCTTCAGGCCAGAAATTGAATGGTCACAATGCACTGAGCTTTCAGCAAACCGTGTTAACACAAGCCGATGAATCGGTAGTGCTGGATATGGCGCTGAAAGAAAATGGTAAATACTTCGTGATTACCTCACAGGCGTGGCAGCAACGTAAATTGATGACTGTGCTGAAACGCTATGAATCACCTGATACGGGATGGATTGAGTTGGGTGGTCTTTCTCTCTCCGATTATCAAACCAGTGATTTGCGACAGGCCATCGCGATGGTTGATCGTTCACTTATTATTGAATGTTCAATTCTGGAATATTTGCGGCTAGATGCCAGCGACATAAGTGAAAAAGAAATTTATGAAGTGTTCAGGCACCTTCAATTGCAAAGTACATTAAAACGGCTCGAGGATGGGTTGCAAACGCAGCTTTCTCAGCTTGGTCATCCTTTGCAGCCGATGGAGTTTTTATTATTAAAAACTGCTGCAGCCATACTGTCTAAACCGGGTGTGATTGTGTTAAATCAGCATTTTGATGCCATTCCTGAAGCCATTCGCGGGATTATCCTGCGCTACCTTGATACCTTGCCGGTTACGGTGCTTTATTTCACCAGTAATCCAGACAGAACCGTATTCGACGGCACCGTTGTGCTGTCTGAAGACTCATCGCTGATAACCCATCTTCCGGAATCAGGCCTAGGAGATAGCCATGAGTAACGATCAGCATCTCTTTATGAGCAAGATGTCGACATTACAGGCGCAGCAGGTGCCCACCTGGTACAAGAAGGTAGCTTGGTCATTGTTCCTCATCGTGCTTGTTGCTGCCGCAATCCTCTATTTTGCGCCATGGCAACAAACCGCTTACGGCACCGGCGTTATCAGTACTCTGAACCCTGCCGATCGGGCGCAGCCTATCTCCGCGTTGGTTCCAGGCCAAATTAAAACCTGGCATGTTCGCGAAGGACAAAAGGTAAAAGAAGGCGATCCTATTGTGACGCTGGTTGATACTGACAAAGCGCTGGTTGAACGCTTACAGGCTCAGGTTAAAGCAGCAGAACTGGAGTTAGAAGCCGATTTGATGGCCGTAGAGAACGCCAAGGCTAACCTTGCAAGACAAAAGCGCTTGCATGCGGAAGGACTGGTTTCCATGCGCGATATTGAAGTGACTGAAAATACGCTACAGGAGCGTCTTGCTGCCGCAGCACAGTCGGAACAAGATCTAAACTCCATCAACTCATCCCTTGCCAGACAATCAACACAAACGAAATATGCGCCTCAAGATGGCACAGTCACCCGCTTACATTCAGGTGGTGTATCTACCCTTGTAAGCTCTGGCGCAGTGCTTGGCTACTTCATTCCCGATGGCGTAGAACGCATGGTTCGGGTGAAAGTAAATGGCCTTAACGCGCCGCTAGTAACAGAAGGCCGCCGGGTAAGACTACAATTTGAAGGCTGGCCAATATTTCAGTTTAGCGGTTGGCCGGGAACGTCAATTGGTACCTTTGGCGGTCGAGTGGCCATTGTTGAACCCGTTGCCGACCCGAGCGGCTTATTTAATGTCTGGATTAAACCTGAATCTGGCAGTAAGCCTTGGCCTAGTGAAACCTTTGCTCGTCTCGACAGCCGGGTAAACGCCTGGATCTTGTTAGAGGAAGTCAGCTTAGGTTATGAGCTGTGGCGACAACTTAATAATTTCCCGCCGGAAAACGTGCGAACCGGCACCGAACAAACAGTGACAAAGTAGTAACGATGAGTAAGCGCTTCTCTCTATTAATTGGGCTTTCAGTATTTTTGATCAGTCACGGTGTGTTGGCAAATGAGCCTGTTACCGCCGAAAAAGTATTGCAGTCGATCTTAACCAACCACCCAAAATTGCTGGAATTAGAGGCCAAAAATGGTCAGCGTCTGCAGGATATGGCTTACGCTGAAGCCGCTTTCGATATTCAACTGGAACAAGACACGGCGCTTCGCACCAGCGGCTATTACAGCGGCGATTACTTGTCTCAACGGGTAGTGAACCCACTTGGTACTGCAAACGCTAAGTTCAAAGCAGAATACCGCATTGGTAACGGCGATTTTCCCTATTACGAGCGCGAATATGAAACCTTATCCGGTGGTGAGGTAAATATTGGTTTTGCAATGTCGTTATTGAAAAACCGGGAAACCGATAAAAAACGTATGGCGATAGAAGATGCCAAAGTGGGGCTTGCTCAGTGGGATGCAGAAGCGGCATTGGCACTCAACGAACTCGTGTACAACGGCCTTTCCGCATATTTGGACTGGTACGAAAGTCACCTTAATGAACAAATTTATGCTGCGCTGGTTCAAACCACGAAACGTCGCGGTAACGCCATCGATACTCGGGTGCGAGAAGGCGATCTAGCCCGCATTACCCAAACAGAATTTGAAGTAACGGTAATGCAGCGTGAATTGGCGTTACAGGCAGCCAGCCGCAAAGCCGCTCAAGCCAGAGAGAAATTAGCTTACTACTATCGCGACAATCAATTTCAGCCCATAAACAGCGCGCAGCTGAATGAAGTGCCAGATGCGATTGCTTGGCCGTGGCAAGCGGGAAGCGTTAACCCAGCATCATTAAATGGTCTTATTCCGCGACATCCGGCGCTACAGAGCCTGCGCGCAGAGTGGCAACTGGCCAAAAACAAATACCGGCTGGCAGAAAATGCGCTTCTGCCTACCTTGGATATCGAAGCAAAAATAGCGCGAGACATCGGCAACGGCCCAGAAAACCTCACTGGCACAGAAAGCAAAGTGGGTTTGCAGTTCTCCATGCCTTTAGGCCGCCGACAGGCAAAAGCTGAAGCCAGCAAAGCGTCATTAAAACTTCGCGAAATTGATGCAGTTATTCAAGCGACAGAAGATGCTCTCAAGCGCGATATGGCCGTTGGCTTGCAAGCCCTGCAATATGGTCAGAATATGTTGGTTCTGCAACAAAAGCAGGCAGCACTAAGCGAAGCGCTGTTTAGCCAGGAGCGGAAGCGATTTGAAATGGGCGACAGCGACTTGTTCCTACTCAATAGCCGGGAATCCCAAGCAATTTCCGCCAGATTAGATGCGGTAAAAGCAGAAATAGAAATCATGCGGGTGGTGTTAGCGGTATATTTTCAAACGGGTTTACTTGCCGACCCCTCTCTCATTGCAGACATGTAAAAAGCAGCCACCCCGAAGGGTGGCTTCCTCGTACCGTTGACGGGCACTGCCAACGATACAGAAATGCCGAGGGTACCCAGCATTTCCTGCGTGCTGAATCACAGCACTATTCAGCCACATCGGGTTAGTTAAGGGATAAACCGACACCAGACTAAATGCGTCTTAACAGCGCACCACCTTTTTACTCCCCGGAAATGACGAGTTCAGGCGTTCTGCACTGGGCTATAGTAAAAATATCCGCAAATAAGACATCGATGTCAACATCGATGCAACATTTTTTTAACGAAAGCATTTGCTATTTAGCATGCGCTTGTGTCATAAAAAGACCTATGCACCGGTCTAGCAGGTATTTGAGTAGCGTGCGCTGGCAATCAATAGGGCGAGTTACAACGCAACGTTGTTAAATTATTATTCGCCCGAAAGATGACATCGAAAGACAGATAAATCACCGTTCTGTCTTTATCCACATGGAGATACTAATGCGTGAGATTTTAATCAGCCTCGCCCCATTATTGCTGGCTTTTCAGGCTTATGGTTCGTTACTGCCCATCCCTGTTCCGGAAGAAAAAAAGGTCAGGGTATTTGTAGTAACAGATGCAAAAAATGAAGCTGATGATCAGTTCGCCATCGTGCATGCCTTGTTGTCGCCAAAACTAGAAGTCAAAGGCATTATTTCCTCTCAGTTTGAAAACACATCTCTGCAAATGGGTCGGCCGGTAGGTTCAATGGAAGCGGGACTCAAAGAAATCAATTACATCCTGTCGCTGATGGATATTAGTGAAGACATTGCCGTTTACAGAGGTTTAGAGCTCGCGCTTGAATCTGCAAATGGGATTGAAAACGAAGCCGCCAGAGCAATTATTACTGAAGCAAAGAAAGACGACCCTCGACCGCTATTTGTCATTTCTTTTGGTCCCCTTACCGACATGGCTAACGCGCTGCTGTTAGCACCAGAAATCGGTGAAAA
The DNA here is from genome assembly GCF_056159945.1 of Alteromonas sp. ABH2_165. Lineage (NCBI taxonomy): Bacteria > Pseudomonadati > Pseudomonadota > Gammaproteobacteria > Alteromonadales > Alteromonadaceae > Alteromonas > Alteromonas sp. ABH2_165. The sequence continues at coordinate 47,476 of NZ_JBSWWF010000005.1, forward strand.
GGTCACTTCGGTGTGGATTGGTGGTGGCGATTATCCGAAAGGTGGTTGGGAATACAACCTTTCCAACGACCCCGTTGCTGCAAACGCGGTGTTTGCATCCAATGTAACCAACTGGCAAATTCCCCGAGCCGTGTATACCACTATGCGAACAAGCCTTGCTGAACTAACCGTTAAGGTTGCGCCCTACGGAAAAATTGGTGAGTATCTGGTTCAGCAGATGCACGAGTTCAACGCCTGGGCATCGGCCAGATTCCCCGATATTAATTGGCCTAAGGGCGAATCCTGGAGTTTAGGAGATAACCCGGCCGTTACAGTGCTTCTTGATGAACACGAATACGGCTATCGAGAACAAAGCGGCATACAATTCGCGAAAGAGAGTTTCGAGTATGAGCAGCATGATGAATTGAAATCGTTTCGCGTCTATACCTTCGTTGACCCTCGCTTTACTCTGGAAGATATGTTTAGCAAAATTCAACTTTTCGACCAGTTAGACAAGCAACCGCGGAAATAATCAGCTACACCTGAATAATGAACTTACACACAAACATATTAAATTTTGAGCCGATTGGGCTTACAATTGCAACGAATAAGAATAATTTATGAGGGAGTTGTGTGTACTCCCATTGCCCTGCTATTGGAAAGTGAACAATGAGTAAAGCAACAATTGGCGACGTGGCAAAGGCCGCGGGTGTTTCGAAGAAAACCGTATCTCGGGTATTGAATAACGAGCCCGGTGTTCGTAAAACCACCCAAGATGCCGTTAATGCAGCCATAAGAAGTCTGGATTACGTACCAAATCTGAACGCCAGACGTTTACGCACTAATCAATCTTACCTGATTGGTGTGCTTTACATTGACTATCCGAGCAACTTTTACGGTAGCCTCATTCTTAACGGAGCCATAAAAGCCTGCGACAAACTCGGTTACGACTTGCTCATACGCCCTTTTGAAGGCGGCTACGATGCACAAATGATTTCCGCAGCACTGAAGCACATGGTTGAACGCTCTAATGTCGACGGTTTCATTGTTGTGCCTCCGTTGTGTGAAGACGAATCGGTTATCCAAGCGCTGCAAGAAACCGATACTCCCATCGTAAAAATTGCCTCTCTAAATCAAGACAGTCATATCTCTATTCACAGCGACGAAAAGGCAGGCGCTCAGCTAGCAATTGAGCATTTGGTCAATCTTGGGCATAGCAAAATAGGCTTCCTGAATTATCTGGTGGGTCACGCTGCTGGTAAATGGCGTTATGAAGGGTATAAAGAGGCGCTTGAAAAGCACGGTATCGAAGAGAATGCCAACCATGTGTGTCAGTTTCGTTATGGCGAAACCACCCTGGAACAAGCCTGTAGAAAGATGTTGAGTCAAGCCGACAGACCCACCGCCATTTTTACAGCCAACGATTCATCTGCTGCAGTGGTTTATCGTATTGCATCCCAACTTAAACTGCGCATTCCTTACGACTTGAGTGTGGTGGGCTTCGATGATGACCCCGCTGCGATGAATCTTTGGCCACCGTTGACGACTGTCAGTCAACCGGTTGCAGAACTGGGTTATAATGCCGCTACAATTCTGATAGAGCAGTGCATTCGTCATAAAGCGAAAGTCGCACTGCCACTGTCGCTACCCGAGCTGGTGATTCGAAACTCTACCGGCCCATTACCGGAATAAGTGTGCCATTACGATCTGAGAGCCAGCTAGAAACAGCGCTTCAAAGAAGAAAACGACATCAACATATTACCAGTTGGGTGATGGTAACCAGTGTGCTGTTACTCACTGGTATATTTACCTACACAGCACTGAATTTTGATGCGTTATACGACCCCTACCGCAGTGTCTACCCTCGACTGAGTACGGTATTTTCGCCACTAAATATGGTGGTTATCACTGTGCTTGCCTCGGTAAATGGCTTCAGTATTTATAAACTTCGTCATGCGAAGGCACAGCTCGCACTCAGTGCCTACATGCTTGTGGCGGGCATGCAAGCAAACAATGAATCCCATCCCGCGTTTCTCAATGATTTTCTTAAAGCCGCAGGGCTGCCACTAAACTATTCGCTTTCTATGGTAAAGAAAATGAACATGCGACATTTCATGTCATCTTCAGGGGCAATTAATCGCGCGATTCGCCGTCATGAAAAAGAATGGATTGCACTTAGCAAACAGGCTTGAGTGGAGAAATGAAGGCGTGTAAAGCGCTGTCACAACGTAAGCTGTGACAGCGCAGTATTATCAGCTAAGTCCCAAGTGGCTAGCATGAAATTGCAGGTGTTCGTCAACAAACGAAGCAATGAAGAAATAGCTGTGATCGTAGCCCTCATGCATATTCAGAGTAAGTTGCGTGTCACTCTTTTGCGCAGCGTTTATAAGCGCCTGAGGCTTCAATTGCTCTTCAAGAAACTGATCCGCTCTGCCCTGCTCTACCAGCAGCGGAATATAATGCTGCTTCTGCGCCAGTAATACTGAAGCATCATACTCACGCCAGGCCGACTCATCGTTACCAAGATAACCACCAAGGGCCTTCTTACCCCACGGGCAATCCGACGGATTTGAAATCGGGCTGAATGCCGATACCGATACATACTGCTCAGGATTCCGTAAACCGATTACCAATGCGCCATGGCCGCCCATGGAATGCCCGCTAATGGCTTTTTCACCGGTTACTGGCAGATTAGCTTCCACAAGTGCAGGCAGCTCTTTAGTGATGTAATCGTACATCTGGTAATGCGAACTCCACGGCGCCTGTGTCGCATTCACATAGAAACCTGCCCCAAGGCCCATGTCGTAAGCCTGATTGTCATCATCTGCCACTCCCTCTCCCCGGGGGCTGGTGTCGGGCGCGACAATCGCCATGCCAAGTTCTGCCGCCATTTTCATTGCGCCGGCCTTCTGCATAAAGTTTTCGTCTGTGCAGGTAAGTCCAGACAACCAATACAGCACAGGCACTGGATTTTCTTTGCTGGCAAATGGCGGTAAATACACCGCGAAAGTCATTTCGCAGTTTGTGGTTTCTGCTGCGTGACGGTAACGACAATGACGTCCACCGAATGCGCGATTCTCACTAATAAGTTGCATAAATTTCTCTATATTGCGGCTAAATATTGCTAAATCCCGATTTCACAGTAAAGGGTGTAATGGATTTTAAATCAACATCGTTTACACTAACGGCCAAATTTCAGAGGTAAATAACAATGCTTAAAACGGTTGGCTATAATCTGCGTGGCACTGTGTCAGTGCTTGGCTACTTTTTCAATACTGTTTTCTGGTTTATCCCGATTTTTATCTTATCGCTGCTCAAGCTACCGCCAATTGCACTTTGGCGCCGCGTGGTCTCTTACCCACTGGACGCGTGTGCAACCGCGTGGATAGGTGTGAACAACCTGAACCAGCGCCTGCTGAGCAGTACGAAATGGACGGTAAACGGAATTAGCACATTAAAACCCGACGACTGGTACCTGGTCGTGGCCAATCATCAGTCCTGGGTAGATATTCTGGTTCTCCAACGGATTTTCAACCGCAAAATTCCATTTTTGAAGTTTTTCCTAAAACAAGAACTCATCTGGGTCCCCGTACTTGGACTCGCCTGGTGGGCGCTCGACTTCCCGTTTATGCGTCGCTATAGCAAATCGTTCCTGGCGAAAAATCCGCATCTAAAAGGCAAAGATATGGAAACCACTCGGAAAGCCTGCGAGAAGTTCAAATCCAAGCCTGTCAGCATCATGAATTTCGTTGAAGGAACGCGGTTTACAGTAGCCAAACATCAGCGACAACAATCTCCCTTCACGCATTTGTTGAAGCCGAAAGCCGGTGGCATCGCATTTGTACTTAGTGCCATGGGCGAGCAGTTACACAAACTCATAGATGTCACCATAGATTACCCCGGTGGTGTGCCTAGCTATTGGGACTTTGTGTGCGGCAAGGTGAAAGAAATTCGTGTGAATGTGGCAGTAACGCCCATTAAAGAAATCATTGAAGGCGGCTTTTTCAACGACACGTATTTTTCTGATCCGGCGCAAAAAGCGCGATTCCAACAGTGGTTGAATGAGCGCTGGAAAGCGAAGGATGCCCACCTTGACGCATTAAATTCAACGCAGGCTCCGCTATGAGAAAGCTGTTAGCCCCTCTAATATTTCTCATTCACACACCGCTTCAGATCTTTAACCTAGCTTTCTGGGCGTCGATCATAATCGTATGCGGAATATTGAAACTGGTATTGCCGTTCCCGGCGATTCGTACACTTTTGATCAGCATCATGCACCCGGCTATGCAGGCGTTTGGGGCATGCAGTGTGCTGCTGATTAAACTTTTTAATCCGGTCACAGTAGATGTGCGTATCGATGGCACCTTATCGCCACGCAATTGGTATCTACTGATATCAAATCACCTGAGTTATCTGGATATTGTTCTGCTGATTAATTTATCGAAGGGTCGTATTCCCCCGCCCAAGTTTTTCCTTAAAAAAGAGCTTATCTGGCTACCCTTTGTCGGTTTGGGTGCATGGGCTCTGGAAATGCCGTTTATGCGGCGATATTCGCGCAGTTACCTAGAAAAGTATCCTCATCGAAAGGGGCAGGATATTGAAACAACCCGACGGTCTTGCGAAAAGTACAAGGCACAACCAACAACCGTCATTAATTTCGTTGAAGGCACGCGTTTTACTGCCGTGAAACATAAAAGTAAAAAAAGTCCGTTTGCTCATTTATTGCCACCAAAAGCAGGGGGTATCGCATTTACTCTTGCTACCATGGGCCACCTTTTTACTAACTTGCTGGATATCTCGTTGTTATACCCTGGCGACGTAAAACACCCAATGATGGCAATGTTGAGCGGTCAGATGCGGCGTATCATCATCGACGTCAATGTACTCGATGTGCCAGAAGCAGTCCGGGGGGATTATTTCAGCGATGACGCATTCCGCGGCCGATTTCAAACCTGGCTTAACGAATTGTGGTCAGAAAAAGACACTCGAATTCACCAGTTACTGGAGCCCTGAACGTGCAAATTGCATCTTCGATCAGAGAGATCTTCGTCCATACTGTTAAGGACATTTTTCCCGACCTCACCACAGACACGATTCTCTACAACAGTCTTGGTATCATTGCGATATTCTTAGTCGCTCTCACGTTCTATGTGATCAGTCGCGTGATCCTGAAAGTGCAGGTGGCGATGTTGGTAAAGAAAAGCCGCAACAGTTGGGATGACGCACTGTACAGCCACGGTTTCTTCCGGCGACTAACTCACCTGGTGCCCGCACTGGTCATCTTTTTGCTCACCCCCGTACTGATAAACGAAGACAATCTGATATACGGCTTCATGCTTAAAGCTTCTCTGCTTTACATGATGCTCACCGCCCTACTCGGTATTTTTGCTTTATTAAATACCGTGCAAGACGTCTACAACGCGTCTTACCTGGCGAAGCGCGCTTCCATCACCGGTTTTATTCAAGTTGCTAAACTCGCTTTTTCAGTGATTGTGCTTTTACTGTGTATTTCACTGGTGGTGAACAAAAGCCCGCTCATCATCATGTCAGGCTTAACCGCACTGGCTGCGGTGTTGCTATTGATTTTCCGCGATACCATTTTAGGGTTTGTAGCGGGGATCCAAATCGCTGCCAACCGTATGTTTAATACCGGAGACTGGATTCAAATTACCAAGTTTGAAGTAGACGGTGAGATCCTTGAAATTGGTCTGACAAACGTGAAGGTTCAGAACTGGGATAAGACCATTTCCACATTACCAAGTTATTCACTGACCACAGAAGCGGTAAAAAACTGGCGTGGCATGCAGGAGTCTGGCGGTAGACGCATCAAACGCGCGGTGTATATCGATATTCATTCGGTAAAACTGTGCGATGCAGACATGCTGGATCGATTTCGCCATATTCGTTATATCACTGAGTATATCGACAACAAGGTCAGTGAGTTGCAGGCATATCACAAAGACAGTTCCATCGATGAAACCGATTTATTGAACAAACGCAGTATGACGAATATCGGGACGTTCAGGGCCTATCTTGAATCGTACCTGAAAAAGCACAAAGACATTAATCAGTCGCTTTACCTGATGGTTCGCCAACTGCCACCGAACGAACTGGGATTACCACTGGAAATCTATTGTTTCAGTAGCAAGAAAGAGTGGGTGCAGTATGAGAAAGTTCAGGCTGATATTTTCGACCACATTCTGGCTATGATGCCCATGTTCGGATTGCGCGCTTACCAACGCGATAGCCACTTAATGAACTGGGACCCGTTCGCTAATGCGCCCCATCCGGGCATTCAACACAAAGCCGATGTGACAGAATCGGGCAATGAAACAGAAAAAAGTAGCGAACGATAATTTGCTAACTGTCAGATACAAAAAACGGCGCTTTCTGCGCCGTTTTTGATATGCGAAATATTCAGAGTATGGCGTAAGCCATCAATACACAGACCACCAGTCCAGATACGCCAAAAAAGCCATACTCCACTTTTTCCTGCATGCCCTCAGCACCGGCTTTGGCTGTCATAAAGCCCATGATGATGCTGGCTAAACCCAGTGCAAATGCCATCACACATGCACCGAAACCTACTGCTGTAATCCACTCGCTCATATTCTCAAACCCTTAGATTCATTTCGTTACAACTCTGCGCTGTTCAGAGCATTAACGAAAGGCATAAACTGAACACTTATTATGCATCAAATTTTACTTATTGCGTAATCTAAATGCATTGCTAACCCGGTTATTTGATCTTGGTCAATTACGCTAATTAGTTCGTCATTTCACTAATTCTCAGTTAACGAATAACCTATTCAGTCCGATAAAAACATCCTAAACAACTGAATTAAAATGAAAATTAAAATTGGCCTCAGCATTGCTATCTAAAGCGAAACACACAGTAAAACCAATAGCCTCACGGCACCATATACATTTTAAAGGATGACATCATGAAGAAACTTGCTGCTATTGCCATTGCCACTGCATTAACTACAACCCCGGCGTTTGCCGATATCGGGGCAGGCAGCTGCGATATCAGCATGCAGGGCGACGTGAGCTGGCAAAAAGGCGTATTAACACTGAACACGCCTGACGATCAAGAAATTGTCATTACCCCAGCCCATCACCTTTCGCTGAATGGTCAAACGGTTTCTCTGAACAACAGCCAGCAACAATATGTCACCAGTTATTATCAGCAAATTGAAATGGCCGTACCGATGACCCTGAACATCACCTACGATGCCTTGGAGTTAGCTGGCGGCGCCATCAATGAGGCATTCGGCGAATTACTGGGAGCAGATAACGGACTTGTTGAAGATCTGGATGAAATGTTTACCGACCTGCGCACCGAAATGAACACTCACTTCTATGACGAAGACGGAGAAATGCGCATTTCCAGTGAAGATTTCGACGATAACGGTTGGGTTTCTGAGCGCTGGGAAGACAAGTACGAAGAAAAAGTGGAAGATATCATCGCTAACTCAACGGGTCGTCTACTCATCGCTGTAGGTAAGGCCATGCTGGCAGGCGACGACGATTTTGAAGAATTCGAACAGCATATGGAAAATTGGGAAGAAGACTTCGAGCAACGGGTTGAAGCCAAGTCTTCTGCCATCGAGGCCCGTGCAGACGAACTGTGTGAAATACTGAAAAAAGCAGACTACGCAGAAAACAAAATGCAGAAGCATATTCCTGGCCTCGAAAGCCTGAACATGCTGACCATCGAACGCGGTGAAGAAATGCTGATGTAGTGGTTATTTTTGGCCAGGCAGCCTGCGAACGATTTAATGCGTTTGTATGCTGCCGATATTTACCATTGCTGGATGCACTGACAATTACTGCGAAATGTCTTGTACAAACGATACCTTATTACCTTCGGGGTCTGAAGCCTCAGCCAACTTAATTACCCCAGGAAATTCAATTATGTCGCCGATAGGTAAGCCGTTTAACTCGCAAAAATGGTGATGCTTATCAGAGAAAACGGCCAGTGCTTTATGAGATTAGGTTGGCTTTTTGTTCATCAAATTCGAAATGCTGCATGATTAAAAAATATACCGTTTTTAATCACCTTACAATGTGTTTAATGTGAGGATCAGCTAACACCACTCAGCACTCTTTTACTGGATTGGCGATCTCCAATGGGCTGTTTGTCAGCACAGTTAGCGCCTCGGCTTCTGAGGTACCGGCATCGTACAGGCTAGCTTGTTTGGTATTGCGAAGCGGCGTTTTCTGTTTCACAGATACTGGTAGTGAAAGCAGAAACAAACACACAAACGCGATCATGCTAGAAATTATCGGGCAAGACGGTTTTAATGTAGTCTCCATTTTCACCATTGAGCGAGTTGAATAATGTCACAGGCATCTGCATCACAAAACGCACCACAGTCCGGCATCACCCTGTGTGGCTGTGGGTGGTTGGGTAAACACTTTGCCCGTTCGGCATCTGCTATGAAAATACTCGGTACAACCCGCTCTGAAAATAACGTCCCTGAACTCAGAGATCTTGGCGTGTCGCCCTTTCTCTTTTCTCTCGGAGATGATCCACTGGAACTGGCGACGCAAAGTGGTAACAACGCCGTGATCCTGAATATTCCGCCTGGCCGCAAGAAAAAGTTGGACGAATCTTTTGTTACCAATATGAAGCAACTCATGAGCAGTCTTTTGAACGCGGGGGCCAATAAGCTTATTTTTATAAGTACCACATCGGTTTTTGGCGATGCCGAGGGAGAACTGGACACGACTGCGGCGGTATCTCCCGTTACCGACTCAGGTAAGGCTCACTGTGAACTGGAGAAGTTTCTGATTGAAATGGAAAGACCCAATATTCATGTACTGCGATTGTCAGGCCTGGTTGGCCCAGACCGGCACCCTGCCAAGTACCTGGCAGGAAAGGAACTGAACAAAGGTGAGCAAGCGATAAACCTGGTACATATTGATGATGTGGTGTGCGCCCTTCACGCCATTTTAGCGTGCGGTTCGAACCAGCCCGGCGCCCTCATGCAACTATGCGCTATTAACCACCCTCGTCGTGACGAGTATTACACCTGGGCGTGTGAAAAACTGGGTTTGGAAGCGCCGGTATTTACTGCAAATGGCAGCAAAGGTACGGGTGGTAAAAAAATTCTGAGTGAGATGTACTGGAACATGCTGGGGCTGAAACCGAAGTTTGCCAGCCCCTACGATATGCTTTAACCAGCCTTAAAAGAAAAGGCTGTGGCCGAAGTATTTCAAGGCAACGGTATTGATGAATACTGCCAGTAGGATAACCGGAATGAACGTACCTACTGAAAAATCCACATACTTCTCGAAGAAGCTACCTTTGTAATTTTCAGCGCCTTCATCCAACGCCTTATTAAAATTCACTTTCTTCCATTTGTAAATCACGAAGATACAAATTAAGAAACCGTTCAACGGCAGAATAGTGTCGTAAAACACATCGTAAATCACATCAAAAAATGACTTACTCTGTCCCGCATAACTCACAAAACTCGACAAGAATGCGTTATAACCAAACGATAACGCCGACAGCACTGCCAGTATCACCATCATGAGGCCAAGAATGAACAGGGCTTTCTTCCGCCCCATGTCCTTCTCGTCCATCAGCGCCGCCACTGGCACTTCAAAAATAGAAACCAGTGATGTAATAGCGGCGAAGAACACCTGCAGGAAGAACACGGCTGCCACGATACTCGCGCCGGTGTAACCGAACGAATCTTGCAGTGCGAGGAAAATTTGCGGCAGGAAGCTGAATATCATGCCGATAGACGATTCGCTCAATTGGCTAGGATCGGTATTCGGGTCGAAAGAGAAAATTGCAGGGAGAATCATCAGACCGGCAATAAAAGCGACCGCCGTGTCGGTAAGTGCCACCAGCTTTGCTGAGCCCGGAACATCGGAACGATTATCAATGTAGCTGCCGTAGGTAATCATGATACCCATACCCAATGACAGCGAGAAGAATGCCTGGGAGAGCGCACCGTTTATCACGCCAGCGTTAATTTTGTCGAAATCTGGGATAAGGTAGAACTCAACACCCTTCATGGCGTTATCTTGAGTTAAAACGAATATCACCAATGCCACCAGCATGGCAAATAGCGTGGGCATGAGTACTTTCGCGGCTTTCTCGATACCGTCTTTCACCCCGCCTTGCAGGATCAGATACACCACCGCCAATACGCCGGCCATGTAAATAAAAATTCTCTCGCTTTTAATAAAGTTACCGAACGTTTCAGGTTCGGCGAGCACCGCTAAATCGCCGGTGACAATCTCGTACAGATAACCAAAAATCCATACCGTAATAACCAAATAAAACACGGCAATCATGAATGGCGTGATAACGGATAACCAACCCGCGAGTTTCCAGCCCGTCGAATTCCCGCTGATGACACGATACGCCCCCAGAGGGTCTTTCTTGGCATGACGCCCAACCGACATTTCTGCCAACATGACAGGTAAGCAGATCGCCACAACAAAAATGGCGTACATCAATAAAAACGCGCCGCCACCGTTTTTAGCAGCGCCAACAGGAAACCCAACCAGGTTACCAATACCGACTGCCGATCCGGCTGCTGCCAGAATAAATCCGATGCGCGATCCGAACTGTTCTCTCGCCCCGCTCATATCATCTTTCCTCTTCACTTATTGTTATAATCGGGTGGTGATGATTTTTTGTGTTGTTTTGTTTACCACACGTGTTACGGCCGTTTTTAATAATTTTATGGCCTCACCTTCCCCACACTGCTTACACTCGCAAGTTTTTGGCAAGTTCGCAAACAGTAACGGCGAATAGTATCAGCGTCCCTGTGTAAAGTCTCGCATCAGTCAGCTGGAATGGCCTGTTTACGCGGGGTGTGGCGAATATTTACGCTACCAGTCGATAGGCTTATGTTGCCAATCTGTAAAGTAGGGAGAGTGAGCGGGCGTGACGTTATCGAGAAACGCCATTAATTGCTCTGCGGTAAATTGAGGGGTAAACAGTTTGCCTTTGGGGACATTGGCTTGGAAAGGTTGAGATAACCCACTATCGACGGTGCCGGGATGATAGCTAACCAGTGCAGTGCCCTTACTACGTCTGGCATATTCCACGGCAGCTGTTTTTAGCATCATGTTTAACGCGGCCTTGGAGGCCCGATAGCCATACCAACCGCCGAGCTGATTGTCCGATATGCTGCCAACCCGTGCACTCAGACAGGTTATCGAGCTATGCTCATCTGCCATGCATCCCACCAGATTTTTCACCCAAAGGGTGGGAATAATGGTATTTACCGCAAAGTAGGCCATGAGTTTGTCGGCAGATAAATCTTCCAGCTTTTTCTCTGGCTGTAAATTTACCCCGTCGACGTCGCCGTGCAATACACCAACGGTGCATACCACTCGTTGAAATTGCACGCCTTGGGATTTCAATTCTTGTAACCACGTACCAACAGCTTTATCGTCACCGGTATCCATCGTGATGGCCCGCACATTTTGTGCAGTCTCAGGGGTGACAGAGGCATGGCGAGCCACTGCGTGTATTGTGTCTTCAGGAAAACGGGAAGCAAGCGCCGCAGTGAGGGCCTGACCAATGGCGCCGCCTGCACCTATTACCATATGAGCCATTGTCATTTCGAATCCTCTGGAAGATGGCAGGAGCCGCTGTCGCAGGTTCGTCGTTTGCCTGTCAGTAGATATGAAATGGTGTAACGATGTTTAGCAAACCAGTTATAGCCCATATCGGCAATGGGTCTAATAATCGGCCAACGCAATGGGGCGTACAACCAGCCTTTGCCAACGGCCTGCCAAACGGCATGGGTTGCATCTAAACCTGTGACAAACTCACCATTGTCTCGTTGTGCATGAATACGATTATTAAGCGCTTGCCAGTCTAATGATGGGTAGCGTTCTGTGAAACCAGGCTGATTGATATCAACCAGCTCAATACGGTTATGGTGGTCTCGTTTCTTCAGGTGCGCCATTTCAGCGCAGCATAATGGACAATAACTATCGTAGAAAATAATCATGCAGTTCCTCCGCTTCCCGGAAACCCAGGGTAGATGAATTACGATTAGTTTAAACGGGCCTGCCTTTGCGGGGGATTAAAAAACCGTAACAATAGGTTGAAGTTGAGAACGATAGTAACCACATTATAGCAATTGAAATCTTACAGGAGCTTAGAATGGCGTCCATTGAAACAGCAACCCTCGGCGGCGGTTGCTTCTGGTGTATTGAATCGGCTTTTAATAGTGTTGACGGTGTGGAAAGTGCCATTTCCGGTTATGCCGGCGGTCACGTCGAAAACCCAAGCTATGAAGCGGTGTGCAAAAAAGATACAGGGCACGCAGAAGTGGTTCGCGTTGAGTTTGATAAAGACAAAATCAGTTACCGAGAAATTCTGGAAATTTTCTTTGCCTTGCATAATCCCACTCAGGTAGACAGACAAGGCAACGATGTGGGACCTCAGTATCGCAGTGCGATTTTCTTCCATTCAGAAGCGCAGAAACTTGAAGCGCTGAAGATCATTACTGAAATCAATGAAGAGCAAATTTGGCCAGATCCAGTTGTTACCGAAGTCACTGAAATTAACAACTACTACCCAGCTGAAGATTACCATCAGAATTATTTTAAGAATAATCCGCAAAATCAATATTGCGCAATGGTGGTGGCGCCCAAGCTGGCGAAATTCAAAAAAACCTTTGCTGAGCGCCTACGCTAATTAATAGTTATGATTTTTGACGTGGTTCATACACGTCGATAAAACCACCGGTTTTCTTACGATTTAATCACCCCCAATTATTGTGTGTAAAATCGTCTGAACCGGTGGTTTTTTGTTTGCACTATTTACACAGTCACAGCGGCGCAACGCGCTTTTTCAAGTACGAAAAAGACATTACAAATCATTCATTCTTCTCGCAGCCAGCGCTATAAAAGGGCTTCAGCGAATTAACGTGCAGTGCGGTATACCCTTTGCAATATTTCTAGTAACTTTCAAGACTGCACGGACCACACGGGTGGCGCAGTCATCATTTATGAACTGGAGAATTTTATGAGCACAAGTAACGTCGCTACATTTACTGCACCGGGTATGAAGAATGAATCTGCTGAGCAGGCTATTGCCGTTTTACAACAGCGCCTGGTAGCCCTACTCGACCTGCAACTGACTCTAAAGCATATCCATTGGAACGTGGTTGGCCCTAACTTCATTGGCGTACACGAAATGCTGGACCCACAAGTAGATGGCGTTCGCGACATGACAGATACCATTGCTGAGCGTATCGCTACCTTGGGTGGTGTGCCAGAAGGTACGCCGCAAGCTATCGTAAGTAAGCGTTCTTGGGATGACTATAAACTGGGTAAAGACCTGGTGATGAATCACTTAGCTGCGCTGGATAAAGTGTACAACGGTGTAAACGCCGATCACCGTGCCGCTATCGAGAAACTTGAAGAACTTGATGCTGTTTCAGAAGATATGGTGACGGGTCAGTTAGCCGACCTGGAACAATATCAGTGGTTTGTCCGTGCTCACCTCGAGTCAGCAAACGGCGACCTTAGCCAGTAACATTCTTCAAGTGAGGTAATATTGAATTACAGTATTACTAAACTGGCAAAAAATGGGCGCCCAGTGAAGGGCGAACAGATTGGATTTTGTTTAAAAGCCATTACCTCGCGGTAATGGCTTTTTTTATTTTATGTAGCAGCAGTTACCTTTAACGGGAAACCTAAACAGTACTGAATTTGACGATTATTCAAACCATTGTGGATTAATTGGCGTGGAGAACAACAATGGCGCCATGGATTCATAATTTTCCCGATTTGATTCACAGCGAATGTTCTTCAGATAATTTTCTTTCCACGGATCATTAATCATCCACAGCGTGTCTGCCAGTACCGCGATTCCTTCAATTGAGGCGTTGTCCATAATCTCCGTAGCCCCACACCCTTCTACACCATTGTCAGCGGGAGCGATAAAACTCAGCGCCACACGCTTCGCGGCTTTGTCTGCAGCCGTAGAAATAACCCATAGTTCATTGTCATTTCTGGCCGCTGCCAACAGGTAGCCTTCTCCAGAATCTGTTGTGTAATACGTCATGCCATTTACAGGGTGATTTCCGCTATCAAATTGAGGCAAGTTTAGCCCGGGGTCTAACACCGAGGCATAATCAGTGGTTTTCCAAAACGCATCAGTGAATGTAAGGGAAAATACCCGTGGCTGGCCATTTGCGTCTTTCTCTAATCCCAAATAAAGCTGGTTATTTGGCCCCATCGCGAGCCCCTCTATACCATCATTAGGGTAATCACCCACACCAAGTTCTATTGCAAATTGGAGTGGTCTGACGCCGGTCATGGTGGTGCCAAATTCATTTTGCTCAAGTCGCACAAGTAGCGAGGGGTAATCTGTAGAGCCTGAATTCTGGTAGCGTTTCTGACAACGGGTCGAAAGCGCGCCTGTTCTCGTGGCATCTTCCGTTACGGTATAAAACACGCCGGGCTGAATGGGGTCAGCAACAAGCGCTTCCAGGTCCGGCTCATCTGCCAAATAGCCGGCAAAGCAACTGCGACGCACCACGGTACCTAAGCGCATCTTTTCTGATTCACTTTCCACCGTTGATGATTCAGGGTTGATAAAATGCAATCGGCGTTGCAATTCCGCATTAGCACTGGCATCAGAAAGTGTGACCAATTTATCTTCGAAAACGGTTAAACCCGAAGTTTGAGGGTCTGTCATCACCTCATCATTACCGCCTTTTATCCAGTTACCCGCAACTTTCAACGATACCGGTTTTTGCTCAGGCTCAATCATCGGCGGTTGCTCGCTGCATGCTGTTAACAGCAATACGGCAACGCCTGTAGCACCTGAAATCTTAGTCATGATGTTTCCTTGGTATTCTGCAGTTTTTCTACGTCAGCAGTGGCGAAATCGCTGAACACATAGTGCGCGTAGTGCATAAGTCGCTGACATTCAACCGGCGCTCACGGCACTTATTGTGCACCATGATATAAAATCCGCGGTTGTGTCAGCAACAATACGAAACACAAGCAATGGTCCAAATGCTACAAGATACGGTAACATACGTTGCTGAAAGTACTTTTACTCTATTCACAGGAGCTTCTTCCCGCTATGTCGTCACTGCCACTGGTGATCGCCGGACCACTTTTACGTCATACTCATCAGAATGGTTTTGTATTGTGGTTAGTTACCCGCGAACGCACCGCGATTAACGTTACGTTGAATGGCGAAGGTACGCCCACTCAATCACACACCATTCAAGCGGGCAAACACGCTTTTGTTACATTACTTGAAGTGAGTGTCGAAGACGGACTTGAAGAAGCAACACGCTACCACTATGGGCTCGAATTCAACAACGATGCGCTTAACGGTGAATGGCGCAACGAGTGTGAAGAACTGCTATTTGCACAACAGCAATCACTGAGTTTTGTCTGGCAATCAACGCTCACCAATGTCCTGCATGGCTCTTGCCGAAAACCCCATCATCATGAAACCGATGCGCTGATTCGGGTTCACGACCTTATTCAATCTGAGTTTGATGGAAATGCACAACGGCCAGACATGCTGTTGCTCACCGGCGATCAGGTTTATAGCGATGATGTAGCCGGGCCCATGCTAATGGCTATTCAGCAAGTTATCGCAGAACTCGGGCTTTTTGGTGAAGCCTTAGAGGGGGCCGTGGTTTCTCACAGTGATGAACTGCCAGATCATGAGTTGAATTTCTATCGTCGTGACGACCTGCTGCCCAAAATTGCCATGAACACCGCGTTGTCGAAACTGTTTTTTGGTGCCAAGAAAAAGCCGGTGTTCACATCGGTAAACGCCAAGAATCACCTCATCACTTTCGCCGAAATTTTTGCCATGTACCTTCTGGTTTGGTCACCGGTAATGTGGCGACGCGCCACCATTCGTAGCAATCAAATTCAGGAAGCCTTTCGCGCTCAGTTTGATCAGGAACAACAAGTTTTAGACGGCTTTATCGAAACACTTCCGCAAATACGCCGCGCTATGGCGCACATACCTGTGTACATGATTTTTGATGACCATGACGTCACAGACGACTGGAATCTTACCCGGGGTTGGGAAGAGGAAGTATATGGACATCCGCTATCTCGACGGATGGTAGGTAATGCGTTAATGGGCTATTGGCTTTGTCAGGGCTGGGGCAACCAGCCGGATAAATTCAGAGCTGTGGCAGAGGAAGCCGGTGAGGTATTTACTGCCAAGGGCATTGAGCAACATGATAGTTTCATCAACACATTGTTCGATTTCAGCGAATGGCACTATACCCTTGAGACATCGCCTCCGGTTTATGTCATGGATACCCGCACCCAACGCTGGCGCTCGGAGTCCAGTTTGAATAAGCCCAGTGGCCTGATGGACTGGGAAATGCTGTGTGAATTTCAGCAAGCACTCATTGGCAAAGAAGCGGTGATTGTGGTGTCGGCAGCGCCCATTTACGGGGTAAAAGCCATAGAGGCGATTCAGAAAGTTTTCACTTTTTTCGGCAAAGCGCTCACCGTAGATGCTGAAAACTGGATGGCGCACAAAGGCACCGCGAATGTCATTTTGAACATTTTTCGCCATTATCGTACGCCGCCTGAATTCATCATCCTTTCCGGCGATGTGCATTATTCATTTGTATACGATGTGCGCCTGCGTTTTCAACGTAACAGCCCGCATATTACCCAATTCACGTGTAGTGGCATTAAGAACGCCTTTCCTGACGGCTTATTAAGCTGGCTGGAACGCATCAACCGCTGGCTTTATGGACACAAGTCGCCACTCAACATCTTTACCCGGCGACGGAATATGTCGGTGCGCTCCCGTCCCCCCGCAGGCTTGCACGGCAAAACACTGCTTAATCAATCTGCGATCGGACAACTTGTTTTACACGAGAACGACACCACTGTAGTGTGCAAAGCATTGTGTAGTAATGGCGATACGGTAGAATTCCCGCCCCGAAAAGAGGATTAGAGGTAAAGCAATGAGTGATTCAGCCCTGTCTATCGGTTTGTTCTATGGCTCCACCACCTGTTATACAGAAATGGCCGCAGAGAAAATCGAAGCACAGTTAAATGAGATTTTTGATGCTCCGGTAGTCAGCGTTTTCAACATCAAAGATACTGCACTCAGTCAGGCTGAAAATTTTGATATTCTCATTTTTGGTATCTCAACCTGGGACTTTGGTGAGTTACAGGAAGATTGGGAGTCCAGTTGGGAAGATGTTTACAAACTGAATTTGCAGGGCAAAACCGTTGCACTTTACGGTTTAGGCGATCAGTACGGCTATGCCGACTGGTTTCAGGATGCCCTGGGCATGCTGCATGAAGCATTATCGGGCTCAGGTTGCAGATTCATTGGATACTGGCCTAATGAAGGCTACGAATTTGCTGAATCTAAAGGGCTTACCGAAGATAAATCACAATTTGTAGGCTTAAGCCTGGACGATGAAAATCAGTATGATTTGTCAGAGCAACGCATCAATCGCTGGTGTCATCAGTTACTTGATGAGCTGGCCAGCGAATGAATGACGCTTTATCGGGTGGGTTAACGGTCTGCCTGCTGCCGTTTTAAGATCATCAGCATTGCCAGTAAACACAGCACAACGGCCAATCCTGCAAAGCCAATACTTACCGGTTTCAGTGCGTATTTTAAATGGATAAGGCCGACCAGGATTACCGGCACAGAAATGGAGATATAGCTAATAATAAAGTAACTGGATATTGTTGCAGCCGCTTTATCGTCTGGCGCTTTCGCACCTATTTCACTTAATCCACTTTTAAACGCCAGGCCGTGCCCGAACCCAGCCACAGTCGTACCGGTTAACAGCAATACCAGTCCGGATGTCCAGAAAGCCCCACAGATGATAGCCGTTCCCACTGACAAGACCGCACAACCAATAACCTGTCGGTACGTCTGTGGGATTTTATCGACCACTGTTTGCCCTACTGCCGACATAATAAACATAAATCCGGTTACACTGCCTACTAGCAAATGGTTAGATAAATGCAGTTCAGTCTGCAGAAAATTAGGGATAATTGCGGAATAAAATCCACACACCATGAAGCCAGCCACTGCCGCAATCGCTGCTGGAGGAAAAACTTTCCGCACCTCCTTTGGATAAGCAGGTTTTCTGGGTGATAAGTCTACATTTTCACTACGCTTCACATTTTCAGGAACACGCAGAAAAAGCAGTCCGCAAATTATCATTAAACCCGAATGTGCAAGATAAGGCATCAGCAAAGGTTGTGGTAAAGCAACGGCTATTGCACCAGCCAATATAGGGCCTAATCCAAGCCCGCCCATGTTTGCAGCCGTAGCAGTAAGTACGCCGGCGCGCTGAAATCCTTTTGGAGCAAGCTCAATCACCGCAGCCGTGGCAGCGCTTGCAAACAATCCTGCGGATAGTCCTGACACAACTCTTGCGATCAGAACCAGCGAGACATCATCAGCCAGACAAAACAACACGTCACTAAGGATGGAGAAAATTATCCCGGCATAAAGTACCGGCTTTCTACCAATTTGATCTGACCATGACCCCGATATCACAAGTGCCGCGATGACCCCTGCGGCATAGACTGCAAATATTGTTGTGATCATCAGCTGAGACAGCTGCATCTGGTCTGTATAAATCGGGTACAGAGGTGTGGGCAGCGTGGTTCCTGCCATAGTGAAAAAGAAAGTTGCGGCGGCAATAACAAATGCCAGCCAGGAATTGTGAGGGGAACTATTACTTTGCGTCATGAAAAAGAGCCTGTTCAAAAGAAGAAGATTTATGGCGATGTAACTGTTTTGGCTACGGTTGAACCGAATGAAGTGTTTTATCTGTGCGGGGAACGCACATACGCTATCGCTAAACTACAGTTTTCTGCGCCAGTAAAGACACACATTTCTTTTCAGATAAGAAAATCGCTATCAGGGGTAAAAGCCGATACCATTGCCGCATCAGCGTGAATTTACGTCCACAAGTGGCCTGATATTTATTTCGACCACCACTTAGCAAATGGGTTATGGCACAAACAGAATCTACTTCCAGACTCCATAGAGAGTTTTATCGCAATGGTCCCTCTCACCGGGATGGGGCCGATGTTAGCTTCAACGATATCCGTAAACTGTTTAATTTTTCCAGTATCACCATTGGGAAATGGGTTACCGCTCAAGAACAGCAACTGGCAGCAAATTTGTTTTTCGATGCACTTTACGATCTGATCGAAATATTACAGATCAACGAACAGGTGATCTCACTCAATGGGTCTTTGTCGCTGGCTTTTGGCAGCGGTGGTCAAAAGCACGCCAGCGCGCACTATAACAGCGCTAAACGCCAACTGGCACTGGCTAAGAATGCCGGCGGAGGCGCGCTGGCCCATGAGTGGTTTCATGCCTTTGATCACTATATTGCATCTCATGTTTTCGATGATCTACCGAGCGGACCATTTGCTTCTAAAGCCTGGCTCGACAACGCCTCAATTCGCCCACATGCCTTGAACAGCAAGCTATGCGAGTGTTTTCAACTTATGTTTCTGAACGATCAAAATTCGCCTAATGATTACCTTTTGCGATCAATAGAGGCTGATCGCGCGTTAAAAATGTATTACTATGCAATGCCACAAGAAATGGCAGCGCGGGCTTTTGAAGCTTGCATTCAGGACAATCCCCTGAAGAATGCATTTCTGGTGCAGGGTACAAAAAAGTCAGCTGAGGCTAGACTTGGGATTTATCCTCATGGTAATTTGAGACAACAGCTTAATGATTCGTTAATGTTGTATTTTTACCAGTTGGGGGTTGCCCTGACCAAAAAATCATCGCAATAACAATATACAGTGATGATTTTGGCTAAAAAGCCATCAACAAGTGTTAGGAATGGTGTCTGTTTATTACAAAACACTACCAGTTTTTGTAACAAACAGTATACTAGGGTGCTCGAACTTAAAGAGAAGAATGATTACGAGATGAAAAGAAAAAAGCATACCAGTGGCGATGACGAGGCTCAGATTGACATGACCCCCATGTTGGACATCGTGTTCATCATGTTGATCTTCTTCATTGTAACCACCTCTTTCGTTAAAGAGAAAGGTCTGGACGTTAACCGTCCTGATGAAAATCAGTCTAACAACAATCAGCCATCAAAATCGCTGTCTATTCGTATTGATGCAAACGGCGTTATTACTATGGGTGGACGTGAAGTTGACGTACGTCGTGTTGTTGCAAACGCGCAAACGTTCCTGGCTGAAAACAACACAGATTCAGCTGCAATTCAAGCAGACAAAGACACCGAGCATGGTCTCGTTGTTGAAGTAATGAACCAGGTCAAAATTGCAGGTATCGATAAAGTATCTGTTCTGGTAAAAGACTCTTAAGTCAGCAATACTTCTTTTCTATTATGAAACGCGGCGCTTGCCGCGTTTTTTGTTTCTAAGCCACATAAACCGAATCCTTTTGTTATTCGCCTGATTAACGTACAATAAATTCTCATTTTTGATTAATTCATCACCAGGCGTCGTTAACTGGTCAGCATGTTCTTCTAACCTGCGGAGTCTTCATGATCAATCTGCGTTTAAAACATCTCGCTATCGGGTTGCTGTTCTGTAGTCCTCTTTCTTACGCTTCTCCTTTGTATTTAAACGAAGCATTTAACTTTAATGCCTATGTCATTGAAGACATGACTGCGGAACATTCTGATGTTGAAGGTCAGCTTGCTGTGGGAGGGAATTTATCCGCTCAGGATTACAGCGTTGGTTTACAGTCAGCAGACAATGGCCAGAATATTCTTACTGTCGGCGGTGACGTGTACCTGCGGGACGCGAGGATTTATAACGGCGATGCTGTTGCCGGTGGCAATATTGACATCGACGCCTCTGTTGGCTTGTACAATGAAGACCAAACCAATAATAGCCACACTTTTTATCAGGATAGCAGTTTTGATTTCTCCACCGTCAGTGCCGACTTGCTCAGCACGTCGTCGCTGTGGGGAGCAATGACAGATACCGCAACAACAGCAATTACCGGCAACGGTACAGATGTGTGGAGCATCAGCTTCAACGGAAATAGCGACTTCAACGTTTTCTCCATTGATGCAGACACGTTATCAGCATCAGATAAAAGTATTTATCTGAATGTTGCTTCCGACAGCCTGAATATTATTAATGTATTTGGTGACACTGTTGATTTGTTTAATACCGGCTTCTTTGGTGCAGATGGTACACAAATCCGTGACAATCAACCGGGTGTGTATCGAAGCAATGGCTTGTTCGCCAATAACGTGTTGTTTAATTTCGTAGACGCCACGTCACTTTCACTCAATGCTATTGCGTTTAAAGGCAGTATTCTGGCACCACTGGCAGACACCGTGTTTTATGACGGTCAGATAGACGGAAATTTCATCGTAAAAAGCCTGAGCTCGCCTGTTGGTGAATTCACCGGGCAAATTAATGACTACCGTTTCGGTGATTTATCTTTCAATGTGGATGAACCAGGCGGCGCTCTGTTTATCGTAATGCTTATGGCATTGGGTATTCGTCAAGCGTTGTTAAAAAAGAAAGTCCTTTAACGCCGGTTTCGAGCCAAACAATGTATCACTGGTAACGCCGCGACGTGGTGCGGCGTACCATCGTAATTCAATACCCGCAAACGTAGCCTGATAAGCCACAGCGTGAGAACGGCTAATGTAACCCGCCACAGACCAGTGACTTGCAAACTGATACTGCCCCTCTACGAAGAGGTCAGCACTTATCCCTTTTTGATTGGAAGGTGATACTTCACCAAATGTCTCGGGGCTTAGAGGAAAACGTGCACCTCCTTCTTCATACACCGAAGACCAACCGATGCTTAACCGACTACGAATTTGCCATTGTTGCGCTTCAGCACTAAGTAACTCTGCACTCGCACCAGCACTAACGAAACGTTGGGGGCTAAAATATCCACCCTGTCCCAATGTAAAATCACTCAGGTCGTGGTCGTATTTTTGCCAGCTGATATAAGGCCCAACACGTAAATAATCGAATTGCTCACTATCAATTTTATCTAAGAGGTCGCGGCTCATATCCATGCGAAGCGAATACGTGCCATTATCTTTCACCCCTTCACCCTCTAACGCAGCAAAGTTAAAACTGGATGACACCGCCCAACGATCATTTAGTGTCAGCACACCGAGTCCTTTCATACCGGTTTGTAGTACTCCGCCCCAGGCGGTCGTAAAGGGATTCTCTCCACGCCAATGCGTGCCGGTTTGACTCAGCATGCTGTCTTTGCGCCGCTGACGATAACCTATGATGGAGAGTTGCCAGGTTGGCTGAAAGTAAGTGCCGCCAAGTGCACCAGTAAAACGGGTAGAAACGGGCTGGTCAAACAGCAAATATCCCAGGTTGGCATAACCAGTCCAATCCTTCGCCTGACGTGTCACATCCACTTCGATGCCCTGGCCCGTTTGTATGGTATCGCCAGTAAAAGTTGTGCCAACAGCGCCACCACCAAAGAATGTACCTTCAGCGCCAGTACCAGAGAAAAGTCGCTCATGACGAACCGATAAATCAATTTTAATGTCGTCAACAACGGTAGACATGCCGGCGTATCCGGCCTGTTCATCCAGGTGTCCAAGGCCACGCAAACCGTTACGATGACGTGTTGTCAGGCCAACGTAAGCTTGCAAATTACTGTCGACAGTCGCTTTGGCTCGCGTGATCCCTTTACGATTGGCTAGATCAAACTGTTTTCTTCCCCACGCCAGCTCACCATGCTGGGAAGCAATAAATTGCGCAACAAAAGGATATCGTGCCGCCAGTGGCTCAAGCGCTTCGGCATTGTAGTTGTACGCATGAATCAATGCGCTTTGTGACTCTTTATCGTCGGGAGCCAGTTTCAGTAAATCACCGAATACCACTCTAGCTTTACTGAACTGTTCATCGTTGGCTAATGACCAACCGTAGAGTTGATTGAGTCCTGGGGTCATCCCGCCCCGTTCGTCAAGCTGTTCGGCAACGGCGATGCTGCCAGTATAATCTGCGTTCTCGTAGCGGGTGACTAACTGTGTTGCCAGCGCACTATTGCACCAATTTTCGACCTCAGGATTATGTGTAGTGGAACATGCCAGCTCCAATGCTTCATCGTTACGATGCAGCTCTGCTAACGACAAAACCCGTCCTAATCGTTCATCAATCACGCTGAACAACATGTTGGCCTTGTCCATAGCGTTATTATCGAAAGCGTCCCAGGCGGCACCACGCAGTAAAGGATGGGTTTGAACAGGGTATGCAGAGAAAAGCTTCTCTAGAGCCACCCGATTATTCTGAGCGATGGCATCAAACACCAGCGCATCAATCGCCGCCCCGATGGCATCATTACGTGCCTTACTGCTATTATCGCTAACTTCACTGAACAGATCCCGAGCACGCTCATAGTGCTGGCGAGCCATATTTATCCAGCCCATCAACAGCAAGGCATCGTCATTACGCTCTGTCAGTGCAAAGCCTTCCGCCCGATCAATGAGGTCGCTGGAAACGGTCTGCCATTGGCTGTCATTCATGTTAGCCAATTGCCCCATCAGCAAAGACATTTCATCAGGCTTATTCTGCGAGGCCGATGCTTCAGACAATGGCGGCGCTATTGGCTTAGCTGACGCAGGTGGACGATTTAGCGCTTCCAAAGCTTCAGAAAGTGCTTCATCGGGTGTCCATTGGGGATATTTCTGTTTAAGACGTTGAAATTCTGCGTTGGCTAAATCAGTTTGTTCATGCCTGATGTGGTACCACACACCGGTAAGATCAGGGGCAGACGATGTGAGCAATGCGGGTGCTGTTAACGCAAAAGGCGTTGGCGCGGCAAGCGCAACGGCGATGGCAAAAGAAAGACTAATCTTAGCCTTCATCAAAGCCTCCGTCTTTCAACGCAACCAGACTTAGCATCACCAAACTGGCGGAGTAGTAATCCAGTTTATCGTTAATGGCAAAGCTGTTGTTGCCGTCGATGTTATTTTGTGGCTGCTGGTACAAGGCCGCCGTGGCTTTATTAACGGCAATCATGCCGGCGGTCATGCCATATTCAGCAGTTTCACCCGTCGCCAAATTTCGGGTAGCCGGGGCAGCACCATTGTTCCAATAAGATAGAAAAGGTTGAGCGACAGATTTATCAACACTCTGCCAGGCTAATTGCAGTGGAATACGACAGGCATTGAAGCCAAACTCAGCATTCACCACATTTTCAATTGAAATTCCGTTGGAGGTAACACGAAGCCAATCGGGAGTTAGTGACCACTGTGCATTTGCCTGGGTTATCAGACTAATACCGGACACTGCGAGATCATCCCAACTCTCATCGCCAGTGGCATCAGCAGCCGCATGCAGAGCAGGAAAGATCCAATAAGATAAGTTGATCTGCACATCTCCATTGGGATAAGTGAATCCCTGCTCGCCAGGCAACAGCAGTACATAATCATTTTTGGCAACCACAACTGCGCTTCGCATAGCAGCGAGAATCGCCAATGCTGACTGACGATAGTGTTCTTCCTGCCATTTGTCCGCGGCCCGTAGTAATGACCAGGCGATAAGCAGATCACCATCGGAGGCATTGTTGGGATCGTCCACACAAGTGCGGTCTGCTGCGGCGCAAGGTACATAGCGCCAACTAAACAGTTTATCAGCTCGCTGTAAGGTATCTGCTGTCCACTTCCATATTTCGTCGAAATACGCTTTATCTCCGGCAGTCACCGCGAACAACATGCCGTACCCCTGTCCTTCACTGTGCGACACGTTTTCATTACCAGTATCAACAATGCGGCCATTGTCATAAAAAGCCGAGTTGAAATGTTTCCAGGCAACCGAAAAATTATCTTTTCTTACCGGAGCACAACCGTTAGTCATCACTATCATCACCAGTGCAACAATCGCTTTGCGAAACATTACCAATTTTCCTGAATCTTCTTATTCCGACGACGCAACAGCAGCAAGGCTAACGCTGCACAAACGATAACCACAATGACCAGTGCCATCAGCCAAATCCACGGATGATTCGACAGCCACATCCGCGTTTGCAGCCAGGAATCCTCAAATTCCCCCACCACGTAAACATCCGCTACCTGCATAACCAGCTCTGGCTGCTCGCTGTTGTCCCAAGCAACAAGGTCACCTGCCAATTGCCCCCAGATAGCCGGAGAAGTTAAGTCCTGCATTCTGTCGGCTAACAGTTCGGCATTTTCAGCAGCCATCATGAATACCGTACCGGTTCGTTGCCCCTGAGGATTTTTCTGCGCCACCAGCACGCCCATATTTCCCAGAGTACTTTGTTGCACAGTTGCGCCGTGCATAATAAAACCGGGTTTGCGTTCTTCTGAGGCATCCCGCAGTCGGTTGTGTAGCAAGTTCTGTAAGCGGTACGGCCATTGTTTGGTGTTCGCCAGATTTGCAGAGAATGGTTCAGCGTAACCGTCCGGAACGGTTTGCGGTGTCATTAGCACGAAGGCCGTGTCGGTGGTTGTTTCTGGCACACCGCTAACGATATGTAAATCAGGAATGAGCGTATTCACCGTTTGCGCCAATTTACCGCTAAGCGTTAACGCCGCACCGCGCATAGCCTCTTCGGTAATGTAAATATCGGCGCTTTGACCAGAAACAGTTGCCATGGGATAAGCCGCATCGGCAAATAAGGTGAGATCAGGCTGACGGGCAACATGTCCGGCTTTAGGCAACGCTATGCGACTGCTAGGCAGCAACTGAAAGTGCAGGTGACGACCAACCACATCGTCACACACCACATCAGTGATAGGCGCGCGCATGGCTACATCGAACTCAATGGCGTTGGTACCGCCCTTCAGGTGTCTTGCCGGCACGTTTAACTGATACTGGCTAAATGACTCACCGTAAGGATTGGTCAGCGGCAAACCATGCACCAACTCGCCATTAATCAGCACATTCATCATCGACCCCTGACCAAACGCGGCACCATAGGCGAAATTCAATAGCAGCGTGACCGAGGCATTTTCAGGCACATAGAAATCGGCGGGCAAGGAGAACTGAATGCGTTTGGTTGTCGATGTTTCCCCGCGGTATTCCGCACCACCGTCTCCCATATCGGCCAGCGAATAGCTCTCGCCGGGTGTCAAGGTATCGGCTTTCAGCAGGGCATCATCACTGCTCGCCCGCACGTCATCAATCACCACTGAAGCATCCTGGTTAAGACCATCGTCCATCAGGGCCAATGCTTTTGCTGCCAGCATAACCTGATCACCGTTGGTCCCTGACACAATTAACCGGTGGGATGCCGGCACGCGTATTTCATCGTCAATTTCGACAGCAGGCGTGGTTTCAACCCCCAAATATGCCCCACTGACCTTGTTATACGTCTGCTCAGAAAGGTTTTCCCGGAGCGATGATACCGTTCCCACCAGTACGTGAAGCTTGCCGGTGTCTTGCTCTGACAGATAATGGCTACTGCGCGCTAATTCGGCGAGCTCTTCTTCAGACCAAGGGACTGATGGCGCTGGAATTCCAGAGACATCACTTAAAATATCGTGCTTAATGGCTAATTGCTGATAGTCGGCACGAAGTGCCAGCGCCTGTGCAACCACGGGCAATGCATCGGATAAAATGCCCTGCTCGACATTGCTTGAGGTATAAAGTGTTACAGATTGCTGACGACCAATGCCGGCATTAAACAAGTCGCTGATATCACCAACAACAGTAGGGCCACTTCCAGGCTGCGTAGTCATAGAAATCACCGAACGGAATAAATCAATTTCGCTCCATAATTCCGGGGCAGCATTGTCGACACATTGATTGGCATAGTGCTGAGCAACCACGAAGGTTAGCGTGTTATAACCCTCTCGCCAAAGTTCAGCGGGAATATCGACCTGCGGACGAAAATTCGGCAATTGAGGGTCTAAGGCCTGTTGAAATATGGTGGCGTTATTGAAACGAATAGCCATTACCGAACGCTGCTTGAGCAAGGCGATTGAGTTCACTGCACGCATATCCAGCGTGGCTTTTTCTACTACTAAGCCACCAGCCAACGGAACAGAAAGGTCAAACTCTGCCATCGCGCCCTCCAGCCGCAATGTGCTGTCACCGGCATAAAGTTCAGATAATCTGACCGTATGGGTTTGTTGCGCCTGAACCTGAAAAACTGAAGCGATAAAAACCAGTAAAAAGAAAAATCGCTGTGCCATTAAGTGCCTTCCTTCGCTGTTCGCAATTTCCGCCACAAACGGCGGCTTTGCAGATAAAAATGTTGAATTGCAGGGCTGATACTTACGCTGACTACATGCTTCACACCAAACCAATAAGAAATGGGTCTTGTTCGACGCCGCTGAAAACTTTGCCAACGGCGGCTATCGCCTAATACAAAGCGGATAACATTCCCGATGTGCTGCGTGTCACGGTTGAATTGAATGCGTACTTGCTGCCGTTGAGGTGATACTTCTAATATACTGGCGGGCAAAAGAACAGGCTCAATATCGCCTTCTCGTTGCGTGCGCAACAACACCTGATTCTGCAATGCACTCAAATCACCAGCAATTTGTGCTCTCGCACCGCCCAAAGACAAATCCATGAGATGGCCGGGCCACGCCTTGCCAGCAGTATCGACCAAACTGACCTCGTCGTTGGCAGGAAGCCTGGCCTGCTCACGAACCTGTTTGCGTTCAACCAACACGCCTAAAACGCTAATCAACAGGATAAAGTTGAAACAATTCCAGGCCAAAACTACGGCTGTAAGCTCCCGGGTTAGCGGCTCGTATATCATCTTAAGTATGCCCGCCGCCATTGCAACGGTCACCAGAATTAATAATGAATAGAAAACCCCAGACAACGGCGAAATAAAGGTACGAGTCAAATTCTCCCCTTTGGGCGTAACGACAAACGACGGCGCCCTAGGATTTCTAAACACTCTCATGAGCGCTCTTAAGGTAAAAATACACTGCAAAATTTCATAAAGTTCAGATACCAAGGGCCATCGGGTTTTACCGAACAACATGGTCGACAGCATGTAGGTGGCCATAACGTGAGGGACGGTGTATGCAAAAATATCTGCCATGGACGCGTGATACACCTGAAGGTCAAACACCAAGTAAGCCAGTGGCATGAGCAAAAAGATGATCCGCGCGAAGGGAAACAACCAGAACAAAATGGAACTCATGTAACCGATTCGCTGATGCCAACTCAACTGACGTTCCATGAAGGGCTTTTTGAGTAGCAGAATTTGTGTCATTCCCTGCGCCCAACGCATACGCTGGGTGACAAAAGCATCGAAGGTTTCTGGTGCTAATCCACTCACCATAGGCCGATCAACGTAAACAGACTCATATCCTAAAGCGTGCAGATCGAACGCAGTTTCAGCATCTTCGGTGATGGAGTCACCCGACAAACCACCGACTTCCATTAAGTGCGCGCGACGAAGCACCGCTGCAGAACCACAGAAAAACGACGAAGACCAAAAATCCAGGCCACGTTGAATCGTGCCGTAAAACATATCGTTTTCTGATGGCATGCGGCTAAAGGCGGAAAAGTAATTACGCTCAACAGGGTCGGGATTTGCCATGAAGTGTGGCGTTTGTACCAGAAAGACTTTCTCGTTTTCCACCAGCCAGGGCACGGTGTGATCCAGAAAATCTCTTGTCGGCACATGGTCTGCATCAAGAATCACTACCAATTCGCCGTTGGTTTCGAGCAAGGTGTCGTTGATGTTGCCCGCTTTTGCATGGTGGTTCAGTTTGCGGGTGTGATAGTGCACGCCAAGCCGCTCGCATAGGGCACTTAACTCAGCCTTGCGGGCTTTCGCGGCAGCAGACCCCTGCGCATCTGATTGCGTTATCTTCTGTTCGGTGCTGCCATCGTCGAGCAGATGTATGGCCAACTTACTTTCCGGGTAGTCAAGCATCAGCGCGGCCCGAAGGGTGATCTCAAGCAGGTGTGCACCTTCATTATAGGTTGGAATAAGTACATCCACAGTGGGTAACGCACTATCAGGCAAGTCGCGAATGGTTTTCAGAGGCCGACTCAAAGGCAAAGCGTTGACCATGCATCCCATAATATGGGTAATACCTGCGTAAATCTCTGCCAGAAACAGCAACCAAACTGCTATCAGAGAAAATAAATCCACCGCAGTAAGTGTATAAAGTCCGCGCCACATCAGGTATCGAACTGTGAGCGCTAATCCCAGAAACATAGCCACCATACGAAACCATTGTTGGTAGCGGTGATAGGCTTTTGATTCCTGCGAGCAGAGATGAACGATGATCAGGATCACCATAGACGCCAGCAATTGTGAGCCGGAGTCCATCGGAATCAATAATAAAAAGGTGAGTAAGGATAATCCGGCAACAAATAGTAGGCTGAGCCCCCAGGAACGGACACCGCTTTCTCTAACTTGAGACAATTTAGTGCTCCAGTATGGGAACCTGAGTAACTGCTGCGTAATTCCCGCGGTTAATTAACACCAGATGACTGTCGGTAATTTCCACTTCATGATTACTGACGTAAAACCGTCGTGATAATGCATCGCGATGTTTGCGTTGTTGCTTCACCCAAACATAACAAAATGGTTGAAAAATCATACCCATGGCAAATGCAATGAATCCACCAGCGAACATCCACTCAGAGGTTACGGGCGCCACAAATAATGAAAAACTGAGCATCGAAAAGCCAGCAACGACAACAACCATCCATGCTGCCATCAGGCGCTTAGCTTTCTGTAGTGATTTTTCGGCATCGCGAAATAAGCAAAGCCGTTGCTGCCAAAGAGTTCTAAGCTGCGATACCGTGTTGCCTACAAAGCCTTCTGTCGAGGCTTCTGCGTTATTCATTCCAGAAGTATCTTCAGCCGAACCTTCCTGCAGCGGAAAGTTATCGAACGACATAATTGGAGGCTCCCACCCTTTAAAATGTTCCAGCAGTGCCGGATTTGGGAAATTCTAATAATGACCGTTACATATATCAATCTATAACATTGAACATGACTGTTCAATAATCAGTCAGAACTTTAAATAGAATTCCTGGCACAAGTGACGGAATGCTGGCGTATATTCGCCGGCTACATCCCTGATCACCAGATCTGTAGTGGATAGTGCATTTTTCGTGCACATTTGCAGATGGGTGAATTTAAGCGCTACCAGATAAGGCATTTTGTTGGTAACAGCGCTCACGGAAAGACGGGCCACAAGCCCAAGCCCTGCGCTTTTGGCGACATCTGTGACGTGAGCTTCTCGTTCGATGGGATAGAGGCAATAAAACACACCACAGTCAGATAATTGGCGTTTTACGACGTCCATGAGTGTCTGCGGTAACAGACTATTTTCTAACCTGGCCGCTGCCCGGGATGGCGTAAGGGAATCATAAGCATTCGACGTATCGTTTATCGATGCAAAATAAGGTGGGTTGGTAATAATGCAATCAAATTGCTTGGGTATAGCTAGCTTCGCAACATCGCCTGATAACACATTCATTCTCGCTGCCCACGGGCTGTTAGCAATGTTTTCATCAGCCTGCACGCAGGCAGCACTATCTAGCTCAACCGCCGTAACGTGAGCCTGAGATTGAGATTTCTGCGCCATCATCAGCGCCAGTATTCCACTACCGGTACCAATATCGAGAATATGTGTGCTGTTACCGGGGTCTGCCCAGCTGCCAAGGATCATGCTATCGGTATTCACCTTCATTGCGCAGTTATCCTGCTTCACGGTGAATTGTTTACAGCGAAACCCACGGCTCATCTCTGTTTTTTCCATTTATTCAAAATGTTGCAGGGTAATCATTTTACGCGCGACGTCGGCGGCCGTCACTGGGCGATACTTTTTAAGCGGCCCCACCATGAGTTTCCCCAGCATGGGCGCCAAAGCTTGCATGATATCTTCAGCAGGTCGCGATTCTGTTCTTTCGCCCAACAATAAAGATGGCCTAACGGCTGCTGCATTGGGTAATTGCGGCATACGCATCAGCGCATTTTCTAACTCACCTTTTACCCGCAAATAAAAGTTAGCGCTTTTTGCATCGGCACCCACAGAGGAGATCCAAACAAAACTTTCCGCGCGCTGAGCACGGGTTAACTGGGCCGCAATGTGCACGTATTCAAAATCAACCTTCCGAAACGCCGCTTTCGAACCTGCGATTTTCATCGTGGTCCCCAAACAGCAGTACACGTGACTCACACTGAAATAGCCCTGGTAGTCCTGCAATGCGTCGAAATCGATAACAATGGGATTCAGCTTTCCCGCTGGATCGCTGAATAAACTCGCAGGTAAAGGACGACGAACCAGCAGGGTGATACTGGTATAGCGAGGATCGACAAGTAACTGGCGAACCAACGCCTTTCCCACTAATCCTGTCGCACCCAGCACCAAAGCAGTTTTATTGCCATGCACCTTATGTCATCCTCTATAATCACAACAAATAATAACTAGCATCTAAGACAAAGCCGAAGATAACAAATGAAAAAAACTTTATTACTGGGAGCCCTCATGCTCAGTTCACTGGCTCATGCCAAAGATCTTACCATCGAACGAATTTACGATTCGCCCTCATTGGAAGGCAGTGCGCCGCGTTCGCTGAAAGTCTCTCCTGACGGCCAACGCGTAACCTTTCTACGCGGTAAAGAAACCGATTACGACCAACTGGATTTGTGGGAATACCACATTAATTCAGGTGAAACCCGCATGTTATTCGACTCAGCAACCCTGGCACAAGGCGATGGCGAGCTGTCTGATGAAGAAAAAGCCCGCCGTGAGCGCATGCGTCTTTCTGGTAGTGGTATTGTAAGCTATCAGTGGTCAGCCGATGGTAAAGCCCTGCTGTTCCCACTTGGTGGCGATGTATTCTATCATCAGTTGGGTAAAGAAGGGGCCAAGCAACTGCTTGATACCGACGCGTTTGAAACCGACATCACCTTGTCGCCCAAGGGCAATTACATTGCCTATATCCGCAACCAAAACCTGTATGTTAAACACATTGCTACTGGCAAGGAAACCGCCATAACTCAAGGCGGTGGCGGTAATATTAAGTACGGTATGGCCGAATTCGTGGCCCAGGAAGAGATGAGCCGGATGACTGGCTACTGGTGGTCGCCGGATGAAAGCTATATTGCCTTCACCCGTGTGGATGAATCGCCGGTTGAAGTGATCACCCGTTCCGAGATTTATGCCGACAACATCAAAACCATTGAACAGAAGTACCCTTCTGCCGGTACCCCAAACGTAGAAATCACGTTAGCCGTTCAGAACATTGAAAGTGGCGAGCGTCAGTGGATTGATTTGGGTAAGAACAAAGATATCTACCTGGCCCGTGGTAACTGGATGCCAGACTCAAGCGTATTCACCTATCAATGGCAGAGCCGTGACCAACAGCAACTTGAACTGCGCGCTTACGATCTGTCTACTAAGAAGCAAAAAGTGTTGCTGAAAGAAAGCAGCGACACCTGGGTAAACTTGAACGACGACCTGCGTTTCCTCAGCGACAGCAACCAGTTTATCTGGGCGTCTGAGCGCGATGGCTTTAAACATCTTTATTTGTACAACAACGACGGCTCACAGGTTCGCCAACTAACCAAAGGCGACTGGGTGGTTGACGATGTGGTTGCAGTAGATAAGAAAGCTGGCGAAGTTTACTTTACCGGCCGTAAAGACACCCCACTGGAGCGTCATCTGTATCGCGTACCACTGGCCGGTGGCGACATCACCCGTATTTCTCAGGAAAACGGTTTCCATAACATCACCTTCTCGTCAGATGCTTCAATCTATGTAGATAGCATGTCGACGATTAATCATCCTGCACAGGTCAGCCTGCATAAGGCCGATGGCGAACAGCTTACCTGGCTGGAAGAAAACGCCATTGATGAAAATCATCCGCTGGCGCCATACATGGACAGCTGGACAAAACCTGAGTTTGGCAGCTTCAAAGCTGATGATGGCGCAGAGCTTTTCTATCGCCTTTACAAGCCTGAAAACCTTGAGAAGAAGCATCCGGTTATTGTTTACCTTTACGGTGGTCCACACGCCCAAGTAGTAACTAATAGTTGGGCGGGCAACCGTGGACTGCTGATGCAATACTGGGTTGACCAGGGTTACGTGGTATTCAGCATCGATAACCGTGGTTCTAACTATCGCGGTAAAGCCTTTGAAGACCCGATTTTCAAGAAAATGGGCTCTATTGAAGTACAGGATCAAGTTGCCGGGGTGAAATTCCTGCGTACGCTACCTTACGTAGATGCAGACCGTATCGGCGTACATGGCCACAGCTACGGTGGATACATGACCTTAATGACCATGTTCCAGGCAGGTGATTATTTTGCAGCGGGCGTTTCCGGCGCGCCGGTCACTGACTGGCGTCTATACGATACCCACTACACCGAACGTTATATGGGTAACCCGAAAACCGACGACGATGCCTATACAGCATCAAGTGTGTTCCCTTATGCGAAAGATCTAAAAGGTGATCTGCTGATTTATCATGGCATGGCAGATGACAACGTTCTGTTTACTCACAGCACCAAGCTGTACAAACATTTACAGGACATGGCAATTCCGTTTGAAACAATGGATTACCCGGGTAAAAAACACAGCATTCGTGGTAAGCAGACCGGCATTCACTTGTACAAAACAATCACTAATTTCTTCAACCGGAATTTGCATCCGGAAAAAGACTAAACTAAAAACGGGCTGCTAAATTGCAGCCCGTTTCTCTATTTTCGTTTTACTCATCAGCCGAACAATCGATTCGCTAACTGATGCTGCACACCTTGCGCAGCGTTTTTACTTAGTTCAACTTCAATCGCCTGGTCCTGCCCTGAAACCCAAATTTTAAGCTCAGAGTCGGTGTCGAAATGGCCTGCCGTTTCTACCACAAACTGGGTAATAGACTTATAAGGAATAGAGTGATAATTCACTTTGCGGCCTGTGAGTCCTTGCTTATCAATCAGGATGAGTCGGCCCGAAGTAAAGACAATCAGGTCTCTCACCAGTTTGTAAGCACTTACAACAGTTTCACCATTGCCTAATACAGGCGCTAGCTCTTCACCCACCGCCTGTGGATCAGTTTCGCTGGCATTGCCGAGTAACGCATCAAATAAACCCATGTGCTCTCCTTTTTACTGTTCACGCACGAAGTCGACTTACATTATCACGGCTTTGTAATCTGTTCATTAATGGTAATGGCTTCCCGAGTGCGAAACCCTGCCCAAAATCCACATTCAGTGCTTTAAGCGCCTTGCAGGTAGCATCGTCGGTAACAAATTCGGCGATAGTTTGCTTGCCCATACTTTGCGCGATGGCATTGATGGCTTTTACTGTTTCATGATCAATACTGTCGCTGGCCATGTTTTTCACAAACGAACCGTCTATTTTGACGAAATCCACATCCAGATTTTTCAGATAAGTAAACGAAGACATGCCCGCACCAAAATCATCCAAAGCAAACAGGCAGCCTTTTTCTCGCAAAGTATGAATAAAGTGTTTCGCTGCGCTGATATTGGTGACCGCTGCGGTTTCGGTTATTTCAAAACAAATCTTATGCGCGGGCACTTTCGACGTCATCACTCGCTTGACGATATGGTCGAGTTTTGCCGGGTCACCTAACGTTAAGCCAGACAAGTTTATGGCGACCTTACCAAGATGCTCCAAATGCTCAGGATAGGCTTCGAGCGTGGTCAGTGTCTGGTCGACAACCCAGCCGTCTATTAAATTCATCAAGCCGTGACGCTCAGCTAACGGAATAAACAGCCCTGGACTGATTAATCCGCCCTGTCCATCGGGTAAACGCAGCAAAATCTCATAATGTTGCAGGTCAGCCTCTACCGTGGTCATTGGCACAATTGACTGACTATAGAGCTCGAATTTATGTTCCCGCAGCGCCCTGTGGACAATTTGCAAGACGTTGCTTTCACTATGGGCATCCGGCAAACTATTCAGCGAATCCACCACGATATAACGATTCCGCCCTTGATATTTAGCCTGATAACAAGCGTTGTCAGCCGCTTTGATTAGTTCAGCAGCAGAGCCACTTTCCTGGTCGATAGCAATCACGCCAATACTGGCGCCAACATAGAAAAGACGATCTTCGTGAATGAATCGGTAACTCGCTATGGCCTCTAATATAATATCCAGCTTTGCCGTTGCCTGAGTGATTGTCTGGCCAGCAAAAATAATACAGAACTCATCACCACCAATTCGCGCCAGCAAATCAGTAGGTTCAAGGTGAGACGCAAAAAGCTCGGCCACTTCCTTGAGCAGTTTGTCACCCGCCGGATGCCCGCAACTGTCGTTTACCAGTTTAAAGCGGTCCATATCGATAAAGCACATTACGCCGGTCTTTTCGCCTTGCTTGACCTGCTCAAGTAACGTTTTTAGTTCGCTGTCGAAAGCGTAGCGGTTTAACAGACCAGTAAGCTGATCGTGACTGGCCTGCCAGCTGACCTCTTTCTGTAACACCTGTTCAGTAGTGACATCGCGAAAGGTCATTGCCAACGTTTTGTCCGCCTTAACCATTTGCACTTTCAAGCATTCAGAAGGTACCGACGCACATTCAACCTTAAGGAAGCCTTCAAATGGCTCGCCAGTAAATACCACCTTTCGCCCGGCCTCAGTGAGCGATTCATGACCCAGCAAACGCATATGTTCATGAAGCGTGGCAGATACGGCCTCACCCTGAAGATAGGGAAACATTGTAAAGCTCATGCGATTGGCTTCGAGGAGCACGAACTCGCCATTGTGCAACTGATAAATTAACAGTGCATCCAGCGCCGCATCACTGGCTGTACGGTAAAGTTGCTGACTTTGCGTTAAATTCATCGCACCTTTGAGTTGCTTATGGAAGACCCAACTCACTAGCAACGACATCAATACTCCAACAACGCCAATTAAAAACCCGGGGTTAAATGTTGCGGGACGACTCTGAATACGCAAAGACCACTGACGGCCAAGAAATTGAATATCTGAGATAGATATTACAGAGCCATCTTCCACAAAATCCCCTGCTTCCAGTACATGACTATTCTTATCCAGCAACATGAAATTAAACTGAGGGCCAACGAGTTCCCCCATAATCACATTTAACGTTTCGCTGATATCGAAGGTAGCCACAACGAAACCCAGTTCGGGTTGCTGACTACTGATGGCCCTGCCGTATATCAAAAAATAATGGCCGGTTTTGTCAGAGCGACGCAGCACACTTTGAAATTGTTCTGAAGGGCTAAGCGAAGGTAACCCAGAGCGGATTGGAATGCCGCCATCATTTGCCAGTTTCGACACACTTTGCGCATGATTTCTTGGCAGCGAAATCCAGCGCACAAGACCACTATTATCGACCAGAGATAAAGACGTGTAACCATGCTGAATATTCATCAGCGATACAGCTTGCACATTAAACCAATCAATTTCATTTGGGGAGAATGCCGGCCAGGCCTGCATTAAGTTAATCATGGCCTGTCGGCGCTCAGTGGAAAACAGCTCCAGACTATTCACCACCTGCTTAGCCAAGGAACGCGCTTTGGATACACGAGACGTGCGATCGTCATTCACCAGATACACACCTGCAGAAATGAACAACATACTGAGCAGCAGAAATAAAATTACCGGGAGTAAGTAAACCCTGCTTTGTTTTTGTTGTTGCATGACATGACGGCTCGACTATGTAAGTGCTTGCTAAAATACGTCAGAAGTATGAATTTTTTATTAATTCACAGCCCTGGCGGAAAAAGTGATAACGTATATCGCAACAACGCTACCCACTTCGGAGAATTTTGTGTCAGCAATTCAACTACCTGAATTTAGTGATGTTCAGGCTGCATCAGCGCGAATAAAAGGCAAGGTGCTACGCACGCCACTGTTGGAGTCTTCACTGTTGAACCGCTGGTTGGGCCAGCGCATTTTATTTAAAGTTGAATGTCTGCAAACCACGGGCGCCTTTAAACTACGCGGCGCGATGAATTTTCTAAGCAAGTTGGCCGAACAAGGCGCATTGCCCGAAAAAATCGTAGCCAACAGTTCAGGCAATCATGCTCAGGCGGTGGCATTTGCAGCGTCGCAATTCGATATACCGGCGTGCATTTATTCAACCGAGAACATCTCTGCAGTAAAAGCCGCGGCGACCAAAAGTTACGGGGCAGAGCTAAAGCTGTTTCCCACCCGCCCGCAGGCTGATGCGGCTGTGGCAGAGGCGGCAAAAGAAGCGGGGACAATTTGGATCCCGCCTTTTGATCATCCTGATATTATCGCTGGGCAAGGTACCGCTTGTATGGAAGCCATTGAGGATGCAGGAAAGGTCGATGCTATTTTTGCGCCGTGCGGTGGTGGCGGCCTGATATCGGGAACGTTACTTGCCGCCCGTGGACTCGCGCCAAACGCAAAAGTGATAGGTGCAGAACCGCAAGCTGCTAACGACGCATCCCGTTCATTGCAAAGTGGCATTATTGAATCGCTTCCCGGCCCGGCAGACACTCTGGCAGATGGTGCAGCAACGCCCTCTGTCGGTTTGCACACATTCCCCTTGCTGCAGCAATTAGACGATTTCTACGAAGTGGATGAAGTTCAAATTGCTTACTGGACGCAATGGCTCCAGCATCTGCTCAAAATCCATGTGGAGCCCACCAGCGCCCTTTCCATGTCTGCAGTGGTATCGTGGTCCCTCGAAGTGCCACCGGGTCAAACTGCGGTTGTTATTCTTACTGGCGGAAACATTAGTCAACAAAGTATGCATAAAATCTGGAGCTCGGATTACTTGCTTCAACCCCCTAACCTCACAGAACAGGAACAATAATGAAAAATAAAAATACCTGGCGGATAAGTGTGTTGTCGCTGCTGTTTTCAGCATCCACAGCATTGGCCGATACCACACTGGTAAAGAACGTGTCGGGCTACACCCTTGATGATAGTGGTAAGCTAATATCGTTTTCGTCAATTCTTATTGAGGATGGCAAGGTTAAAACCCTTGATCCAACGAGCATGCGCGCTGATGCGGTAGTCGATGGCGATGGTAATGTGATGTTGCCCGGCTTGATAGACGCCCATGGGCACTTGCTGGGCCTCGGCAGCAGTTTGTTAGAAGTGGATGTACGAGACAGCCGTAGTGCTGCAGATGCTGCCAAGAAAGCCGCAGCCTATGCCTTTGCACATCAGAAGCAAGCATGGATTTTCGGCAGCGGCTGGAACCAGGAAGTCTGGCCGGATCGTAGTTTTCCTACCGCAGCGATATTGGATGCTGAAATCAGCAACCGTCCCGTATGGCTGACCCGGGTAGATGCGCATGCAGGATGGGCCAACACCAAAGCACTGGAATTAGCAGGCATTACCAAAGATACGCCCGATCCAGTGGGCGGAAAAATCGTCCGCGATAACGATGGCAACCCTTCCGGGGTACTCATTGACAACGCCATCGGACTAATGGAAAAGGTGATGCCTAAGGCAGGAGCAACGTTATACCAGCAGCAACTTGATGCGGCAGGGCAACACTTATTGTCTGTGGGGATAACGGCTATGCACGATGCTGGTGTGCCCCATTCCGTGTATGATTTCTACCTCGCTCGGGCTGCAGAGCAGACACTACCGGTGCGCATTTATGCCATGATCAGCGCCACCGACGACGACCTTGATAGCATGTTAGATAACGGACCGGTTCGCAGTGCTGACGACTTCCTCTTCATTCGTAGCGTAAAAGCGTACGGCGACGGCGCACTGGGCAGTCGCGGCGCCGCATTATTAGCACCTTATAGCGATGATCCACACCAATCCGGTTTGTTGCTCACTCAGCCTGAAGAAATGGCGCCTCTTTTCTCAAAAGTACTCGGAGCAGGGTTTCAGCTTAACTTTCATGCCATCGGCGATCGTGCTAACAGGATGGCACTGGATCAGTTTGAAACCACGATGAAGACATTCCCGAACCGGGATTTCAGAAACCGTATCGAACATGCTCAGGTTATTCACCCTGACGACCTCTCTCGCTTTGCTGAACTTAACATACTGCCTTCTATGCAGCCGACTCACGCGACCAGTGATAAAAACATGGCAGAAGACCGTTTAGGTAAAGATCGCATGGAAGGCGCCTATGCATGGAAGACATTGCTAAATTCAGGCATTCCTATTCCGCTGGGCTCAGACTTCCCGGTAGAACTGGCAAACCCATTCTACGGTTTGCATGCAGCGGTTACCCGACAAGATCGCAACAATCAGCCGGTTGCAGGCTGGTACGCCCATGAAGCCATGACAGTTGAACAGGCTTTCCGGGGCTTTACGCTGGATGCCGCTTATGCCGCGCACATGGAAGACACTTTAGGCTCATTAACGCCGGGGAAATGGGCGGATTTCATTCTTGTCGATCGGGATATTTTCGATATTCCAGCACAAGATATCTGGAAAACCCAGGTACTGGAAACTTGGAGTGCAGGTATTCAGGTGTTTAAAGAAAACAACCCGAGACTACCTGAATAAACAAAGT
The DNA here is from genome assembly GCF_056159945.1 of Alteromonas sp. ABH2_165. NCBI lineage: Bacteria > Pseudomonadati > Pseudomonadota > Gammaproteobacteria > Alteromonadales > Alteromonadaceae > Alteromonas > Alteromonas sp. ABH2_165. The sequence continues at coordinate 86,830 of NZ_JBSWWF010000005.1, forward strand.
GGGTTCAGTGTTGTGTTATGAACACTGAACCCACTTTTTATGTTACGAAGGTGGCAGTAGCGGAGACAATACATACGCTACGATATTGCGGTATTTTCCTACCGACACGAATTGCGCTTCATCAGCATCAAGCCCCACTCGCCGTGAAACCACTTCACCATTGCGAAGAATATAATTCACTTTTAGGGTAACCGCTGAGCCTGTAGCCCGGGTAGTTCCAGGTATTACCGATTGTTTTTGTTCTGTATTTTCCCAGACTGCAAGACCATTAACTCGCTCAATATTTTCTCTGTAAGGATGAATAAAAGCCATGCCCTGAACGTCAGGGTCTGATTCAAAAAGGTCAGAGGCGGTTTTCTTAATGGCGTAATTCAACACTCCAGCATCAAGCATTCCAGTCGCAGAACTGTACAATCCCCCTTGTGAACCAGCAGCACTATAAAAGTGCTGCTGGGTTTCTGCCTGGTGGTTTTGTAATTGCTTCTTAGCCAGAAATTCAGCGGAATCAGCAATAAACTGCCGGGTATAGGGTGAAAACGGGTCAGTAAATGCGGGGGGCAGCATTACAAAGTGCACACCGTCAGATTGGCTTTCATCAACGGGCAGTTCGATTGCCGGAGACGTTATCCTGGGATCAAAGAATATTGGCTCCAGCGTTTTACATCCGGTTATCCCCAGCAGAAGCATGCCAGCAATGATTAGGTTTTTCATTACTTCTTGCGCTGCTTAATATTAGCGAGATGCGTGAACGCGAGATCCAGTGCGTTCGCCAATTGCGCTTCATCATCAAAAAGGTATTCGACCGTTTTCATTTTGGCATTGCCGTCATCATCAAAGCGGGCCAGCAACTCAATACCACCGCCGACAAAAGACAGATCTTTATACTCTGTGTCTTTAAAACTCAGGTAAATGTACGCACCTGGGAGGTGCCCGGTCTTCTCAACGAAGAAAGATCCAAGTACATCACCGGCATCGACTCCATCCTCCAGAAAGTCCTCTGATTGTCCATACCAGTCTGCGGTGTAGCCCAGCAGGAAGTTATTTGAGAAGTGAGCCTGCGTGATATCAATTCCGGCAAACAGAAAGATATCAACATTGAGTTTTTCCTTCGTTTCTCTCAATGCCTGATTATATAACTGGTCATACAAAGCTTCATTTATCTGACCCGTATTCGAATTGTAGAGGTCAGGGGTTTCTTTTTTCAGTTCTTTCAGGCGTTTGTAGAAGCTGCTGGCATCCACGGTTTTGAAGCCCGCCTCTGCCAGCTTGGTTTCAATGCGTGGCTTATAGAATTGTTTTAGTTTTGGGGCAAAGTATTCAAGACCTTCAGGCACATCAAAACTGACCAGACCAACCGTCTGATAATTAGTAACAAGACTTTTAGTGTTCAGGTAATCGGGTGTAGATTTACAGCCGGCAACGGCAAATAGCACAAGAATAAATACCAGTAGTTTGTTCATGCAATACTTCCATGTGAAGGAGATTTCGTACTACGTCCGGCACTTTGCACTGAAATGTTATGTTCTCAGCGGCTATGCTGAACAGCGAAAATTGAGATTATCAACTCAAAACTCTTTTTACAATTGCTTTACAACGGTAAAAAGATGATTTCCATCCCCACTATGCAATAGTATTTACTGACATCTACAATGTTGCGATAAGTTATTTATTATTAACAAAAAAGAGGTTTTACACCTCCTTTTGATAAACTTACCAAAGTGTTTTTATCCACTTTTCTGTACTGATGAAGTTCCAGCTCCAACTGTCCCACTGGCTACCCAGGCCTTTTTCAATTGCCTGCTCCTGAGTGAGTCCATCCGCTTTCATTTTCTCTACTGTGCTGCGGGTTTCTTCAATCATCGCGAGAAAGTTTTCGTAGTCAGCTTTGTCTGCCAACGGGCCATGACCGGGAATAATGATGGTATCGTCATCAATTTTACCCAGTAAGGTTTTCACCGCCGCCACGTATCCATCAACGCTGCCACCGGAACTTAAATCAATAAACGGAAATCGTTTATTGAAGAACAGATCACCAGTGTGCATGACATTCGGCTCTTTAAACCACACCACACTATCGCCATCGGTATGACCGTGTTCGAGGTGAAAAACGTTGAGGGTTTCGTTATTAAAGTGAATGGTAATGCCATCTGCGAACGTCACCACGGGCAACGCGCCCGGAGCAACTTTTTCATCTGACGCCAAACGAACACGCACATTTTCGTGGGCGAAAATTGTGCTGTCTTTGTGGTCGTGGAAGAATGCGTTGGCGCCAGTGTGGTCGCCGTGGAAATGGGTATTTACCAGATATTTAGGTGCATCGTTACCCAATTCTTTCAGTGCGGCCGCAATCTTTTCAGCCAGTGGCGCAAACTGATCATCAATAATGAGAATACCGTCTTCACCGGCAGATACGCCGATATTGCCACCGGCGCCTTCAAACATATGCACTGAACCGCGCAGCGGCGTATCTTTTATTTTAACGTTATCAAAATCCTGAGCGAATGCGCCACCTGTGCAGCCAATAAGCGTGACTACCGCTATCAACGAATTAATTTTTTGTTTAACTGGAAATATCATCTTCTTTCCCTGTTTACGTGTGTTATGGCTGATACGTAGCTTACAAATGAACAGTGCATTTGCAGTTCAGGTTTACCTGATGTCGCTTCAACGGTATCCGTTAGTCCGGATTATGCTCGTCAACATAACGAAATCTCGGTACAGCTTCGCCATCAACCTCTACATTCTCAACAAACATCTCCAGTGGTCTTACCCACAACGCTCTGTCGCCGTATTCGGGGCGATAGACGACCAATTTAGTTTCGTCTTCGGAATGGGTAGCCACACCAATAACAGTATAAAAGTTGCCTTTATAATGCTGATAAGTTCCGGGTTTAATGCTGTTTGGCACCTTAGTCATCCTCCAAAGGTAGCTTTAATTGTTCAACAGATGTTCCGTCAGCCAGACCAATATGAATACCCACCAGCCTCACACCTCTTCCCCTTGAACGCTGCCAGGCTTCGTCGAGGAGTTCATAAAAGAAAGGCGCTTCAATATCGTGATGCCGGTGCTCTACTGTGGTCTGTTGAAAATCCTGGAATTTTAGCTTAACACCCTGCGAGCGTATGAGGCAGCGTTTTGCGCCAGATTTCTGTAAATGTGACGCTATTCGTTGCTGCATTTTCTCCCACAACGCAGGGATAACGTCCCGGCACTCCTCTAGCGAGTGTAAATCTGTGCTAAAGGTACGTTCAACACCTATGGATTTGCGTTCCCGAGTGGTATTAACATCACGATCATCAATACCGTGAGCACGATTCCACAACACGGTGCCAAATTTCCCCAGCTCCTTTTGCAAACGCTCGAAGGGGTATTTCCGCACGTCAGCACAATTATGCAAACCCAAGCGCTGCAACTTTTGTTGCGTCACCTTACCTACCCCGGGAATTTTAGCCAATGGCATGGCACGAACGAAACTATCGAGTTTGTCCGGCGTGATCACACACAGGCCATCGGGCTTGTTTTCATCACTGGCAACTTTGGCTACAAACTTACAAGGAGCGACACCAGCAGACGCGGTTAGATTCAGCTCTTGCTTGATTCGCCGGCGAATATCTTCAGCGATTAACGTGGCGCTGCCATTAAACAAGCGCGTGTGTGTGACATCAAGGTAGGCTTCATCGAGTGATAAGGGTTCGATGAGATCGGTGTAATCGTTGAATATTTCGCGGATTTTCTGGCTTTCTCTAACGTAAACATCCATGCGGCCAGGTACGAGAATGAGATCAGGGCACAAACGTTTCGCATAAGCGGTAGCCATAGCCGAACGTACACCGTATTTACGCGCAGGGTAGTTGCAGGTAGAAATAACGCCACGGCGGTCAGAGCTGCCGCCAATAGCTATGGGCTTATGGGTTAACGACGGATTATCACGCATCTCAACTGCCGCGTAGAAGCAATCCATATCAACGTGAATGATTTTCCGCACATCGCCACCACACTGTATACATACACAGCATTTTAACGAAAATTGCCAGCAATAGAAGTGTTTAATTGGTCTGCTCTAATACTCCTCTTCTCTTTGCTGAATAAAGCAGATTTTTTGCAAAGTATTATTTCGCCCTTGCTAAAAAATTTCTGAAAATTTATCCACGCCACCTATAAATCTGTTTTTATTTCATTTTTATGAATTTAAATATTAAGTGACGCCTATCTGTCTGTACCGCCCTGTTGCTGTATCTCGCAGCGAAATACTCACCCCTGTAATACGTGTCTATTCCGATACGAGATTATGCGACGTTATACGTTACAGCCCCCACCTATCCGTAGTATAGATTTCGTGCTGCTTAGCAAAAGTAGCTTTTACAACGCTTGCGTATCGCCGTTTCATTTAGCCGATTTTTTAGTCGACGGAACGGCAAAGGAAAAACAATAAAGCCATCTGAAATGGCGTGCACAGGCCGGTTAAACACCCCGAAGTAGCGCTCCGCAGAGAGCGAGTGGGAAAAAATAACGACAAGACAGGAAAATAAATGTCCAAATCATACACATTTCCAACCAAAACCCTTATTGCAACGTCATTAAGCTTAATTGCTCTGTCGGCGAATGCGATTACTGAAACCAGCGACGCAGGTCCGATCAAGGTAGCGTCATCGCCCCTAACACCATTAGATTTGAAAGAACTTCGGGCGCTCCAGCGCAATGCAAGGGGTGGCGCGGAAGAGCGCTATATTGTGACCTTCAAGACAGGTATTGCTGAAGAAACAGAATCTGGCCTGGAGACTACCAGCAAAGCCAATCCGCGGGCGATGTCAGTAGCATCAGTGAAATCGGCCATTCAGCGTGTAGGTGGTAAAACACATAAAGTAATGTCACGCCATGGTATGGCGTCGGTAACGCTTAACAAGAAAGCACTCAATGCGCTTATGAAAAACAAAGACATTGAGGTTGCTCCCGATCCAAAACGCCACCTGATGGCGCAGACCACACCTTACGGTTACAACATGGTTCAGGCAAACCAACTTTTCCAGTCTGATACCAGTGCCCGTAAAGTGTGTATTATCGACACAGGCTACAATCTTGGGCATCCCGATCTTCCCGGTCAAAATGACGGTGTTACCGGCCAGGGGAATAACAGTGCGGTTGGTAACTGGTATAACGATGGGAACGGTCATGGCACACACGTGGCAGGCACCATTGCTGCCTACGACAACACAGAGGGCGTGATTGGCGTTTATCCCGGCGTAAACTTACACATAGTGAAGATTTTTGATGATAGCGGCAGCTGGACTTACGCTTCAGATATCATCACCGCCATTGACCAATGTCAGGATGCTGGCGCCGACGTGGTAAACATGAGTTTGGGCGGAGCGGGTTCATCGTCAGCTGAAGCCAACGCGATGCAAGGCTTTGTTGATGACAACATGCTATTGGTTGCCGCTGCTGGTAACGATGGCAACAGTTCCCTTTCTTATCCGGCATCTTACGATGCAGTTGTTTCAGTTGCTGCCGTAGACTCCGGTAAGAACCGTGCGAGCTATTCTCAGTATAACTCACAGGTTGAAATCTCAGCCCCTGGTAGCTCGGTCTATTCAACCTATCCTACAAACAGCTATGCGACTCTTAACGGTACATCCATGGCGACCCCTCATGTTGCAGGTGCAGCGGCACTGGTATGGAGCTTTCACCCTCAGTGTAGCGCAAGTCAGATACGCAGTGCATTAGCCGCAACTGCGGAAGACCGTGGCAGCGCAGGTCGTGATAACTATTACGGCTATGGTCTGGTTCGCGTGGGAGAAGCCAACAGCTACCTGAACAACAATGGTTGTGATGGCAGTGGGGATGGCGGCGGTACGCCAACGGAACCCGGTGTAGAACCGGTATCAGGTCAACTTACTGGTCTTTCTGGTTCACGTTCAGCTTGGGATCGATACACCTGGACCATCCCCGCTGGCGTTTCCACTATGACCATTCAGATTGCCGGTGGCAGTGGCGATGCAGATCTCTACGTGCGATACGGCTCTCAGCCCACGACCAGTGCGTACAATTGTCGCCCATATAAGAGTGGCAACAACGAAGTATGTACCTTCACTGCACCTGAAGCGGGAACATGGCATATCGGACTGCGCGCATATAGCACCTATAGCAATGTAACCATGAGCTATTCTTACGAGTAATCCCAACCTCTCGTAGAATAAAAAAGGCCGGTACAAGATGTATCGACCTTTCTTTACACTGTTAATTCAGCGTACCCATTACAGGATCTGGTTGTCTTTCCATTCCGCAATTTTCTTCTGACGGGCTTCTTCTCTTTCCATGCGCGCTTTTTTCCGGTCGCAAGGCTCCGGGCAATCACAGGCCTTTTCAATACCCAGCGCACCTAACCCGCCGCAGCTACCGGCGATAGACTTCTTTTGCACCATGTATCCAACACCCATGGCCATCACCATGGCGAGAAAGAATACGAATGCGAGAATAAAGGTGGACATAGTTAACGACTCCTAATTTTTCACTTCAACGATTTCATCGAACTGTGGCGAAGCATATTCTTCAAATCCGTCTTTCGTTCGTTTGATCAGAAATACGGCTAAATCCTCTTTCTCCGCAAGCGCTTTTGCTTCATCCCAGCCCATCACGTTAAATGCCGTAGCTAAACCATCAGCTGTCATTGATGACGGATGCACCACAGTAACCGACACCAGATTATGGGTGATTGGTGATCCCGTGCGCGGGTCAATCAAATGCGAATAACGTTTGCCATCCATCTCATAGTAATTGCGGTAGTCACCCGACGTTGCAATTGCATTGGTACCCACTGAGACAATTTTCTGTACAGAGCGTTCCGTTGACACGGGTTTCTCAATGGCTATCAACCATTCCTCACCATTGCCCCGTTCGCCCTTCACGCGCATTTCGCCGCCGATTTCTACCAGATAATCATGTACGTTATTCTTCTCCATGATTTCCGCAACCTGATCGACACCATAGCCCTTGGCGATGGTCGATAGGTCAACGTAAACCATTGGGTGCAACTTACGCAATCCATCCGGCGTCATATTGATTTTATCAAGACCAACATAGGCGCGCACTTCTGCAACTTGCTCTTCGCTAGGTACTTTTTCAGGGCGCTTATTCGGACCAAACCCCCAAAGGTTTACCAACGGGCCTACCGTTACATCCAATACACCGTGACTAAGTTCACCGAGTCTAAGCGCTTCATTCACTACTTTCGTTGTTTCAGCACTCAGAGCCACAGGCGTTGTGTAACGATTCTGATTGAAGCGAGATAATTCTGACGTTGGGTCGTAGGTAGACATCAGCTTATTGATTTCTACCAAACGCGCATCGATCTCATCCTGCAGACCTTCAATTTGTCCGCGTTCATCAATCACATACTTTACATTGTAGGTTGTCCCCATGGTGTTGCCATGAAGATGAACAACCTGTTTTGCTTCCTGAGCACAGGCACTCAGAAGCAGACCAGCAAGAAAAACGATACCAATCCGCAAATACTGACTAATCACTTGTTATCCTTTATCGACTAAAAAAGGGGGCTAAGCCCCCTTTTCAATTATACCGTTTGCTGATTAACCACCAAAGTCATCAAGCATGATATTTTCGTCTTCTACCCCAAGATCTTTCAGCATGTTAATAACAGCTGCGTTCATCACAGGAGGACCACACATGTAGAATTCACAGTCTTCCGGTGCTGGGTGGTCTTTCAGGTAGTTTTCCAACAATACGTTGTGGATGAAACCTGTTGCACCAGTCCAGTTATCTTCAGGCTGCGCATCAGACAGTGCGACGTGCCATTCGAAGTTATCATTCTCTTTGGCCAGTTCGTCGAAATCTTCTACGTAGAACATTTCGCGCAGTGAACGGGCACCGTACCAGAATGAAATCTTACGGGTTGATTTCAGTCGACGAAGCTGGTCGAAGATATGTGAACGCATTGGCGCCATACCTGCACCACCACCGATGAATACCATTTCTGCGTCAGTCTCTTTAGCGAAGAATTCACCGAACGGACCAGAGATAGTCGCCTTATCACCTTCTTTCAGGCTCCAGATGTAAGAAGACATCTTGCCCGCAGGCAGAGACAGATTATTAGGCGGCGGCGTAGCGATACGCACGTTCAGCATAATAATACCTTCTTCTTCCGGGTAGTTAGCCATTGAGTAGGCACGGATGGTCTCGTCATCAACTTTAGATTCGATGTCGAAGAAACCAAAACGTTCCCAGTCTGGACGATACTCTTCAGGAATATCGTAATCCTTATATTTCACGTGGTGAGCAGGTGCTTCGATCTGAATATAACCACCAGCACGGAAAGGAACGCTTTCACCGTTAGGAATTTTAAGCTTAAGCTCTTTGATGAAGGTCGCTTTGTTGTCGTTGGAGATAACTTCGCAATCCCACTTCTTAACACCAAAGATTTCTTCTTCCAGCTCAATCTTCATGTCTTGCTTAATCGCGACCTGACATGACAGACGGCAACCTTCACGCGCTTCACGCTTAGTGATGTGATCAAGTTCGGTAGGCAGAATCTCACCACCACCTTCTTTGATGTCTACACGACACTGGCCACAAGAACCACCGCCACCACAAGCAGATGATACGAAGATACCCGCTTCTGCCAGCGCGCCTAACAGCTTGCCGCCAGGCTGAGTAGTAATCGCTTTCTCAGGATCGTCGTTGATCATGATAGTTACGTCACCGCTTGGTACCAACTTAGATTTGGCAAACATGATAATAAATACCAGTGCCAGAACGATGACAATAAACATGCCAACGCCAAGTAACATTTCAATACTCATTTATATGCTCCTTTGCGTTATTACAGCGCGATACCAGTGAAAGACTGGAAGCCTAACGCCATCAGACCCGCAATCATGAACACAGAGCCCAGACCACGAATACCATCAGGCATATCAGCATACTTCAGTTTTTCGCGAACAGCCGCCAGCAGTACAATTGCTAACGCCCAGCCGATGCCGCTACCAACACCGTACACGAAGCTCTCACCCAGGCTGTATTCACGTTGAACCGCGAATGCAACACCACCGAAGATTGCACAGTTAACTGTGATCAGTGGCAGGAAGATACCCAGTGCGTTGTAAAGTGCAGGGAAGAACTTATCCAGCGCCATTTCCAGGATCTGAACCAACGCAGCGATAACGCCGATGAAGGTCAGGAAGTTCAGGAAGCTCAGGTCCGCATCAGGGAAGCCAGCCCAAGCAAGTGCGCCCGGAGCCAGAATGTTTACGTAGATGATCTGGTTAACTGGAACAGAAATACCCAGTACCACGATAACCGCTACACCCAGACCCATCGCTGTTTTAACTTTCTTGGATACGGCCAAAAACGTACACATACCCAGAAACAATGACAGCGCCATATTTTCGATAAAAATCGAACGAACAAATAAAGACAGATAATGTTCCATGACCATTACTCCTTAGGCTCAACCTGTTCAGGACGCAGGGTGCGCAGAATCCACACCATACCACCGATCAGGAAGAATGAGCTGAAAGGCAGGATAAGCAGGCCGTTCGCCTGATACCAGCCACCGTTTTGTACCAGAGGCAGAATTTCGAAACCTAAGATGGTGCCGAAGCCGAACAGTTCTTTCACTGTACCGATACAAATCAGAATGAAGGAGTAACCCAGGCCATTACCAATACCGTCTAAGAAGCTCATCAGCGGAGGACTCTTCATCGCATACGCTTCTGCACGACCCATTACGATACAGTTGGTAATAATCAGACCAACGAACACCGAAAGCTGCTTGGATATCTCATAAGAGTAAGCTTTCAGAATCTGGTCTACCACGATTACCAGCGACGCGATAATCGTCATCTGGATGATGATCCGCACGCTTGATGGGATTTGGTTCCGGATTGCGGAAATAAACAAGTTGGAGAACGCCGTTACGCTGGTCAGGGCCAGAGCCATAACCAGAGCCGTTTCCAGCTTAGTAGTAATCGCCAGAGCTGAACAGATACCAAGTACCTGCAGGGCGATTGGGTTGTTGTCGAGAATCGGTCCAAAGAGGACCTTTTTCATTTCTTTAGTGTCAGCCACGATAAGTATCCTTTATGAACGCCATGCTTGTTTCTTAAGGAAAGGACCGAAGCCCTGCTCGCCTACCCAGTACTGAATGGTGTTTTCAACACCGTTACTGGTCAGGGTCGCGCCGGAAAGTGCGTCAACAGAGTATGGGCTTTCAGGGTTAGCGTTTTTCTTAACCTCGATAGCCACGTCGCCGTCTTTATACAGCTTCTTACCATCCCACTTAGCCTGCCAGGATGGGTTCTGCACTTCACCGCCAAGTCCTGGCGTTTCTTTTTGCTGATAATAGATAAGCTCTTTCACAGTCTGGCCATCAGCTTTAACAGCCAGGAAACCGTACATCAGATCCCACAGACCACTACCATGAACTGGCAGAATCACGCGGGAAACATCACCAGCTTCGTCTTCAACCAGGTAAACACTTGCTACCTTTGCGCGTCGCTGGAAGCCAACATTACTGTTTTCAACCTTGATGCTGGTTTCGTCTTCTTTAGCCGCTTTGTACATGTCGTAGTCTTCAGACGGCTTTTCAGTGAATTCACCAGTACTTAAATCAACATAACGCGTTTGGACGAACTCTTTAAACGTTGCATCGATTTCGTCACTGCTCATGCCCATTTTGTAAAGGCCTGCAGCAGTAAGAATGTTAGTTTGCTTATCGAGCTTAGCATTAGCCTGCTGCTGAGAGCGCAGACCTACCGCAGCACCTGATACGATAATGGAGCAAACAAGACAGACGGCAACAACAACGCCAACTGTTTTTCCTAAAGTTTCTTTCTTAGCCGACACGAGCTACCCTCCGCTTAATATTGCTTTGCGCGACGAAATAGTCGAACAGTGGCGCCCACAGGTTGGCAAACAGAATTGCCAGCATTACACCTTCAGGGAAGGCCGGGTTGAGCACACGTACAAGTACGGTCATGAAACCGATGAAGATACCGTAAGCCCACTTACCCTGGTTGGTAAATGACGCAGATACCGGATCAGTTGCCATGAAGAACATTGCGAAAGCCAGACCGCCGACAACAAAGTGCCATTGCGCAGGCATTGCAAACATCGGGTTAGTGTCGCTGCCGATCATGTTCAGTAAGGTTGCGAAGAACGCCACACCTACCGCTACACCCGCAACGATTCGCCAGCTGGCAATACGCATGTAGATGATGAACAGACCACCCAGCATAATTGCTAAGGTTGAGGTTTCGCCTGAAGACCCCTGAATGAAACCGAAGAAATGGTCCCACCATGCAGCGGTATCAGAGAAGTCGTAGCCAGTTGTTGCCGCTTGACCCAGGGTAGTTGCACCTGAATAACCGTCAGCCGCTACCCATACTTTGTCGCCAGACATTGCTGCTGGATACGCGAAGTAAAGGAATGCACGACCTGCCAGAGCAGGGTTAAGGAAGTTACGACCGGTACCACCAAAGACTTCTTTAGCGATAACCACACCGAAGGTAATACCCAGTGCAACCTGCCACAGAGGTACAGTAGCAGGCATTGTCAGTGCGAACAGTACAGACGTTACGAAGAAGCCTTCGTTTACTTCGTGCTTACGTACAGAAGCAAACAGCACTTCCCAGAAACCACCTACCGCAAATGTTACCGCGTAGATTGGCAACCAGAAGCAGGCACCGTAGAAGAACAGACCCAGGCCACTGGCGTTAGCGATATCGCCGCCCAGCGCAGTGAACAGGCCAGCCTGCCATGAATCAGGTAGAGATGCACCGCCAGCAATAGCGTCTTGCGCTTGCAGGCCGATGTTATACATACCGAAGAACATTGCCGGGAAAGTCGCGATCCACACCATAATCATGATGCGTTTCAGATCGATACTGTCACGTACGTGGGTACCGGCTTTGTTAACCATACCAGGAGTGTAGAAGATGGTTGCAGCTGCTTCGTACAGGGCATACCACTTTTCGTACTTTCCACCTGGCTCGAAATTTGGTTCGATTTTTTCCAGATAGGCTTTTAAACCCATGACTTAACCCTCTTTCTCAATGGTGGTCAGACAGTTACGCAGAATTGGACCGTAGCTGTATTTGCCTGGGCACACGTAGGTACACAGCGCTAAATCTTCTTCGTCCAACTCCAAACAACCCATAGCCTGAGCACTGTCGGTGTCGCCTGCAATCAGGTCACGCAGTAACAGTGTTGGAAGAATATCCAGAGGCATAACACGCTCGTAGTTACCGATTGGAACCATAGAACGTTCTGAACCGTTGGTAGTGGTAGTCATGTCGAAATCTTTGCTACCCAAGTGACCCAAGTAAGCACGGGTTACTGAGTGCTTGTCTGAACCAGGGGTGATCCAGCCAAGGAATTTCTTCTCACGACCTTCCATCAGCGCAGACACCTGTAGGTGATAGCGACCAAGGAAACCATGAACACCGCGTGCAGTGGTACCGTTCAATACAGAACCAGAAACCGTGCGCACTTCACCTTCGTTAAGCTCACCGGCAGTCAGTTCAGCGATATCTGCACCCAGTAACGTACGTACCAGACGAGGATTTTTCGCTGCAGGACCAGCCAAAGAAACAACGCGACGGTTATCAACTTCACCCGTAGTCACGAAGGCACCGAAAGCTAATACGTCTTGGTAATTAATTGACCAAACGATTTTCTTCGCACCTGCCGAATCTAAGTAATGAATGTGCGTACCAGCCAGGCCTGCCGGGTGTGGACCACCGAACTCTTCAACATCAACGGCTGCATCGCCGGTAGATACTGAAGCACCTGCTGCTTTACACACGTATACCTTACCGCCTGAAAGTTGCTTAAGCACTTTTAAGCCAGCAACAAAATCGTCGCTACGCTCAGCGATGATTACTGCAGGATCTGCAGCCAGTGGGTTGGTATCCATTGCGTTAACAAAGATGGATGAAGGAGTAGAACCTACCGCAGGTACTTTACTGAATGGACGGGTGCGTAAAGCAGTCCATAGACCGGAGTCTACCAGTGAAGTTTGCAGTTGTTCCTTGGATGCGCTAGCGATCTGGTCTGCAGCAATTTTGTCGAAAGTAACAGCTTCGCTGCCTTCGATTTTAATTACAACAGATTGAAGAACACGTTTGGCGCCGCGGTTTACTTCTACCACTTCGCCCGCAGCCGGTGCAGTGAACTTCACGCCTGGATTCTTTTTGTCTTCAAAAAGAATCTGGCCTTTAGCCACTTTGTCACCAACCTGGACATGCATGGTAGGACGCATGCCAACATATTCTTCTCCCAGAACGGCAACGCGCGTGACAGCAGCTCCATCGGAGATTTGCTGTTGCGGCGCTCCCTTGATAGGGAGGTCGAGACCTTTCTTGATTTTTATCATACGTAATCGCACTACTCTAATAGAAGAACCCTTATGCATAACTGCAGCCTGAGCTGCCTGCATGCAGAAGCGCACTTCTTAATCAGGTATCCGTCACCCAAAGTTTTATTGAATTTCCGTTGCAGCGTTCTCACCAACCAGTTTCTGGCGGTAAATCTCGATACGTGCCGAGAATATCTTATTATTAGGGCCGTTGTTTTTACTGAAACCAGCCCCATAGCTACTACTGAAGCGGTGTTGAAGTAAAAACCGGAAGCAGAGAATAAAACGCCCTCTACTTAACTACGGGATTTTAGCATCATCGCAACGCGTTACGCTATGCAAATAATGGATAATCCACAATATTTGTTAATTTTTAATATAACCGCTGGTTAATTTTGCAATACACAGGTAACAACCTGCGATGTCAGGCGCTTTTCTAGTGTAGACCATCTCGGCCTGACTGCTCAGAAAGTGAGCGCGCTATTCACTGGCAGATGCCAATACTTCGGAATGGCTGAAAATACTACCACACTGAATGTGATTTAAATCTAAGACTTAACGCCTATATTCTGACGTAAAACGCAAAAAAGCCGTCTGTCGACGGCTTTATTATTATTTTGTCAGATTACCATTTAACCACAGTATCAACGTCGGCTTCGTAATCTACACCTGGAATATCAAATCCAAACAACTTGAGGAACTCATGATGATAGCCAGCGTAATCACTTAATTCATGGAAGTTGTCTTGCGTTACCTGATCCCACAGTGCCTTGATTTTCGCCTGGGTGGCATCGTTGGTTTCTTTACCGTCCATACGATAGCGATTTGCTTCGTCTACCGCGCCGGTTTCACCGTAAAGGCACTCTGTGTACAGACCAAAGATTTGTTCAATACAACCTTCATGGGTGCCTTCTTCTTTCATCACTTTGTAAATCAGTGAAATGTAAAGCGGCATAACCGGAATAGCTGAACTCGCCTGGGTAACCAGGGCTTTTAATGAAGACACGTTTGCCTCAACCAGTTTATCAGTGTGCTTACCGATAATGGCAGCGGCCGCGCGGTCGAGATCTTCTTTCGCCTTACCGATAGTCGCCTGACCGTAGATAGGCCAAGTCAGCTCTTTACCGATGTAAGTATAGGCCGTGGTCTTACAACCTTCAGCCAGCACGCCAGCATCGCCGAGGAAATCCATCCAGCGTTCCCAGTCTTCACCGCCCATTACCTTGATAGTGTTGTGAATTTCTTCATCGTTGGCAGGTTCCAGGGTGACATCGTGCACTTTATCTTTGTCGGTGTCGTAAGTTTTAGTGGTATAGGCCTGACCTACTGGCTTCAATGTCGACTTGAAGGTTTCACCACTTACCGGGTCGGTACGGCGTGGAGAAGCCAGTGAATAAATCACCAAATCAACAGAACCCAGGTCTGCTTTAATTTGTTCAATCACCTGCGCCTTCATTTCATCTGAAAAAGCATCGCCGTTTAAGGTTTTTGCGTACAGGCCATTTTGCTCAGCCTGTTGATGAAATGCTGCAGTGTTATACCAGCCCGCTGTCGCTGTTTTGCGCTCAGTCGGCTCTTTTTCGAAACAAACACCTAAGGTTTTCGCACCATAGCCAAAAGCGGAAGTGATACGTGATGCCAAGCCGTAACCGGTAGAACAACCGATAACCAACACATTTTTAGGGCCGTCACCAAGGTCGCCCTGCTGACGAACATAATCAATTTGCTCTGCTACTGAAGCAGCACAACCCGCTGGGTGTGCGTTAGTACAGATGAAGCCTCTGACTTTAGGCTTGATAACCATAGTAGTTTTTCCTTTGATAATTGTGCGCGTATTGTAATCGCGTCTGTGGCATTTACAACTCTGAGCAGATGTCGTGTGAAGATGCCATACAGGCAGGAAGGTAGCGACAGTGTGTACGCACTGCCGCCATGGGGATTAACCCAGGATGTCGAGTAACTCAACATCGAATACCAGCGTAGAGTAAGGGGCGATCGCGCCGCCTGCACCCTGTTCGCCGTATGCCAGATCGTAAGGAATGTACAGTTTCCATTTTGCACCTACTGGCATTAACTGCAGTGCTTCAGTCCAGCCGCGGATCACACCGTTTACTGGGAATTCTGCAGGCTGACCGCGCTTGTAAGAGCTGTCAAATACGCTACCATCAATCAGTGTACCGTGATAATGAACGCGAACCGTGCTGTCTGCAGCAGGCTTGTCACCTTCACCGGCTTCAATAATTTCATATTGCAAACCGCTTTCGGTTACCGTAACTTCATCACGTTCTGCATTTTTTGCAAGGTAAGCGTTACCTTCTTCAATTACCGCTTTGCTTTGCTCAGCTTTAGCAGCCTGCATGCGTTGGTGAATTTCACCAAATGCGTTGCGCAGCGTGTCGGTATCAACCTGTGAGGCTTGACCATTGAACGCATCGCTCAGACCATCGAGTACTGCATCTAGAGACAGGCCTTCGAACGGATTGGATTTAAGCTGCTCTCCCATTTGGAAACCAACACCATAGCTTGCTTGCGTTTCTACGCTGGTATATTTATCGGTCACATTGACTCCTGAAAGTAAATTACAATATTTGTACATTATTTAGCCGCATTTCGTTACTCAAAGTGCATGCCAAATAACCTGGCACGGAGTGTATCATATCAGCCTGCAACATGCTTGGGGCTTGGGATTTGTTAAATGAACTTTTCATTAAGGTTTAATTTATAACGGAATGACGTTAGACAAGTTTAACAATTTTGAAGTATGGTTATGGGCATATACAGTAGGAGGATGCTATGCAATCACACTATGATGCTGAACTTAAAGACACAGTTCGGTACCTGGGGAAAGTCCTTGGCGAAACCATTCAAGCTGAATTGGGTCAAGAATGGTTAGACCGCATTGAGACCATCAGAAAAGATGGTCGTTCTTCATATCAGGGCGACGCAACCTGTAGCGAAAACCTGAAAGAAATTTTCAAAAAACTTTCAGATTCTGATCTTTTGACGGTTGGCCGGGCATTTGCACAATTCCTGACTCTGGGCAATATTGCTGAGCAGGAATACAACAGTGCGATGAGCGTAGATGCGTCGTTAGATGCGCTGTTTGAACACCTGGATAAAGCTGATCTCAATGTTGAAAACGTACAGAAAGCGGTTTCAAAACTGAAAATTGATCTGGTACTCACGGCGCACCCTACCGAGGTGACTCGCCGTACACTCATTCATAAACAGAAAGAGTTAGCACAGTGCCTGAAGCATATTCACCAGGACACCCTTGAAGATCGAGAGCGCGACCGCGTTGAAACCCGTATTGCTGATTTAATCAGTCAGGCGTGGCATACCGAAGAAATTCGTTCTGTTCGCCCTACCCCGGTTGATGAAGCGCGTTGGGGCTTCTCCGTTATCGAAAACTCGCTGTGGGAAGCCGTACCTGACTTCCTCCGTGACCTCGACGAGCGTTTGCAGTCAGACTACAAAGTCAATCTGCCTCTAGATGCCGCACCGGTTCAGTTTAGCTCCTGGATGGGTGGCGACCGTGATGGTAACCCGTTTGTAACGTCAAAAGTAACTGAACAGGTATTACTGCTGGCCCGTAAGCGTGCTGCAAAACTGTTTGCCTCTGATCTCGACCGTTTGCAGGTAGAACTGTCGATGTTCGATTGCAGCGATGCCCTGCGTGAAGCCGTTGGCGCTGATGCCAACGAACCTTATCGCTCGCTGTTGCGCCCACTGGTTCGCCGCTGTGGCGAAACCCGCGACGGTATTGCTGATTATCTGGCAGGCAAGAAAGTTGACCAAAGTACCTGGGTTCAGCACAACGATGAGCTACTTGAGCCTCTGATGCTGTGCTACGACTCATTAATCGAGTGCGGAATGCCAGTGACAGCCAATGGCTTGCTGCTCGACACTATCCGCCGGGTACAGTGTTTTGGTGTTCACCTGCTGCGTTTGGACGTACGTCAGGACTCAGAGCGCCATGCCGATGTATTCAGTGAGATTACCCGCTACCTTGGCTTAGGTGACTATGCGCAATGGAGTGAAGCAGACAAACAGGCTTTCCTGCTGCGTGAACTTAGCTCTAAGCGTCCGCTGTTCCCTGCGCAATGGGAAGCGTCTGACGACGTAAAAGAAGTGCTCGATACCTGTAAAGTTATCTCTCAGCACAGTAAAGAAGGTTTCGGTATTTACATCATTTCAATGGCCAGTGAGCCATCTGATGTCATGGCGGTTCAATTACTGTTGAAAGAATCAGGTGTAGACTGGCCAATGCCGGTAGCCCCTTTATTCGAAACCCTCGACGACCTGAATAACTCGCCTTCAGTTATGCGTAAGCTGCTGTCTATCGACTGGTATCGTGGTTACATCAAAGGCCGTCAGTATGTGATGATTGGTTACTCTGACTCTGCTAAAGATGCCGGTGCGCTGGCTGCAGGTTGGGCTCAGTACGAATCTCAGGAAGCACTGGTACAAGTTGCCGATGAATTTGAAACCACACTGACACTGTTCCACGGTCGCGGTGGTACGATTGGTCGTGGTGGTCTGCCTGCACATGCAGCTATTCATTCACAGCCTCCGGGTTCACTGGAAGGTGGCTTCCGTGTTACCGAGCAGGGTGAAACCATCCGCTATAAATTCGGTATGCCAAAACTGGCGAAGCAAAGCTTGGGTATTTACGCGTCTGCGATTATTGAAGCCATGCTGTTCCCGCCACCGGAGCCGAAGCCAGAGTGGCGTGAACTTATCATCAAGATGGCCGCTAATGGTCGTGACAACTATCGCGGAACCGTGCGCGAAGATAAAGACTTCGTACCTTACTTCCGTGTAGCCACGCCAGAGCAAGAGCTGGGCAAACTGCCGTTAGGTAGCCGTCCTTCTAAGCGTAAACCTCAGGGCGGCATTGAAAGTTTGCGTGCTATCCCGTGGATTTTCGCTTGGGCACAAACCCGTCTGGTTCTGCCCTCCTGGCTTGGCGTAATGCGCGCTATCGATTCTGTAAAGGCAGAAAGCGACGCTAAGGTCGTGGAAGAAATGTTTGCTGAATGGCCATTCTACCGTTCACGTCTGTCTATGCTGGACATGGTGTTTAACAAAGCAGATCCACGAATCAGTGAAGCTTATGACGAGCGCTTGGTACCGGATGAGCTGAAGCACTTTGGTCAGGCGCTGCGTGACGAGCTGAAAGAAAGTGTGGAATCTCTGCTGGCACTCACCGGTCAGGAAAGCATCATGGACAAAGACCCGATGGGTAAAGAGTCGATGAATATCCGTGCCGGTTACTTGCAGCCTCTGCATTATCTGCAAATCGAACTGCTAGAGCGTATTCGTGCAGCCGGTGACGACGCGCAGAATGCGGTACTAGAACGTGCCATGATGGTGACCATCGCCGGTATTGCAATCGGTATGCGCAACACCGGTTAATCCGGTCTTCGCCATAATGAACAAAGCCGTCGTGAAAACGACGGCTTTTTTGTATGTTTACATTTAAAGCATTGTCAGCAAGTGCGCTAGCTTCTCCCACTATTGCTACAAAGAGACGGACACTTCACCAATTTCCCCCTTCCCCACAGTATGTAAAGGCTGTTTCATCAACACCTCTAAATCGAGCGGGATTTTCTGATAATTCCGACCACCGTCTTCCCGCGCGACTTCCACGTTCAGTACAAGTTTAGTCTGCTTTACCGGCTGTCCTTGTTCGTCATACCCGTCCCATTGCACATGCAGCGGCTTATTCTTACGAGTTGCACCGGCGAATCCATCAATGAAGTCTTCATGGGTTCTACCTATTTTTCGCCACCACACTCTCAATTCGGTGAGCCAGCGTTGACTATCACCTCGAATTGACAGGCTTTTAATCAACTGCGCATTTTCATCGGTTAACCACACAGAAACATAAGGGCCGTGATATTCCGGCACGTTAAAGCGCGGCAACGTCACATCAATGGTTAATGGTTTAACGGCCGTGTCGTGCTGATTTTGCCAAAATGCAAAGTAACCCTCAGTAGTGTTCACCCTTCCCTTTTGATCGGTGGTCTTAACCAGTACCTCAGGCTTATCAACCAGAAAATCGTTAAGTTGCGTGGTAGAAGTGACCACGGCGAGTTGCGACACTATCGCGGCATCAAACACATTGGGTGCAACCACGTGGGAGATTAAGCCCGACGCAGGCCAACCATCACTGCTATCCAATACCCCACTTTCTGCCGCCCCAGTCACCACCTTGCGGGTAGCAGTATTTATGATGGCACCGGAAAACACCTCGTGATGTTCCATAACTGGTTTATCAAACAGCGTCCAGCCAGAAGGTGACTTGCCTTCATGGGTTATGGACGTGTTGTTTACCGTAATAGAAAATGCGCCGTCTTCGCCTACGATTTGCTGAAGATACTTGGCGATTCGGTTTGCAAGTAATGCATCTCCGATTAAACCGAAATCCCAGAACGGCGCATCTGGCATGATCTCCGGCATTAGCAGTTGCGATGGCGTATTTAACGTTACTTTGGTCACTCTAGATGCTCTTGCCAGCTTCCGCGCTTCTCGACGTTCCAGCGTGCCTTCTCCAGCCACGTACTGATGCCAATACTGATAAAGCGCACCGTTACGGCAACTCACTTTGCCTTCGGAGAGATGAAACCAATCCTCGCACTTCGCCAGGCCCTCAAATATCCATGTAGGCACATCGTGAGCGCCAGGTCGTGACAAGTCGGCTACCAGTTTACTTTGTGGTGCCAACACTTCCGCGGTGTTTTGCACCAGCTCAGCCAACGGCTGTTGCTTAACCTTTTCATAGCCGCCAACCAATTTTATGACAACGTCATAATCGGCTTGCTGAATATGAAATGTGTGTGCTGAGTTTGCGAGTGTTGCTGAGGAGTTATTTTCTGAAGTGGAGTGAGCGGCCGGGCTTGCCGCCTGTGCAGCAAAAGCTGCACAGGCACTCCAAATGAATACAATGAAGCTGCGTTTCATTAATTATTCACGCTCGCAGTTTGCGTTGCCTTATCGTCACTTTCTGTGCTTTCACGTTTAAAACAGGCGCGGGATCATCTAATGTGATGAAACCATCACCGGTGGTGTCGTAGCGACTGAAAGAGCGGAAACCAGACTGCATGTACTCGTTAAAAGTCATGTGACCGTTTTCATCTTTATCCAGCACGCCAAAACGCACGTAGGTTTGCTTTACTTGGCCGTCGTAAGTCTTTTCGTACTGTGCATCCAGACGATCTTCAAACTCGAGCACGTATTCCTGTTCTGTCAGTACACCATCGCCGTTCTCATCGGTTCGGGCGAATTGCTCATCTCTGACAGCCTGAAATTCTGCTTTATCGACTTTTTCGTCACCGTTTGTATCGTACAACCCCATGAAGCCCTCGATGTTATGGGTAGTCGGCATGCGTAACATGGGGCGTTGTTCCAATTTCGGCTTATCATCGCTGTTATCAGCTCGGCCTTCACGTACCGGATCCTGATCAGACGCCAGAACAACGCCATCTTTATCCTGATCCATAAAATCAAAGCCTCGCTCACCCACTGCATCCATTTCCGCTTTGGTGATCTGCTTGTTGTCATCCTTATCGATAGCGTTAAAGCGAATATACGTTTGTTTTACGGAAGCTTTTCGATCGGCCTGCATGCGCGCGGTCATTTTCCCTTCCCACTCGTACACATACTCATCTTCTTCCAGCGTACCATTGTGGTTGGTGTCGGTAGCGGCAAAACGTTGTCGGCGGGCATCAACAAACTCTTCCAGCGACAGCTTTTCATTTCCGTCTAAATCGTAAGTGAGAATAATGCCGCTGGCACTGTGCGGAGCGGCCATAGCCAGCTGAGAGAGCAGCGCAGTAGCGATAATTACAGAGTTAATTTTCATTGTTCGTCCTCAGAATGCTTCTAACGTAAGTGTGGTGGTGTAACTGTATACCGGCACGTCAGCACCCTTTGGTGCAGGCGCTTTTACTCGGGCCTGAAGCAGGTACAACCCTTGCGAATTCAATGATACCGACGCTTCCCCTTTGGCATTTGTGGTAAGCGTTTGGAAATCAGACTCTTCACTAAACTGGTCGTTAGCCAGATACAGCGTGACTTTTTCATTAGCTACCGGCTCGCCTTCGTAAGTTAACGTGAATGCAAACGTGTCGCCGCTAAACAAGCCATTTGGGTGAGTACTAGGTACCAACTCAAGACCTTGTCCGCTGGCTGCCAATACCGTATCAGTAGGGCCTTTTTTCGTTACATAAGTCACCGCACTGGTTACCGACTGAAAGTGCTCAGTTAATGTAGCGCCTTCTGGCAACGGCTTCTCATTGCCTCTCATGGAACCACGCTCACCATTGAGGTCGTAAACTCTGAAAATTGCTCCCATGCGCTTCCCGGTGGAGAAGCGATAAGTGCCTTCCTGTTCCATTGCCTGCTCAAGTACATTTCGCGTTTTTAAATCCACTACCGTCTCAACAGGTGACAGTTTGCCGTCTGGCATTTCAACATCGAACTTTGCATTGCTGATCGCCACTTCTGGTACGAAGAATTGCTCGGCGAACGACGCATCCAAGGTCACAGTGTCGCGGCTAACCGGTTCAAAACTCAAAGGTTTTAGATACGGAGTATGCGCTTGAGAGGCTGGGATAAAAAGCAGGCCCGCACAGACCAGCGCCAGGGAGGTTTTATTCATTTTTGTGTTTCCTGGTTGTAAAAAGTGGAGGGATCTTATTGCAAATACGAATTATTATCAATATTATCCTCATCGACTTTGGCTGACCCGTTCGGTTGTCCGTAACGTGACGTCGACTACTCACCCTTTATTTGAAGCAGTCAAAGCAAACATAAAAATCTACGAAAACAACACTACCGCATGGAGCCAATCATGACTTTCCAACGCACTGCATTATGTTTTGCAGTTACGGCGATCCTGTCAGGCAACGTTTTTGCCCAAGAAAAAGAACAACTTGCTGTTACCAAAGTAAAAAGCGAAGACGCCATTGAGTACAACAAAAATGAAACTACACTCGATGCGCAAGCTATAGCACTGGATTCCATCACAAACATCGAAGATACAGCGCGCTACATTCCTGGCGTTCAGATAAACGATACCGGCAACCGATTTGGTGATGATGGATTTAATATCCGGGGATTAGGCGGTGATGCGGTTGCAGTACTGGTTGATGGTGTCGCTCAGGGTGAAACCCTTAACCCGTCAACATTTGCCGCTTACGGTATGTTTGGCTCAAGTCGCGGCCAGGTTGAACTAGAGCACGTTAAAACGGTGACCATTTCAAAGGGGCCGGGCTCTGTGGCTATCGGTTCTGGCGCGTTAGCGGGTGCAGTGTCTTATGTCACTAACGACGCCGCCGATTTTCTGCCATTAACGGGTGATGCCACGGGCGGAAAAGTAAAAACAGGTTTCGACTCTCGTTCAAACGAGTGGCTGATGCACGGTACCGTGGCCAATCGTACTGGTAATTTTGAAAGCCTGCTGCAATATACTCGCCGTCAGAGCGATGAAACTGAAGCTCACAGCAATGGCGAAGATATTCTTGGTGCTGCGCGAGGCCAGGCTGATCCGATGGATAATACCAGCGATGCTGTCATGTTGAAGCTTGCTTACAACCTGGATGAAAATAGCCGCTTCGGTGTTGTTGTTGAAAAAACCGACCGTTCAACCGATGGTCTGCCGCTGTCGAGAGAACCGGCGGAAGGTACAACGGCAAGTTACTTCGATTTTTCCAGTTACGATGAAAACAATCGTGAACGCTACGGTGTATTTTACGAACAGGAAAATGCCAATAACCCGTTCTTCGACACAATTAAGCTTCAGGCAAATTATCAGGAATTGTATACGTCGGGTCTGACATCCTTCCTATTCAACAGTCAGGGTTCCGTAATACTGCGTCAGGAAGACCGCGAATTTGAGCAGCAGTCGACAAATTTCAATGTCGATCTCACCAAACTCATCGAAGGTGATATCAGCCACAATATTGCATACGGCCTGACTTATCAGAAAACCGAGTCAAACAATATTATGTACGATCGCCGCTACGATGGTGAAACCACCAGCGCAGCTCTACTCGATGGTTACCCTATTCTCGATCAGGCATTTGTCCCTAAATCAGATAAAACGCTAATCTCTTTTTATGCCACCGATACCATGGCTTTGAACGATGCAGTTAACCTGCACATTGGCGCGCGCTACGACAGAACAGAGTATGAGCCGGAGGTGTCTGAAAACTTCTCGGATCCTACCGGGCTAAGCGTTCAAGATGCCAGCTTCAATGCGCTGGTTGGTGAATTGGCACTGAGCTATACCGTTGCCGAGGGACATGAAATTCTGGCTAAAGTGAGCCAGGGCTACAAAGCCCCGACGCTACAGGAACTTTATTTCGGCACCAATTCTGGTGATGAGATTACTGACATTGTCACCGGCGACGTTTATCAGGATCTCGATGAGGTAGCGAATCCCGAACTAGACGCTGAACGCTCGACAAACTATGAAGTGAGCTATCAGGCAAACTTCGAACGTGGATATGTCAATATCACGGCTTTTAAAACCAATTACACCAACCGTATTCAGAGTGAAACTTTCTCCAACGCTTATAGCACTGACGTTACAACGCAATCTTGCAGCCCTTGGACAGGCGAATGTACGGTGTCGGTCGTGAGTGAAGATACTTACACTCAACCGCGTAACAGTGGCGAAATTGCCATTAAAGGTCTTGAGTTCAGCACTTTCTATATGTTGACCGACAACATTACCGCACAGTTCGCGTACTCCACCATATCCGGTGAGTATAAATCTGAATATGTACCGCTCAGTGAAGACAGCTTTGACTTCTACGACAGAGGCAACGACCTGGAGACACTGGCACCGGATGCGGCAACCTTGTCGTTAGGTTATCTGGCGACAGATCACAACTGGGGTGTAAAACTGCACGGTATGTATTCCGCCAAAATGGACAACAATGCCGACCAAAACAGTTTTGCATCGCTTAACAATGGCAGTGGCCCGTTCTTTTATCCTGGTAGCCTGACAACATTCGACCTCACCGCATTTTATCAAATCACAGATAATCTGAGACTGACGGCGGCGCTATACAACCTGACAGATAAAGAATATTACCGTTGGGGCGTAGTGAGAAACCTGCGTTCAGGTAACGGCGGATTCTTCTCAGGCGTTTCGGGTAATGGTTTCCAGCGTTTCTCAGAGCCTGGCAGAAATGGCAGCGTATATCTTACCTACGTATTCTGATAAAAAGGGTTAAACGCCCAACGACAGAGACTACTGGCCCACTTTGTGGGCCAGCTTTGCTTCAAAAAATAATAATTCGTATTATCATAACCAGATTATTCTGGTCGCCCCAGACTCCGTTTGTCCAAGTTGAGTAACATTATGCGATTTTCTCTAGGCAGCGCCCGCCAGTGGCACTGGATTTCTGCCGCAATCTGTATGGTCGGTATGCTTATGTTTGCCATCACCGGTATCACCTTAAATCATGCAGCCGATATAGATGCTGTTCCGCAACTAACCAACATAGAAAAAACGGTACCCGACGATCAACTCGCCTCACTCGATTCGTTGGAGGAAGGCCCGGTGATGCTGCCCCGCTCGCTGCGCAACTGGTTATCAGACAACGGCATCGCGCCCCCCTCAGATAAAGAAGGCGAATGGGATGGCGTGGAGCTTTACGTTTCCTGGCCCGGCCCTGGGCAAGATCACTGGCTGTCTATCGATGTAGAAATGGGCGAACTGGTTTATGAAGGCACTGACAGAGGATGGATTGCCTATTTCAACGACTTACATAAAGGCCGCAATACCGGCGGTGTGTGGTCGTGGTTCATTGATATATTCTCCGCGGTGGTGATTATCTTTACCATTACCGGTTTACAACTTTTGCTTAAGCAAGCTCCACATAAAGCCTCAACTTGGCCAGTCACCGCGCTAGGGTTACTTATTCCGGTATTCATCATGCTCGTTTTCATTCACTAGTAGATACACCAACAGGGAGTTTCCATTGTGACTGAATCACAACGTTTAATACTGGCTCTCGTGCTGGTTGCACTTTATCTGGTGTGGGTGGGATATTTATTCTGGCGTCATAAAGGCCGGTATTTATTTACTCATATCAGCGACAGTGAACTGTTAGTTGCCTACGCAAGCCAAACCGGGACTGCACAAGGTGTTGCAGAGGAACTGGCGAACAATCACCACACACAAGCCCGCCCGCTTTCCGCTATCACCTTAGAGAAGCTAGTTGAATATCAAAGGGCTATATTTGTAGTAAGTACTTACGGTCATGGAGAACCACCGGATAACGGCCGTTCATTTCTAAGACGATTAAACCAGGCTAACACCAGCTCAACCGATTTGTCGCACCTTGATTTTAATGTCATTGCATTGGGCGACAGCAAATATCCTCACTTTTGCGCGTTTGGAGAACAAATCGAAAAAGGGTTAAAAGCGCTGGGGGCAGTAGCATCAACGGCACTGGAAAAAAGGGACAGAAGTGACAGTACACTTACGCAAGATACGAGCGTGCAGACCGAATCTGAATTTGAGCAATTTACCCTGGTGAATCGCAGACAGCTTAATAACGATAGCACCCGACCATTATTTGAAATTGATTTACGACCGGCTAGTGACGCGTTTTCGTGGCACCCTGGCGACATTCTGGATATCTTGCCCGGCATTAATTCAGGCGATCAAGAGCAAGCCGCAGCCCGTAGCTACACCATCGCCTCGCTTCCTGAAGAGGGCATTGTGAAGCTCATTATCAGGCTGGTGATTAAACCGGATGGTGAATTGGGTAAAGCATCTGGCTGGGTTTCCCGTCAACTCGACATTGGATGCTCGGTTCGCGGTAAACTTCATCGGAATCCGTCTTGCTACCTTACTGAAGATGCAAAGCCTATTCTGCTGATTGGCGCAGGCAGTGGGCTCGCCGGCATTCGCTCTCAGTGGCTTCACGCGGCTAAACAGCCGTCCCGCCGCCTTTACGTCATTTATGGAGAGCGCGAGCCCGACAACGACGATGTACTTCCGAAAGTGATAGAGCCATCCATTCAACAAGCCCACGCAACAACGCTAAATCGCGTTTTTTCACGCTGTCAGGAACATCCTTCTTACGTACAGCAAAGCCTGAGCCTGCAAATGGCAAATCTGCAAGACGTGGTTGATAATGGTGGCCAGATTTATGTTTGCGGAAGCTATGCCGGAATGGGCGAAGGCATACATCACACGCTTAGCACTATGTTGGGTGAAGATACCGTCACCCAGCTTATCGATGCCCGCCGCTATCATCGCGATGTGTATTAACAAAACGATTCGTAGGGCCCGTTTTATCGATACCTAACCTGAATCACACAAAAGCCAAAAAACAAAAAGGCCGACTTAAACAGTCGGCCTTCAATAGATTTGCAATTCGTTTCGGTATTAGCCGTTTACGAATTCAACACCAATTTTGATGTCGCCACGCAGACCTTCCAGCATGTCGTCTTTCGCTTTTTGTTCGAAAGCGCTCAGCTCGCCGTAAGGCAGGATTTCTTCAACACCGTTTGCACCTAAACGTACAGGGTGTGAGAAGAATGCTGCGTCGTCGCTGTCGTCAGTTTGAACGTAGGTGTATTCAACCACGTTTTCGCCTTGCATAGCAGCAACCAGAGACAGACAGAAGCGTGCTGCAGCCTGACCCATAGACAGAGTCGCAGAACCGCCGCCAGCTTTGGCTTCAACAACCTCAGTACCCGCATTCTGGATACGAGTAGTCAGGCTAGCAACTTCTTCATCAGTGAAAGAAACACCTTCAACCTGGCTCAGCAGAGGCAGGATAGTAGTACCAGAGTGACCACCGATTACAGGAACGTGTACGCTTGATACGTCCAGGCCTTTCAGTTCAGCAACAAAAGTTTCTGCACGGATCACGTCCAGAGTAGTAACACCGAACAGTTTGTTCTTGTCGTAAACGCCTTTTGCTTTCAGCGTTTCAGCAGCGATAGCAACAGTGGTGTTTACTGGGTTAGTAATAATACCAACACAAGCAGAAGGACAGTGATCAGCAACGCCTTCGATCAGGTTCTTAACGATACCAGCATTAATGTTGAACAGGTCAGAACGGTCCATACCAGGCTTACGAGGAACACCAGCTGGAATAAGAACAACGTCACAACCGCTAAGCGCATCGCCCAGATCATCTTTACCATGACCGGTAACTTTCACCGCGGTGGGGATGTGGCTCAGGTCAACAGCAACACCAGGAACAACTGGCGCAACGTCATATAACGCTAATTCAGAACCTGCTGGCAATTGTGTTTTCAACAACAATGACAGCGCTTGACCAATACCACCGGCAGCACCTAACACGGCTACTTTCATACCATTTCTCCTATGGAATAGTTACTCGTCAAAAAAACGGAGCGTCACAGTAAATCAACGCGCGTAAAAACTCAATCACCCAATGGTCTTATGCATGCATATTGGGTATAAGCGGCAAGATTATGCATGATTTTGAATGAATATGCACAAATATTGCTTAAATGGAAAGACTACGGCACAATAATAGCGGTTTGTACCCTTAAACACCAAATATGACAGGTAAATATGGCTAATATAAAACAAGAAAAGATGATCAAAGCCTTCAAAGAAATTCTCAAAGACGAAAGTTTCGGCTCTCAAGGAGAAATCGTTGAAGCCCTGAAATCACAGGGTTTTGATAACATCAGCCAATCGAAAGTGTCACGTATGCTGAGTAAGTTTGGCGCGGTAAGAACGCGAAATGCCCGTGGTGATATGGTGTATTGTTTACCACCCGAACTTGGCATGCCTACAGCGAAAAGCCCGCTAAAACAGCTCGTGCTCGATATTGTACACAATAACGTGATGGTCATCATTCGAACCAGCCCGGGAGCGGCTCAGCTTATCGCAAGACTGCTGGACTCACTCAGCCAGAAAGACGGCGTGCTGGGCACCATTGCTGGTGACGACACCATTTTCATCGCGCCAGCCGATGTTACCCAAATTGAAGATCTCAGACAGCGAGTAGAAAACCTGTTCGATAACGTTTGATGAGCTTCACTACGTTAGCGTAATGACAAAAAGCACCATCTCCGGTGCTTTTTTGTTGCCCACTACTTCTTATTCGTGAAGACGCTAGGCATTTATTAGATTCATCCTATTTTTTTGACATTTTATCTGCTGCAAAACCGACGTTAACCCAGCCTTAACCCACCTTGTCGATACACTCGGCTCCATCAGACTGACGAAACCCCAAGATGTCGTCGGTCCCGGATTTAGACAAGGAACCTGCCATGAAAATCGCCGCAACACTCTGTGTTATAACCAGCTTGCTTACCCTTTCAGCTTGTAGTGACACCACACAAAGTCAACGTTCTGCGCCCCGCGCCACCGCCGTTAGCGCAATTACGATAGCCGCACAAACATTCCCAATTACCCGCACGCTGCAAGGTCGGGTTGTTGCACAACAAACCGCTCAGATTAGGCCACAGGTGGGCGGAGTACTCGAACAGCGTTTGTTTGAAGAAGGCAGTTTTGTAGAAAAAGGACAACTACTCTATCAGATTGACGATTCGACCTATCGCGCCAGCGTGAACGAAGCAAAAGCAGACTTGGTAAGCGCCAAAGCGTCTGTGGAGTCAACCCGGCTTATTGATGAGCGCTACCAGAACTTATTAAAAATAGAAGGCATTTCCCAACAGGATGCCGATAACGCCCATGCGGACTATCTGGTCGCGCAGGCCTCACTGGCGAAAGCCCAGGCAGCGCTGGATTCTGCCAACGTTAATCTTGCTTTCACCCGTATCACTGCCCCCATCAGTGGCCGTACGGGCATTTCTAATGTGACCGAAGGCGCATTACTGACTCAGGGGCAGGACACGGCGTTAACCACCATTCGCAAGCTCGACCCGATTTATATTGATATGACCGAAACCAGCGAAGGTGTACTTGCCCGCCGCGCCATGATGCAGCGGGATGGCGTAACATCTGGCTCCCGGGACGTGGTCGCCATGCTGGAAAACGATACCGAATATGACGAAACCGGATCTTTTACCATGCATGAAGTGGCTGTTGATGAAGCCACCGGCTCTATTACCTTGCGGGCAACGTTTCCTAATCCGGACGGCATTCTCATGCCTGGCATGTTTATCCGCACCAAAGTCACCGTGGCGGTAGACGAAAACGCGATTCTTGTACCCCAGCAAGCCGTGCAGTTTGACAATAAAGGCAATGCTTTTGCTTGGGTAGCTTCCGGGAATAAAGCAGTGAAAAGGCCGCTGACATTGCAGGAAGCCACCGGTAATAAATGGCTGACTGAGTCCGGCATCAAGGCCGGTGAAAAAGTGATAGTGGAAGGCATCGACGGTTTACAGGACGGTACAGACATCACCGTTACTGAAGTCACGCTGAACGAAGATGGCAGAGTGGCAGCGCCGAAAGCGAAAAATCAGGGAGGAAATGAGTAATGTTCGCCCGATTCTTCATCGACAGACCGGTTTTTGCCTGGGTCATTGCGATTATCATCATGCTTACGGGCGCTGCCTCTATCATGTCAATGCCAATTTCCCAGTATCCCGATATTGCACCTCCCACGGTCAATATCAGTGCAACTTATACCGGCGCTGACGCCGAAACAGTGGAAAACAGCGTTACACAGGTACTGGAACAGCAGCTTACTGGTCTTGACGGATTGTTGTATTTTTCTTCTACCAGTTCATCTGCCGGCAGTGCCAGCATCTCACTGACTTTTGAACAAGGAACAGACGCCGATTACGCGCAGGTCCAGGTTCAGAACAAAGTACAGCAAGTGAATTCCCGACTCCCCTCCTCTGTCCAATCACAAGGGGTCACGGTCACCAAATCTCAATCTGACATGCTATTAATTGCTTCCGTCTATGACGATTCCGATACTGACTCCGTGTTCGATATTTCAGACTATATTGCGTCGAACATGCAGGACACCATCGCGCGGGTAAGTGGTGTGGGTAATATTCGTGTATTCGGTTCGCAATACGCAATGCGGATCTGGCTGGACCCGGGCAAACTCGCGGGCTACGAGCTGATGCCTTCGGATATCACTTCAGCACTGGAAGCCCAGAATGTACAGGTGCCGGCAGGAAGTATTGGCGCGATGCCTTCAAATAATGAACAGGAACTGAATGCTACCGTCACCGCGCAGTCCATGTTGCAAACTGTAGATGATTTTAAAAATATCGTCATCAAGTCAGATTATGCCGGTACCGATGTCCGCCTTTCTCAGGTGGCGCGGGTAGAAATGGGCAGCGAAACATACAGTTCCGTTCCACGCATGGACGGTCATCCGGCATCCGGTATTGCTATCATGCTGGCTCCGGGAGCAAACGCAATGGACACCTCTGAGCAGGTTAAGTCGGTGTTAGCTGATCTGCAGAACAATTTTCCAGATAACTACAAATTGGCATTTCCCAAAGATGTCACCCCGTTTATCAAACTTTCCATACTGGAGGTCGTCGAGACCCTGCTTATTGCTATCGTTTTGGTAGTACTGGTGATGTGGCTGTTTCTGCAAAATTGGCGGGCTACTATCATCCCCACAATTTCTGTACCTGTGGTATTACTTGGTACTTTCGGAGTCCTGAGCCTCTTTGGCTACTCCATCAATACGCTGACCATGTTTGGCATGGTGTTATCCATCGGTTTATTGGTTGATGATGCTATTGTTGTCATCGAGAATGTTGAGCGGGTAATGAATGATGAAGGCCTGCCTCCCCGCGAAGCAACAATCAAGTCCATGGGTGAAATTACTTCTGCACTGGTTGGTATCGCTGTGGTACTAAGTGCGGTATTCCTGCCCATGGCATTTTTTGGAGGTTCAACGGGAGTAATCTATCGTCAATTCTCCATAACAGTAATTTCTTCCATGCTGCTTTCAGTGCTGGTAGCACTGACGCTCACACCTATGCTTTGTGCCACCATTTTAAAACCCACAGGCTCAACGCACAGCACCGGAGGCTTTTTCGGCTGGTTCAACCGTGCTTTTGATAGCACGACTCAGCGCTACACCGCGCAAACTAACAAAGTTATTCAGCACCCCAAACGCTGGGTTGCTGTGTACTTGTGTATCGTGGCGGCCATGGGCTATTTAATGATGTCATTGCCAACCAGCTTTCTACCGGAAGAGGATCAGGGTGACGTTATGATGATGGTGAACTTACCTACTGGCGCGTCTATTGAACGCACAAAGGCGGTGGCAGAACAAATTCAGCAATACATTAACGACAACGAATCCGATCTCGTAGATCATACCTTCACGATTTCAGGTTTCAGTTTTTCAGGGAATGGTCAAAACACTGCCATGGGCTTCTTATCGCTGAAAGACTGGAGTGAGCGAGAGAATGACAGTCAAGGGGCAAGGGAAATCGCAAACCGGTTGATGATGAACCTGTCGGGTATTAAGGATGGCACCGTCATCGCCATGTTGCCTCCTACTATTCATGGCCTTGGTCAAAGTAATGGTTTTACCTTCGAGCTCCAGGCCACTGCAGGAACGACCCGGGAAGAACTCACTGACATTAAAAATCAGATCCTTCAAAAGGCCAGAAGTAGTCAGCTCCTGACCAGCGTCCGGGAGGGTACGCTGAGCGATACACCGCAACTGGATATTGATATCGATAACGAGAAAGCACTGGCGATGGGTTTAAGTCTGCCTGACGTCGCCGACACACTTACTACCGCCTGGGCTGGCAGCTATGTGAATGATTTCATCGATGATGGTCGGGTAAAAAAGGTGTATGTCGAAGGAGATAACACTTTTCGTTCCAGTCCGGACGATCTGCGTCAATGGTATGTACGCGGTACGAACAGTGACGGTGACAGCACGATGACGCCATTCTCTGCATTTTCCACTGCCAGCTGGTCTCAAATGCCCCAGACACTCAGCCGGTTCAATGGCCTGGCATCTTTTGAAATTCAGGGAAGTGCCGCTGACGGTGTAAGTTCAGGCGAAGCCATGGATGAATTGGAAAAGCTTGCTCAGGAAATTGGTGGTAATAAAATCTCTTACGCTTGGTCAGGTTTGTCTTACCAGGAAAAACTGTCCGGTGGCCAGACCGGATACCTGTATGCTGTATCAATACTGGTTGTATTCCTGTCGCTGGCAGCACTGTATGAAAGCTGGTCTATCCCGTCATCTGTGATGCTTGTTATTCCGCTCGGCGTAATCGGAGCTGCGCTGGCCGCTACGTTCCGGGGCCTGGAGAACGACGTGTATTTTCAGGTAGCGCTACTGACCACCATCGGCCTGTCAGCAAAAAATGCCATTCTGATTGTTGAATTTGCCGAGGCAGGTTATCAACAAGGAAAATCCGCCACTAAAGCAGCCGCAGAGGCGGCCAACCTGCGCCTTCGCCCAATCATTATGACGTCGCTGGCATTTATATTCGGTATTCTGCCCCTGGCAGTAGCCAGTGGCGCAGGAGCAAACAGTCGGATATCCATAGGAACAGGTATCTTGGGCGGTACGCTAACCGCGACTTTGCTGGCCATATTCTTCATTCCCATGTTTTTCGTACTGGTAAGAACCGCGTTTCCGGCCAGAAAGCCCGTCTATGACACTGCTGCGGATAAGGAGTAATCAATGCAACCTACACGTCATTTTAGCAAGTTATCTCTGTGCGCCGTCGTTGTCGCCCTGTCGCTGAGCGGGTGTGCAACTCTGGCGCCGGACTATGAGCGCCCTGCATCACCGGTGCCCGCTGAGTGGCCAACAGGCGAGGCTTACACAGATACAACGAAGGTTGATCAAACTTCGATGCAGGACGCTGACACCAAGGAAGACAACGCCATTTTACAGCTGCCCTGGCAGTCGTTCATTACTGACGACAGAATGCAGAAAGTGATTCAGACGGCACTGGATAACAACCGCGATTTGCGACAAACCCTTGCAGATGTAGAGGCAGCAAGAGCCACCTATCGCATTCAGCGGGCTGAATTGTTTCCTACTGTTAATGCAAGTTTAACCGGTACGCGGGCGAAATCGTCAGACGGTTCTGTAAGTACCAGTTATGAAGCGGATGCTGGCTTAAGCGGATATGAAATTGATCTTTTCGGCAAGAACCAGAGTGCAACAGAAGCCGATAAGCAAAGTTGGCTTTATTCTGTGGAGACCGCTAGAGCGGCAAAGATCACGCTGATTGCCGAAACCGCCAATGCCTGGCTGACACTAGCGTCGGACCAAAGCTTACTGAAGCTGGCAGAAGAAACCGCAGAAAACGCGCAGAAAGCCATGGAGATCACCCGCCGCCGTAATGAACTGGGCGTGGACTCAAAAGTCGATGTACTGGATGCGCAAACCACCTATCACACCGCAATGGCAGATATTGCCAGTTATACTACGCAGGTCGCGCAGGATATTAATGCCCTCATGTTGCTTGCAGGCAGTGGCGTAGACAAGCAATGGTTGCCTGATGGCCTGCCAGAAAGCGATGATTTCATCAGCGTGATCCCGGCAGGGTTAACTTCAGACATTCTGCTTAACAGACCAGATATTCTGGCCGCTGAGCATAACCTTAAATCGGCCAATGCAGATATCGGCGCCGCCAGAGCAAACTACTTCCCGTCTATTACGCTAACCGCTACCGGAGGGCTGGCCAGTAATGTGCTTGCTGACATTTTTACCGGTGGTGCTTCCACCATCTGGAGCCTTATCCCTTCTGTTTCGGTGCCCATTTTCACCGGTGGCGCCAACGATGCACAACTTGATTACGCCAAGGCAAACCGGGACAAAATGGTTGCCGCCTATGAGTACAGCATCCAAACCGCATTTTCTGACGTGGCAGATGCGCTGGCAAGACGGGGCACCATTGCCCGTCAGCTTGGCGCGCAGCAGGATTTAGTCGATGTAGCATCAGACAGTTACCATCTGTCACTGGCCCGCTATGAAAATGGTGTGAACAGTTTTCAGGATGCCCTCACCTCACAACGCACTCTTTACAGTGCTCAGCAGTCACTGATTTCTACGCAGCTAATTGATTTAAGTAACCGCATTACTCTTTACCGGGTGATGGGTGGTGGTTTAGGTGACTTCGATGATGGCAGTGCAGAAACTGCCGGTGAGTAACAACTGAGGCTTGTTGTTTTTACGTGTATAAAAAAACCGCCGTAGAGACGGCGGTTTTTGTGCTTTATCTAAGTCAACTTAGAAGGTGTAGCGAACACCAATACGCATGAACCACAAAGAAGAATCCTGATTGATACGCTGACCTTGGTCACCATCGAAGTTGGTGTACAGGTAAGTGCCATCGTCAAGCAGTGATGCATCAACAACAGGGTTGTTGTATTCGAAGTTAACCTGACGGTATACACCCCACTCATCATTCAACAGGTTGCCCAGGTTTCTGATGTTGAAGAAGATTTCGCCTTTGTGACCATCCATCAGCCCAGGAACTTCCTGAGTGAATTTAAAGTCAACGCGAGACCACCAGTCAGAGTTTTGCTCGTTACGGTCTTGGATACGACCACGCTCTAAGCCATTCTCAGCAACGAATGCGTTGAATGCTTCCAGGTCGAAACCTTCACCGTAAGATACGATTGGATCGTTCTCCAGTGGAACGTACAGCAGGCTGCGGTCTTCCCAAGGCGTTTGGTCACCAAAACCTGGATCGTAGTCGAAGTTATAGCTGTAAGGCTTACCTGCTACGCGTTGAGCGAAGATGGTGAAACGAGAAGCATAACCTTCAAACAACTCAGTAGAGTAAGTCAGGTTCAATACGAAACGGTGCTTAGTTTCGTAGTTACTGGTTGCTACGCCTGGTTCGTTGTAATCAACAACAGACTGGTTACCGTAGTTAGAAGAAGCTGTTGAACTGGTCATTGGGCTACCTTCTTCTGCATCAGTGTATGCATACGAGAAGTTAGTGCTCAGACCAAACTCGAAGTCTTTCTTCACGAAGAATGAACCAACAAAGCTATCGCCATCTTCATCTGAGTTAGTCAGCAGGAAGTCTGTTGCAGAACGGCTGCTACAATCAGCAGAATTTACATCAGCAATACATGCTGGGTCCAGCATGTCGGCATTGGTGTAGATGATACGACCATCAGCACTACGCTCACCGGTATCGATAGCGTTAAGCGCGATAGTTTTCGCAGTGTTCTTCAGCTTAGAGTAGATTACGTCAGCACCAACAAGTACTTCATAACCCAGTTCTTTTTGAACACCTACGTTAAATTTCCAAACGCTTGGTACTTCGAAATCAGGGTCTAATGCATTTACAGCACCGTCACCACCTACCAGTTGCGTTTCTAAGTAGCCAGGAACTTCGTAACCGAAGTTAGCAGTGTTAGAAGCGTCAAGAGCGGCCAATTCCGCCGCAGTATTACCTTCACCACGAGTTACGGTAGTAGACAGAATGCGCATACCATCGTTTGAATAGTTGTTAGACAACCAAACATTTGGGTTACCGCCAGCGAACAGACCGACACCACCGTATACAAAGGTAGAGTCGTCAACGTTATAGTTGAAGTTGAAACGCGGTTGCAACAGGTCGAAATCAGGCTTGGTACCGTTAGTGAAACCGTAGCGCTGTTCAAAACGGCTGTTAGCGTCTGGCGCATCATCACTAGACCAGCTGTCGTAACGCAGACCAAAGGTAACAGACAGATCAGGTGTTACGTACCACTTGTCTTGTAGGTAAACAGCCATGTTCTCGAATGTGAAAGACGCAGCTGCATCGTTCGTGTCAAGTGAACCAGGGATGCTCCACTCGATTTCTTGAGCCAGGCCAGCTTCAAAGTCTTCAAGAGTAGCAAATGTGAACAGACCTTCTGAACCAGGGTTAAACAGGTTAAATACGTCTGTTGAACCGTATTCGATACCACCAAGAATGGTGTGATCGCCAGTGTAGTAAGTACCTGCAAATTTCGCGCTGGTTGTGTCGTAGTTCAGAACGTTAGACTGACGATATTCGTCTGCACCGAAGTGAACTTCGTAACCATTTACGTCTTCAATCAGGAACTCACCAAAGTCTGGGTTGTCAGTGAATGAACGCTGACCATTTTTAATCTTCAGGTGACCTAAACGCATTTCAGTTTCGAAATCGTTAGTCCAAGTAGAGAACAACTGTGCAGACCAAGTAGTCAGTTCGTTACCGCGCTGATAGAAGTGGTCAGTAAATGCGTAACCGTAAGAACCAGAGTCAGTAGTAGAAACGGTATTACCGTCTGTGTTCTGGTAAGTCAGTGATGCACGGTGGTCATCATTGATGATCCAGTCCAGTTTCAGAAGTACTTTTTCTTCTTTCTCAGCACCAGAGCTAGCGATTGGACCTACAGTGTAACCGTATTGGTTCTGAGCAATAGAAGCGATTTGCTCCAGAGTTGCGGTAGTCAAACCGTTCAGAGGGTTAGCGAAATTACCGTCTTCAGGGCCAAACTCAAAAATTTCGGTTGGGTCGTGCTTTTCGTAAGCACCGAAGAAGAACAGTTGATCTTTAAGAATAGGCAGACCAAGCGTTACACCGTAACGGCTTTCGTCATAATCAGGAACGTCAATGTCACTACCGTCAATGCTGTCGCCTTGCATGCTGTCGCTAGTGTAATCGTAGAACACGCTACCGTGAATCTCATTGGTACCAGAACGGGTAACAGCGTTGATTGCACAACCTGTGAAACCACCGTACTCAACGTCAAACGGAGCAAGCTCAACAGAAACTTGATCGATTGCATCGAATGGGAAAGGTAGACGCTCAGTAGGGTAACCGTTGCTGTTCAGACCGAAGTTATCGTTCTGTTGAACACCATCAACACTCAGGCTGTTGAAGCGGTTGTTTGCACCACCACACTGAATAGCGTTGGAGTTTGTTTGGTCGATAGTGATACGTGGGTCAAGTGCCACGATATCTTTAATATCACGGTCAACTGTTGGTTGTGCTTGCAAGTCTTCAGCAGAGAAGAAAGAAGCAGGACCGCTGGTTTCAGTCATCATGGCAGAAGCACGGCCAGTAACTGTGATTTGCTCAACGTCTGTAGAGTTTTCTAATTTAACCGTAAGGTTAAGAGGCTCACCCAGGTTCAGGAAAACATCTTCAATGATGCGCGAACCTTGTGCATCTTCAACTTTCAGAATGTAAGGACCACCAACACGAAGACCACGAGTGTTAAATACACCGTCGGAATTACTAGTTAGTGTTTTTACAGATCCCGTACGGGTATCAAATAAGGTAATAGTTGCGCCGCTTACAGATTGACCTGAAGCAGATACAACCGTACCGCTGATACCAGATGATGTTTCCTGAGCCATTGCTGCTGTGGATAAACCAACAGACATCGCCACGGCCAAAGCTACACGATTTAGCTTAGACTTGTTAAACATGTGTGTGTTTCCCTATCGTAATAAAAATGTACCTGAACGTTGGCTAATTATTGTTGTCCAACATTACGAGATAACTTCTCCCCGCGATTTTGAGCATTCATAATGTCAGAAATGTGACATTGTTTGGTAATTTTTTGCCCGAAATTCACGCAATCCTCTTAAAATCAGAACATATTCCCAGGCTGACTGCCTTGTTTATAATGAGCTGATTTTAGAAATTCTATCTAGTCCTAGTTTTGCAGATACTTGCCAATTCCAAAGATAAGGAAAATGACCAGCCATCCTTGCGAATGGCTGGACTAAGTTTCTGACGCCAGGTGACCATAATTCTGACCACATTGGCTGCTACGGGTCGGCTTCTTTTAGTAATGGTGTGCGCCCGCATTGTGACTATGACCCAGGAAAAGTCATGCACTTTGGATAATTGACTTTTCCTGAGGTCAGAATCAACAAACGGTAACAACATCAAAACAGAAAAAAATGTTATTACCGGCATAGACTGATAACCGGCAGCAATTCTTATCGAGTTTTATTTCAGCTTTATGACAGTGGAGAAAAGATATTCAATTCTAACGCACTGACTATACTGATTTTTTTATTATTTTTCCGAACACTTGGTCTGGAAAATTTACGCAAAAGCCCGAGAACTAACTGCATGCTGTCAGCTAGGCTTATTCAACGATTAAATTGGTTAGATAAACACCGTTTATTGGAATTCAGCTTTATTGATTAAAAAACCAATAAATACAAAACCTTACCCAACTAAAATAAACTTACCTATTGCATTAAATAAGCTTAACTGGTGAAATCCCCTCATTAAATAAGGCTACGTAACTTAAATCCGTTGAGCAGTTTTTCATTTCTACGCCAATTTCGCACGTCACTAACAATACTCATTGCAGTTTGTTGCGTTGTGGTGGGATTTTTTCAAAGATATGAAGAATTTCCTGAGATTTCTCCGCAAACTGGTGAAATTATACGCTGCAATGAACGCCTTTCTATTAATGGCGATGACTTCGACGTGTATCTCACTGAGCAAACATTCTCGGAGAGTATATTAACAGCCCTATGCACAAACTCAGTGATAAAGCGACAGTTCGGCGATGTGAAAATCACCGTTGGGCAAAATGACTACGACACTTTTCGTTATATAAATCATGGCGTTAGTGATTTAGCGCTGGTAAAGAACAATGTGGTGAATGCGTTCGGCGCCAGTGAAATATACGGTTACCAAGAGCTAGCCTCCCATCCCGACTACACCGCTTACTTCATAGCGTTGCGAGAAAAGCCCGAGCTTTCTAAAGAGTATTTATTAGGAAAACGTATCGGTATTCTCGATTATCCCAGCAGCCGCTCCGGGCATATTGTTCCTAAAACCGTACTCAAATCACTCGATTTAAACGACAATAATGTCAGCCTTCACTATTACAGCTCGCACAAAGAATTACGCCGTGGTTTGTTATCTGGGGAAGTCGATATCATTTCTTCTTATTGGGATAAGAATGATGCTGAGACGCTGTCGAAAAGCTACATTACTGCGCTTGAAAGCAGTGTCAGTGGGATGCGTTGGTACCTCAAAATGCAAACCCGCAACACCGACTTAAAATGTGCCGTTCAGAATATTATTAAGGAAGTGGCTGCGACACAAACTAAAAAGTACTACCAACAAGTAGATATAAAGGAGCCATGTGCTGATGCAAACGCTCAGTGAAATGACCGCATCCCAATGGAGTAAAGCGGCCGCGGTTGCTTTATTACTGTTTGCACTGTTTCAAACTTTTATAATGCTGGGCCAGACCGTTGGCGCCTATACTGAGCGTCACAATGCCCTTGATCGGATTGAGCGTCGGGTAAGCCTCGACCTCGGCTACCTGGATGTGGGCAATCAAACACTCAACACGCCGGTAAACGATGCCGCTGTTCTGCGCTACTTATCAAGAATTAACGGCTATCTCTACGAACAAGACTATCCCCTTTATCTTAATCAGATTCAGCATGTCAGTATAGATAATCAAACGGGTCACGAATGGTCATCGACCATGTTGATGAAACTGCAGACAGCCGAGCAGCAAATCATAATCGGCCTCACTATGAAGCCTTTATACGCTTCGGTAAGCCTGCACCCGTTAGCGATTCTAGCGGCGTTAATAATGGCCCCCATACTCGTGGGCGTTAAGCCAAGAACGCGAAGCAAAAAAGCGGCCCTGAAGGATATTCCACCGCCGCCCGAACCGAAGTTAATTATTGATTTAAATACAAAATCAATTGGCAATGGAGTGGATGGCCGGGCCATTCTTATGCAAAACAAGCCGTTTTGCTTCTACACCGCTTTAGTGCGTTACTGCATTGAAAACCCCGATGCCAACCTGCCTCAGAACAAAGATGTTCCTCAGGAACTGATCAATCTCGCTAATCGCGTTTTCTTACGTCTGATCGAGTTGGGGCATACCAAACGTAAAAAACCCGACTTTAATGCCAATCTCGATAAAACCTTAAGTGAAATACGAGCAGCATTAGACGAAACCTTCGAGCCGTTCCTTGCTGAGAAGGAAAAGTATTACCCGCCTAGAGCACAGGGCGAAGGCTCTCGTTCTAAGCAGCATTCTTTTGCGTTACCGCCGATTACTGAAGAGGACATTATTGTTATCGGAAAATAGTTAACGAACACATAACCACACCTAAATACAGCAAAAATAAGCGTTCAGACTCTCTTCACTGACACGCAAAGTTAGCTGTTCTTCCATCTTATCGTGAATTTTACATTGATTCGCGAGGGTCAAATGCGTATCTTTGCAAGAGATAAATTTTCCCTCTTGAGTTATGCAGTCACCATTAATTATTGCTATTTCCGGCGCTTCGGGCTCTGGTAAGTCACTTTTTACAGAAAATCTGTTAAATGCATTTAGCGCGCAAGGCCGCCCTGTACAGGTACTTCGCGAAGATCATTACTATCGCGCACAAGATCACTTGCCCATGGAAGCCCGCGAGAAGAATAACTACGATCACCCAAATGCATTTGAGCACGAACTACTCAAAGCGCATTTACAAGCGTTGCGTAAAGGCGAACCCATTCATTATCCGCATTATTGCTTTAAAACGCATACCCGGTTACCCGATACTGAAAGGCTTAATCCTGCTCCAGTAATAATTCTTGAAGGTATTATGCTACTAGCAAGACCTGAATTACTGCCGCTTTACGACGTCAAGATTTTTGTCGACACACCACTCGATATTTGCTTAATGCGCAGAATGATGCGAGATGTGAAAGAAAGAGGCAGAACCATGGAATCCATCGCCAAGCAGTATGAAGCGACCGTGAAGCCCATGTATCATCAGTTTATTGAACCCAGCCGATTCACAGCGGATGTGGTTGTCACCCAAGGTGGCAAAAACCAAATAGCCCTGGATGTGATCAAGTCACACATACAACAGGCATTACAATAACAAAGGAAAATCAATATGGTGAGTTTACTGGGCATCGTGCTTTTGCTCGGCATTGCGTTCCTGCTGTCCTCAAATCGTAATAAGATTAACTGGCGCACGGTAGGCGGAGCATTTGCAATTCAGGCGTTAATAGGCGCCTTCATTCTTTACTTCGAGCCTGGTATTCAGATGCTGCTGGCGATGACTGAGTTCGTCGGTGACATAATCGGTTACAGCCAACAAGGTATCGATTTTGTTTTCGGTGCTGTGGGCAATAAATCTCTCGGCTTTATTTTTGCTTTTAATGTGCTGCCGGTCATCATCTTTTTCTCCTCCTTAATTGCCGTACTTTACTATCTCGGCATTATGAACTGGGTTATTCGCCTCATTGGCGGCTTTTTACAAAAAGTACTCAACACCAGTCGTCCAGAATCGATGTCTGCCGCGGCCAATATTTTTGTTGGCCAGACAGAAGCGCCGCTGGTTGTTCGCCCGTTTATACCGCACATGACGCGTTCTGAATTGTTCGCTGTAATGGTAGGCGGACTCGCGTCTATCGCCGGGTCGGTTATGGCGGGTTATGCCGGGATGGGCGTAGAGTTAAAGTACCTGCTTGCTGCTAGCTTCATGGCAGCGCCGGGTGGACTGTTAATGGCAAAAATTATGTTGCCCGAAACAGAAAGTGCTAAAGACGACCTTAAAGATATTGATGCGTCTGAAACCAGCTATGCGAATGTTTTCGATGCAGCCGCCAGTGGCGCAGCTTCAGGCTTACAGCTGGCTTTAAACGTGGGTGCTATGCTGTTGGCTTTCGTCGCGCTGATTGCCATGCTTAACGGCCTGATTGGCTGGGCCGGCGCACTATTTGGGTATGAAGATGTCACTTTCCAGGGCATTCTCGGCTATGTGCTTCAGCCGCTTGCATGGGCAATTGGTGTACCGTGGAACGAAGCGCAGCTTGCTGGAAGTTTTATCGGTCAAAAGTTCGTGGTAAATGAGTTCGTTGCCTACCTTGACTTCCTTCAGCATCAACAAGAGCTCTCTGAAGTATCACAGGCTATTATTACTTTTGCGCTTTGTGGCTTCGCTAACTTTTCATCTATCGCTATTTTAATGGGTGGC
This sequence comes from Alteromonas sp. ABH2_165, assembly GCF_056159945.1. Lineage (NCBI taxonomy): Bacteria > Pseudomonadati > Pseudomonadota > Gammaproteobacteria > Alteromonadales > Alteromonadaceae > Alteromonas > Alteromonas sp. ABH2_165. The sequence goes on from NZ_JBSWWF010000005.1 coordinate 129,086, forward strand.
ATTGGCGCCATGGCGCCCACAAGACGAAAAGAAATTGCGCAATTAGGACTGAAGGCCATCTTTGCCGCCACCTTGTCCAACTTGCTGAGCGCCTCGTTGGCCGGTTTCTACCTTTCACTAGGCTAATACGACAGAAAATCTGAAGAAGTGAGCAGTGCTCACTTTTTTAGCACTATAAATCAGACTAACTGGTCAGCTTTTGTAACGAAAACTGGCCATAGATAAGGCCCGGAATTGACTTATGTCAACCGCATAACCTTTTCGGAAAGGCCGGTATTACCTATAATTCGGCATTCATTTTTTTGAGGGTATCGTAATGCAATTAGAAGCTGTTGATTATCAGGCTCCCAATGCCCAGGAAGCGTTTGTGGAATCACTACGCGAAACCGGATTTGGTGTACTGAAAAACCACCCAATCAGCCAGGCAATGGTTACCGGAATTTACCAGAACTGGCAGACATTCTTCGATAATGAAGACAAGAATAATTATGTTTATAACAAAGGGACGCAGGATGGCTTTTTTCCGCAAAGCGTTTCTGAAGTTGCCAAGGGCTTCACTAAAAAAGACATAAAAGAATATTACCACTTCTACCCGTGGGGTCAGTGCCCAGAAGCGCTGCGTCCACAACTGGCTGAATACTATGACAAAGCCAACGATCTGGCTCGCGAATTGTTAGGCTGGATTGAAGATCATTCTCCAGAAGATGTCAGTAAACTCTACAGTCAGCCATTGTCGAATATGATAAAAGACAGCGATCAAACGCTACTGCGTGTACTGCACTATCCACCGCTGCAAGGCGATGAAGAACCTGATGCGATTCGTGCTGCCGCCCATGAAGATATTAACCTTATTACCATTCTGCCGGCAGCGAACGAGCCTGGTCTGCAGGTAAAAGGCAAAGACGGCAATTGGATCGACGTGCCCTGCGACTTCGGTAACCTGATAGTTAACATTGGAGATATGTTGCAGGAGGCTTCTGGTCATTACTTCCCATCAACCACACACCGGGTAATTAACCCTGCGGGCACCGATGTGACTAAATCACGGATCTCACTGCCGCTGTTTCTGCATCCGCGACCTGATGTTGTGCTGTCAGAACGTCACACGGCGAAATCCTACCTGCATGAGCGCCTGAAAGAACTGGGCGTGATCTAAAGGGCACTTTGCAAACTGGGCAATTTGCTCAAATAACGCTTCTCATCGTGGCGGCCTGGTGCAAACCGGGCTGCCAACTTTATATACGTTGCCGCCTTATCAATTTCACCCAACTCGAAATACGTTTTACCCAAGCCAAAAAGTATTTCATGGCGCTGCCGATTTAAACGCATAGCGCGGGAATAATGCTTTAACGCCAATTCCGACTCCCCCAACTCGTACGCTTCTTCGCCAAGCATAAAATGATAAAACGGATTGTTATCGCGTTTGGCTTTCAGCGTTGTCATTATTTCTTCAGCGTCGCTATTTTTGCCTTGCAGTTCGTAAAGCAGCGCCAAGTTTTCCCACGCCGTAAAATTCTCTTCGTCTAAGGCTATGGCCTGCTGATAACTCGCTTCAGCAGCCCGATAAGCGCCTGCACGTCGATAAAGCACACCGAGATTAGCCCAAGTACCACCGAACCCCGGATACACTGTAGCCGCCTCAGAAAAATAACGATAAGCCAATGATTCATCACCAACCAGTAGCGCATCCGCTCCCTTGTTGTTATAGAACATCGCAAGAATCTTTTGCTTACTGACCTGAATGCGAGGGAAACGTTGTCGAATCGTTTGTGGATCGAAATCTACATCGACATAATTTTTAGAAGGTACTGTTTTACGGATCCCTGTAGGCACTGTAATGCGTAAATTGACATGACCATTAAGTAAGCTGGTGCCTTCCCGTCGAACCCAGTATTCCGGAATTTTGACTTCATATAAAGTAGGATAGAAGCCTGCAAACTCGGCCATGGCAAACGCCATAATAGTCAGTGACAGACAATTGGCCTCGCGGTTCGCAAAGGTATCTGCAGCAACCGTATTGGCATTGGTGAGATAGCGTATGCCCGCCTGCTCTTCATCAAAAAAGGCCTGTACCAGCCCGCGAATATTCTCCAATTGTTTTTTATTGGCATTTTGTGAGTTTATAACGAATTGCTGTGCTTCCGGGCTGAGTGAAAACACCTGCTCTGCAGTTTCAATTGCATGATTTTGGGCGTGCGGGAAATACCCATCTTTCAAGAGTGCCTGTTGGTCAACTGTAGATAGGCGCCCTGCAGTGCAGCCGCTAATTAAAAGTAAAAGGCCGGTCACTAAAATAGCTTTTAAAACTTCAAACATAATTGCTACCTTTATTCTCGAGCACTCAGTAAGTATAACCAGTCAGAGAATAATTAACATATTTATTACATTAAGCCTAAAAAATGCCTTTCACTGGTCATATCCTGATTTTTTTCATTCATATCTAACTGGCCACCTTTACAACGGCCGCCAAAGCTGTGCATATTTTAAACTTGAAACTCACATTCTCACCGAGGGACGAGATGAAGCGCGTTGTGTTTAATCAAAAAGGGGGCGTGGGCAAATCCACTATCAGCACGAATCTGGCTGCTGAAAGTGCCCGCAATGGCCTTCGCACGTTACTGGTAGACCTAGATGCGCAAGGCAACAGCACACACTATTGTGGAATAGACATTAACGATGATGGTGTGACGGTGGCTGATATGTTCAAACAGGTAGTTGGATGGTTTTCTAAACCTCAACCTCCCTCGGCATTTGTGCGTCCAACCGCATTCGAAAACTTATATGTTCTGCCAGCTCATCCAAGCCTGACAGAGCTAGAACGGGAACTTGAAACCCGCTACAAAATGTTCAAGTTGAAAGAGACCTTACAGGCACTCGAAGCAGACTTTGACCGGGTTTACATTGATACCCCGCCAAACTTTAATTTTTATTCAAAGGCTGCACTGATTGCCGCCGACAGTTTCGTTATCCCTTTCGACTGTGACGATTTTTCCGTGCAAGCGATAGATCGCTTACTTGATAATGTTCTTGAACTCCGTTCTGACCATAACCCGGAATTGCAATTAGAAGGCATTATCATCAATCAATTCAACCCACAGGCAAAACTCCCCACGACTTTGATTGACTTGTTAAAGGAGAAATCCCTGCCTGTCATGGAAAGTAAGATAAATAGCACGGTAAAGGTGAAGGAATCGCATTCTAAACGCGTGCCATTACCCTTTTATGCACCGTCTCACAAAGTCAGTCAGCAACTCGCTGCACTGTGGAAGGAGCTAGAACACGTAGATTAAACTATGTATTAGTTCAGGCCGCCGAAGATCCGAGGCGTTAGGCAAACTTTTCAGGCAAACTTTTCAGGCAAACTATCGTAGATAATGTTAGCGCGGCTTTCCCGACTTTTAGATGCGCACCATTTCAACACAACAATATTCTGGAGGTATTATGCCAACCATACATCAGTATCTACACTGTCCATTCTGTGTTCGCGCCGATATGGCAGCCAATTACTTTGGTATTGAGCATAAGAAAAATTACCTGCTTAATGACGATGCGGAGACCTGCGACAGACTTATTGGCGCGAAAATGGTGCCGATCCTAGAATTCGATGACGGTACCGCCATGGGTGAGAGTTTAGATATCGTTGCCAAACTTGAAGCAATGGCACCAGAAGATAAAAAACTGCTGCCTAAGGTCGAACCGGAGAAATATACCCGTCATCTCGATAATGTCAGTGGTGAAATCAATGGCTTGCTGTTTCCCCGCAATGTTATGATTAAGCAGCCTGAATTTGCCACTGAATCAGCAAAAGATTATTTCCGAACAAAAAAAGAAAAGACGCTCGGCATGTCTTTTGATGAAGCATTCTCGAATTCCACCAGTTACAAAGAGCGTGTTGAAGCTGCACTTGCTGAAATGCCTGTGCCGCCGCTCCCTGCGCAGCAAATGAATCAGCTAGGCTGGAACGACATTATGGTATTTCCAATTTTGCGTAACCTGACTATGGTTAAAGACATCAACTTCCCGGATGCACTAGACCAATATGTTCATGCTGTAGCGGATTTAACAAAAATTCAGCTCTACACAGACGTCGCGGTTTAAACGGCGACAGTAATTAAACACTCAGTTCAGGCAGAGTAGATTCTGCCTTTCATGAGAAGAGGAGGTACGTGTTTGTACAATAAGAAGACTTCCCGAACCCTGCAAGACTGCAATGTTCTCATTGTCGACGACCAGACGGCCAGCAGACTCATCATGACGACGCTGTTGGAGCCGCTGTTTACTTGTCACTCGGTAGATAGTGCGTCGGAGGCTATAGAATTTTGCCGTGAGACACCGCCTGATTTGGTGCTCATGGATGTTTATATGCCCGATATGGATGGCCATGAAGCCTGCATTATACTTAGCAACGACTCCCGTACCGAGGATATTCCGGTAGTATTCGTTACGGCATCAATATCTGATGAAGAGCAAGAAAAGTGCTGGAATGCTGGCGGCGCGGATTTTGTGCAAAAGCCGGTTAACGCCACCACGCTGATTAATCGTGTAAAATTTCACTTAAGCAGTAAGCTCAAAACTGATTTACTTGAACAGCTTATTTATACCGACAGACTTACAGGTTGTTTTAACCGTCACTACCTAGAAGAGCATCTTCCACAAATGGTGAAGGATGCAGAGCGGGAAAATCAGGCACTTTCTGTCGCAATCTTCGATGCGGATCTGTTCAAGCAATTTAATGATCATTATGGGCATATCAAAGGTGACTCCTGCTTGTGGAAAATTGCTAAATCGCTACAAGAATCCCTATTACGGCCTCGTGATAAACTCATTCGCGTAGGCGGTGAAGAATTCCTCATCCTTCTTCCCCATACCAGCGAACATGGAGCGCGTACGGTTTGCGAGCGCATCTTGCAAACCATTTCACACCAGTATATTGAACACTCTGCGTCTCCCACCGGTTACCTTACTGTCAGCGCTGGCGCAGCCACCTACCACCCCAACACCGATACCAGTATTGATAAAGCGCTCATGGACGCCGACAAGTGCCTGTATCACGCTAAAGCAAATGGGCGAAATTCTTATGCTTTCATTGATGAACATGGCGACATGCTAGTAGGCGCAGGATAGGATGACAGAATTAGCGGTTCTCGATGCAGAGCAAGCGTTATATCGGTTAGGGAATCATCACGTATTGTATTCACGTTTGCTGGCGTTGTTCGAACAACAAGCCGGAGAACTGCTGGCACAGCTTGAGAACAATCAACCTATTACGGTGTTAAGCGCACACACGCTCAAAGGCTCAGCAGCAGAGATCGGTGCTGAGAATTTACGTAACGTCATGCAACACACTGAAGAAGACTTAAAGGCGAACAAGGCTTTAAGTTCGCAGCAACTTGCGCAAATTAAAGAGGCGCTCACTTTGACTCAGCAAGCTGTTATTACCTATCAACACAGATAAATGCTTAGTGTACATTAAGCTCTGAGTTTGACCTGTGTATCTAAGCGGCGCGAATTTTTCACTTCGCTGCAAATCTCCACCAGCTTTTCAAATGAATCAGGCTTAGCGATGAGATACCCCTGGAAATAGCGACAACCCAACCCGGCCAATTTGTTCAATTGTGCTTCGGTTTCAATGCCTTCTGCAACAACGTGGTATTGACAAATCCCAGCAATAGATACGATTGCATCAACAATTACAGCACTCTTCTCATTGTCTAGCGTCCATACAAAACTGCGATCGATCTTAATTTCATCAATAGGCATGTTTAACAAATGCTGAAGCGACGCATGACCAGTACCAAAGTCATCTAAGGACAGTTGTACGCCAAGATCGCGAATTGCCTGAATAGACTCAAAACAAATACCATTTACATCCAGAAAGAAGGTTTCCGTTACTTCCAGGCACAGTTGTGACGGGGTGATATGGTATCGTGTGATGAGGCACCTCAGCTCTTCAGCGAATTCAATATCCATGAGCTCCCGGGACGAAATATTCACTGCCATGACAAAGTCTTTTTGATTCAACTTCTGTAAGGCTTTCATGGCCTCCTCCAGCACCCACAGATCGATCTCCCTTATCAAACCAGCCTGTTCGGCCACCCGCACATACACTTCCGGAGAGAAACTCTTAAGCGGTAAATGGGAAGTACGCAATAGTGCCTCAGCACCACAAATACGCTGTTCTGCCGCGTCATAAATAGGCATAAATGCTAAGTGAAACGCTTTTTGCTTGAGGGCAATTCTGAGTTCTTGTTCGACAAACCGTGCCTGACGCCATGCCTTTCGTAACTCTGGATGATAAAGCTTGTAACTAGCTTCACCTTCATTAATAGCATCGATGGCAATCGTGCTTTGGGCAAGCAATGCCTCCATGGTCATGCCCTTCTCTCCTTTGGCAATCCCCATTTTCAGGTCCAGTCGCAGGTGCCCTAGTGACTCCATTTTGATGCCTTTTTTGGATGCTGAAATGAGCTTGCCAAACAACGACTCATCGCAAGCACCTCCAATCAACAGAATGTTTTCGTCTTGCAGCTTCACCATTAATAGTCGCGCCCCTTGCTCTGAGGTGAAGGGTTGAAACGTTTGCTGAATAAGACTGAAGACGGTTTGTCTGGAAAACTCTTTTTGTAATGAGAAGAAGTTATTTACCCGAATATTAATCACGGTTACGGGTAACGTCAGTTTCCCAGGATATAAGCGACGCAGTCCACTCATATTCATCATGCCCGTTTCAGGGTCGGTATCGCTCTGTACACTGAGCTGATGCACCTCCGCACGTTTCATTAACAGGTAATGGGTGAGAAAAACAAGCATGGCCGTAGGCCAAACTAACGCCAGAATGAGGTTCACTGAACCGGGGGAAACTAAGTGCTGATTGAACATCAACCGATCAATAGTGACTTCATACCGGCCTGGTTGCAATTCAGCAGAACTTTCCAGATATAAAGACAATCCAGTTACGCTCGATAGGTCAGACGCCTCCAGCGCGGTGGATATATCAAACTGTTCGTTCCACCAGCTATCTGGCACAACACGTTCCCGAGGCAGTAATTGCGGTGTATTGGACATAAAGTGCGCCGACTCATAACGAATGGATCGCAAACCATTAAGCTGTCCCATCGAATTATGGCGAGCAAGATGAAAAGTAAGGGTAACCGGAATGTTTACCAGCACACCATCTCGGCTCGCAGACACACTAGCATTAATGGTTTCAAGATTAGCAAAAGACGGAAGCGCATCGATGGAAGCCGAACTGGCGGCTTTTACAAAATCAAATTCCAATCCGCATTTCTCATTAGGCAGAACACTTTGAATGGCACAGCTCAGTATGATGCTACCATTTTGATCCACTTCAAATTGGCTTCCCGCCCGATAGCCGGTCACATCAATACTTTCCTCTTCCGTCAGCATATTAAATTCGCTGTTGTTAAATGAGGAGTAGTTAAAGACGATCAGCAAAAGGCTAATTAGCGCCAACACTAAGAATGCATAGCGATAGAAAAGCAGTGACGTAGCTTTAAATTGTAGAAAGGGCGACGAACTGAAAACCATTTCCTTTAGAATTTCTCGGTAGTATTTAAAAAAACCAATGCAAATTGGTAAGGATCTATGATTCTACTGAGGTAATTTTTTTATAAAGTATGATTTTCAATAAGTTGTTATTCGCGACTAGACGAGGAATTAGCCTTTAGTCTAATTTAAAGGGAGATTTATTAATGACTATAGTCAGTTACGAAAACCTGTACTTTTGCGCGCTATAGACACGAATGACAAAAAATTTAGTAATTTAGACAGTTAACTTTGGATATAACGAAAAAGATCAATGAAACCAACACCCTAAACGGGTTGATTTATAATCAGACGATAAGTTTTTATTTAAAGCACTTGCGGACGCAAGAAGAAGAATGGTGCCCAGGGGCGGACTTGAACCGCCACGCCCGTTAGAGCACTAGCACCTGAAGCTAGCGTGTCTACCAATTTCACCACCTGGGCATTACTTACGATACTTGGTTTGTTTCTAAACCCCGTCTCGTTGTGGGTGCGCAATTTACGGATATTCGATGCACTTGTCAATCAACAAATTCAACTTTTTTCCATTTTTTTGCAAGAAACTGCCTGAGTGTGCATTAAGTCGCCAATAGCGATATTTTTTGCGCGATTCAGCGCCTGATTTTGCGCAAACCAGAGTTGCATGGTTGCCATGGCGTCGTCTAACGCATTATGAGCGGGCGCAGCAGGAAGGCCCATGCGCTGACGACAAACAGATAAATTCGCACTGTTTGATGGCAGTACCTCATGGTGCTTTTTCAATTGGTACACAGCTACCTTTAATGTATCGAGCACGACAATGTCTGGGCAAACGATGCCCGTATTATTAAATACCCGTTTTAATATTCCAAGATCCAACGCCGCATTATGACAAAGCCATAGATGCGTCTCGGCAAATGGCACCAGTTCAGCCAGCACGTCGCGAATATGCATACCCTCGGTGAGCGCTTCCTCGGTGAGACCATGGATAACCGGGCTCTGCGCCAAATCACCGGACGTTCTAATCACGTGATAGCCGCAGCGTTCGATATTGATACTGTTGTCGCCCCCCTCTACCCAGCCAATAGAGGTTACCTTCGCCTCTGCAATGTCTAAAGACGTGAGTTCCAAATCTACTGCCAATAGCGGCGTATCGCGAATAAGCTTTTCTGCCCAGCCTTCAGGAAGCGCGGGCGTGCCACTCAGCCAACGTTTTAACTTTGCAAACATAAACCTAGCTCATACCACCTGAAAAATTCATCACTGCGCCTTGCTGCGCTCTGTCGATAGCTTTGAAGGCAGCTTTTAACTGATGTCGTTCAATAGAAGATAATTCTGAGACCGATACCCTGTTGTCTGTTACGTTGTTGGTAAGCTGATGACGCCAGCGCAGGCGATTGAGGAACAACCAAATATCCCGCAGATTCTGCGCGTCTTTGGTGGAGAGCCCTGAACCTGACGGCAACGCTGCTAGTCGTGCCAGTGTGGACGGCATAGCCAGACCATTTGCCAACGCATAGATACGTGCCAGATTATTGATAATTGCAATCGCTTTAACTTTCAGGTCGATAAGATCTTTCTGCTCATAGCCTTTTTCATACACAAACTTCTGGAACACAGAAAGGGGAATGCCTATATCATTATTGTGGCGCGCCAATGCGGCCAGAAACATTTTCTGTTTCAGCAATGGCCCGCGAGCGAGTTGCATGCGCCGGAACAGATCAAGATCTCCGGCTGCACAGCGGGCATCCAGGAAAATATTAAAATGCATGATCGCCATGGGCGTAGGTTGCCTCACCCATTCCCTCGCCTCAGCCTGGGCCTCTTCGATGGATAAGCGCAATTCTGGGTTTGAGGCCATAATATTGCCGTCGCACAATTTAATGCCGCACTTCGCCAAACCATTACATACATACTCGGCCATCTCAGCAAAATAGCGGGCTTCTGACTCGTTGGGTGTTCTCTCCATGAGTAAGCCGTTATCCTGATCGGAACCCATGGTCTGGTCTTCCCTTGCCTGCGACCCATAAACCACCCAGCTATATTTCATCGGCTCGGCCCCATGCTCCCGCTGAAAAAAATGGATGAGTTTGCGGGTCATGACATCCGTGGCCTGCGACAGCACTTTTCCGGCAATATCAAAATCGCCCGGGCGTTTGGCATGAGAAGCAAAATAATGCGGCATTTGCCAGGAAAGGCGGGTAAGCTCGTATAGGTTTTCTGCTTTAGCAAGCTCACCGATAATGTAAAGTACATTGCCCCGTTGGTGTCTTACCACGTCAGACGCCGTAATCATGCCCATGGGTTGACGACTGTGACGGTCGATGACAGGCAGGTGATGAATGTTACGCTCGCTCATCATAGACATAGCATCAAACATAGTGCGGTACTGATGAATCATAGCCGGGCCTTCAGTCATAATGGCCGATACAGGCAGCGACAACGCTGTCCCTTTTGCTACCACACGGTTTCTGAGATCCCGGTCGGTCACTATTCCCACCAGCTTATCTTCGCGGGTGATCAACAGCGACGACACTTTATTCTCTGACATAATTTGTGCGGCCTGCTGTATGGTGACGTCTTCCGAGGCCTGCACCGGCGCATGGTCAATCACTTCGTGAACCGGCTTGTACAGCCACATAGAGTTGGAATCTACCACGGCCTGGTTCTGCAATGCGTCAGTGCGGGAGCCATGAAAGAAGTCAGCAATTGCAGGATAACTGCATGCTTGCTCAAAGGCGTTAGCGGTAAAACAGTAAACCAAGCCTGGTTTGTCTACGGTGACTTCAAGCTGATAATCCACTTTGTCGAGCAAGGCGTGATAGCCAAAGTAATCGCCTTCACTAAGATACCTTTCACTCTGCCCTGAGTCTTTCACCGAGAACTGTCCGTTCTGAATAAGGAAAAGCCGTCCTGCGTTTTCCTTCAGTAACGATGATTTATTGTCATCAGTAAGATAAATTAAATTAGCCTGTTTAGCTAAAGCAGTCATTTCGTCGTCGTTCAGTTGATCGAACGGCGCTGACGTTTTTAGAAAATCAATTACCTGCTGGGGTACGACACTCATTGAAAATCCCTCCCAATAAAAAAGAGCCCACCTTCACAGGTGAGCTCTATTCACTGTCGTTATTTAACGCGTATTGTCAAACTTAGTGACCTGAGGCTTCACCCGCACCTTTAGGGAAACGGATACTTTCAACCATATCCTGAATTTCCTGAGGCGCTTCACCTGTCATCTTGTACACAACGAATGCCACTACAAAGTTAACCATCATTCCCATGGTACCAATACCTTCAGGTGAGATACCGAACCACCAGTTATCAGGCGTATTCGCAGCAGGGTTCACAAACTTGAAGTAAATGATGTAGGCCGCGGTGAAAGCAATACCTGCAATCATACCGGAAATCGCACCTTTACCATTCATACGCTTGCTGAAGATACCCATGATAATTGCAGGGAAGAAACTCGATGCCGCCAGACCGAAGGCAAAGGCCACCACCTGCGCCACAAACCCGGGCGGATTAATACCGAAGTAGCCTGCAATCACGATGGCGACACCAGCCGCCAGTCGGGCATAGAACAGTTCTGCTTTATCGGTAATGTTCGGTGCAAAGTTACGTTTCAGCAAGTCGTGTGAAACCGAAGTTGAGATAACCAGCAGCAGACCCGCCGATGTTGACAATGCTGCAGCCACACCACCGGCAGCCACCAGTGCGATAACCCAGGCAGGCAGATTCGCAATTTCAGGGTTAGCCAGTACCATAATGTCGCGATCGACATCTACTTCGTTAGCGCTAGCAGGATCAGACGCTTTACCCGCGCTGTAGTACATCTTGCCATCGTTGTTCTTATCATTAATGGTGATAAGACCGGTTTTCTCCCAGTTGCGGATCCATTCTGGACGCTCAGAGATCTCCGTACCCGCCATATCTGGGCCGTTAATGGTTTCAATCATGTTTACACGACCGAACGAAGCCAAAGCAGGAGCTGTAGTGTACAGAATAGCGATGAACAGTAGCGCCCAACCTGCAGACTTACGAGCGTCGCGTACTTTAGGTACGGTGAAGAAACGTACGATTACGTGAGGCAGACCAGCTGTACCTACCATCAGTGCAAAGGTGATGAAGAATACGTCAATCGTGCTCTTACTGCCGTTGGTGTATTCCGTAAAGCCGAGATCCACCGAGAGTTGGTCGAGCTTGTCGAGCATATATATCCCCGACCCGTCAGCCAGCGTCGCACCGAATGCAGTTTGTGGCAGAATGTGACCAGTAACCATCATGGAAATGAACACACAAGGAACCAGATAAGCAAAAATCAGTACACAGTACTGGGCAACCTGGGTATAAGTGATACCTTTCATACCACCAAGTACGGTGTAGAAGAATACAATCGCCATACCGATAACCACACCGGTGACAATGTCGACTTCGAGGAAGCGGCTAAATACCACACCAACACCACGCATCTGGCCTGCTACATAGGTGAAGCAAACGAAGATGGCACAGAATACCGCCACGGTACGGGCAGTCTGTGAATAGTAGCGGTCACCAATGAAATCCGGTACAGTGAACTTACCGAATTTACGCAGGTAAGGTGCCAGACAGAGCGCCAGCAGTACGTATCCACCGGTCCAGCCCATGAGGTAAACGGCACCGTCGTAACCCATAAAGGAAATCAGACCGGCCATAGAGATAAACGATGCGGCAGACATCCAGTCGGCGGCCGTTGCCATACCGTTCATAACGGGAGGTACGCCACCACCTGCAACGTAGAAATCGGTAGTCGAGCCAGCACGGGCCCAAATAGCAATTGCAATGTAGAGCGCGAAGGACGCACCTACGATGATAAAGGTCAGTAATTGAACATCCATGGGCCTACTCCTCGTCTACGCCGTATTTTTTGTCGAGCGCGTTCATCTTTGCCATGTACACAAAAATGAGAACCACGAACACGTAAATGGAACCCTGTTGCGCAAACCAGAAGCCCAGCTTAAATCCAAAGAATCGGATTTCGTTAAGTGCATCGACGAACAATATGCCTGCGCCGAAAGATACTACGAACCAAACTACCAACAATTTGGCTAGGAGGGAGAGGTTCTCCTTCCAATATGCCGCTTTGTCGTCATCATTTTTAAATGCCATCTTTCCGTCCTCACTGTCAGGTTAAGTGGATGTTTTATTTTTACATTTATCTAACGACCAGGTTTTTGTGTGATCTCAGTAACGTTTTTATTGTTTACTTTTTTTAGGAAACCACGCAAAAACCCTGTCGCACCTTGGTTTTTACATACTCTAGTCGCGGCTAGGCAATCAAGGAATGAGACCATGGTCGTAGGTAGTAGGATTGGAAGGTGAGTATAATACATACAGATATGTTAAAGGGATGTATATAAACCAATGACGTTCGCCTGGGTTTCACTCGCATTAGTCTATTTATTTTTTCTGTTTTACATTGCCAGTTGGGGAGATAAAAACTCCCCCACCGCGAGATGGCTTACCTCTCATCCGGCAATCTATTCTCTGGCACTGGCAATTTATTGTACCGCCTGGACTTTTTTTGGTGCCGTGGGCTCTGCCAGCCGCGATACCTGGATTTACCTACCCATTCTTTTAGGGCCGGTATTGGTTTATGTGCTGGGATACAAATTTATTTATAAAATGACGTTGGTGAGCAAGAAGCAACACATCAATACCATTGCTGACTTCATCGCCTCGCGCTACGGCAAACGTCAGGGAGTGGCACTGCTGGTAACGCTCATTGCTCTATTAGCTACGGTGCCCTATATCGCGTTACAACTAAAAGCCATTGGTTCAACATTCCAGCTACTGACACAGCAACCTAACAGCCATTTCATTATTATTGTGGCTACCCTATTTATTGCTATCTTCGCGATTTACTTCGGCACCAAACAAACCGATGTTACGGAATACCGCCGGGGGCTAATGCTGGCCATTTCTTTCGAATCCAGCATTAAACTCACCGCGCTGGTACTGGTTGCCATTGTGGGTTATAGCGCTTGGCAAGCCACCGACAACCCTGAGCAATTTAATACATTTTTCAGCGACGAAGCGTTGTCTCAGTTTGGCTCCTATTCGTTTATATCCCAAACCATAATGGCCGCCGCAGCGGTAGTTTGCCTACCAAGACAATTTCACGTGGCCATCATAGATAACCTGAGCTTGGGGCATTTGAAAACAGCACGCTGGCTGTTTCCACTTTATCTGGGGATCACCGCCGCGGTCATTCCCGTCATCGCCATTGCTGGTAATGCCATATTTGCAGGCCAGAATGTAGAGCCAGATACTTATGTACTGAGCATGGCGATTTACTCGGAATCGGCGCTGTTGCAGATCATCGTATTTATTGGTGGATTATCCGCAGCTACCGCAATGATCATTGTTGCCACGCTAACACTCAGCACCATGCTGACCAACGACGTGATTCTGCCCCGCGTGCTGTTAACCAAACACAGTAATCCGGGCAATAAAGATTATGGCCGACGTATTCGACTTATTCGGCGTATCGTTATTGGCCTTATTCTGTTACTTGCGTTTCTCTACCACCAGCAGATGACCAACAGCCGCTCGCTCCACTCGATTGGTCTTATCGCCTTTTCACTGGTCATACAGCTTATTCCCGCCATTGTGGGTGGTCTTTACTGGAAGCGTGCCCACGCCCATGGCGTATATGCAGGCCTGATTGCGGGCTTGGTTACCTGGATGCTATGGCTGGTTCTGCCATTGGTAAACGACGGCGCTACTACCCTGGAACAAAACGAACAACTCAGTCAGGGCGCCCTCATAAGCCTGGCGATGAATTTTGTGGCCTACTACGGCTTTTCGTTATTTGCGCCAGCAAGACTCATTGACCGCATTCAGGCGGAGGCTTTTGTCTCTCCCACCGATGTCCGCAGTGTTTCTACCCGCAAACACAGCACCGACGTTATTGTGTCTGACCTCATTACCCTGCTGTCGACATTTATGGGTAGTGGTCGCTGCGAACAATTGCTAGAGGAATATCAGCACCTCAACGACTGTAAAATTAACCGCGATGAAACGCCGGATGAGTCATTCCTGGCCTTTGCCGAACGCGCTTTGGGCGGGGTAATTGGTGCCGCCAGTGCCAAAGCCCTGATTGATTCAATCCTCAAAGGTAAAAAGCTCGACTTTACAGAGATCATTAATTTCTTCGATGACACTACCCAGGCCATGCAGTTCAACATGACCGCCCTGCTCACTTCTCTGGAGAATATGGATCAGGGGATAAGCGTTATCGACAAACACCTTAACCTGGTGGCATGGAACAAGCGTTACACCATGCTGTACAACTACCCTGAAGAGTTGCTTGCTGTAGGTACACCGATAGAAAAGTTGGTGCGATACAACGCGGAGCGGGGAGAGTTTGGCCCCGGCGATGTGGAAGCAAAAATTGAAAAGCGTCTGGAGCACCTTCGTTCCGGCACGCCTCACCGATTCACCCGCCAGCGCGTGGATGGCCGGGTAATTGAAATGGTCGGGAATCCGCTACCAGGCGGTGGCTTCGTAACCAGCTTTAACGACATTACCGGCCATATTGAAATTCAGCAGGCACTGGAAGAATCCAACATAAACCTGGAAGCACGTATTAAAAAGCGGACGGAAGAAGTGCATTCCATCAATGCGGAATTAAGGCTGGAAATTGAACGGCGCTCCGAAGCGGAAAAAGAGCTTATTCGGGCGCGAAAGGCCGCGGAAGATGCCAACGCCAGTAAAACCCGCTTTCTTGCGCTTGCCAGTCACGATGTTCTACAGCCGTTGAATGCTGCCAAACTTTACGTGACCGCGCTAAACGAGGCCGATGTGTCAGACTCGGTAAAAGAAATCGTGACTAAGCTCAATCACTCAGTAACCTCCAGTGAAGCGCTGATTGGTACCTTGCTTGATATTGCGCGACTAGATCAGGGCGAACTTAAGCCGTCTACCGAAGCCATTCATCTGAGTGCCCTGCTTTCGCCGCTATTGGACGAAATGCGAATGAGCGCAAAAGAGAAAGGTTTAGAACTTCGTGCCCGGGTGCGGGATTGCTGGGTGCTGGGAGATAAAACCTTCGTTTATCGTATTGTGCAGAACTTACTTTCTAATGCCGTAAAATACACTGCCAAGGGGAAAGTGCTGTTTACCGTACGCCCACGGGGAGATCGGGTTTTAATTGAAATCAGAGATACGGGTATCGGTATTTCAGAAGAGCAGCTGGGCATGATTTTCAGCGATTTTTATCGTACCCATGACTCTACTGAGCACGGCGTAGGTTTAGGGCTTGGCGTGGTTCGTCGTCTTAGCCAGCAAATGCAAAGTAAAATCCAGGTTAGCTCCAAAGCCGGTAAAGGCAGTTGCTTCACACTGGTGATGGGCAAAGCCGCACCACGCCGACACAGCGACCCGACAAAGCTCTCCCGCGTTCAGTCTTTCCGAGGATTACGCGTGCTATGTGTTGATGACAAACAAGAGAACCTGGATGCTTTACAAACCCTACTTGAAAAATGGGGCGTTACCGTTGTTCTTGCTAATAATTGGGACGATGCCATTCGCCAGGCTGATATCTTCTCGCCACAAATTCTATTAATGGATTATCAGCTTGGTCCTGATCAGAATGGTTTAGATTTGATAGAGGCTATCAGGCAACATCTCGACATTGTGGTACCGGCTTCTCTGGTTACCGCAAATCACGAAGAAGACTTGATAGCTCAATGCCGTGAACAAGGCGTAAATTACCTGACCAAGCCGCTTAAGCCTGCCAAGCTCAGAGCCTTATTACAGAGCCTTTCCCGGAATATTAAAGACAGCAGGGTAAAGCCGCGGTAGGTGAGCTGCAAAAGCTCTGGCTGAAATCTAGGCTAAAGCCTAGGCTCAGTGGTTTTTTCGGCGCTTGCAGCAACGGGCTGAGAGCTTGCCGCGGTTACTTTACCCAGCGTGCCCCAACGTCCTTTGGGGTTCACCAATACCGGCCTGGTAAGGATTAGGTTATTGGGATACAGCACCGTTTCGCGATCTTGCGTCACTAAGCGGGTACTGAATAAATTGATGTCGGCAATAAAGCCCTCAATAAAATTGTCGCCATCGAGAATGCGCACATAGTTACCCCGACGGTAGGTAACGTTAGTCAGCAAAATAAAATAGGCAGTGATGTTACTGATCAACGACCAGTTTGCGAACAAGGCTACCCCTAGCAGCGTGAGGATAGATGTAGACAACACCAACAGGCCAGATATATCCACACCCCAGGCGATGAGAATGAGCGCTAAAGTCACCGTGGCGCTGAGAATGCGGGCAGTGAATAACCCCTTCAGTGCACTCGAAGATTTAAGCTTGCTCTTCTCGACATTTTTCTCAAGCCGTGGAATGGCGAAACGCGTCATCAACAGATAAAGAAGCAGCATTACCACAGTCCAAATTACATTGGTCTGGTAGGTAATAAACCAGGCAGAAATTTGTTCCAGCCACATCATGGTAAGTTCCTGAACAGCAGAAGATTTGTCATTTGTTGAAGGCATAGTTCCTGCTCGTGGAGGTCATGCATCGTTGATTACGGAGAAATTGATCCAGATAGTACAGAACGACAAATAAAAGTTATCGATGAATCAAAAAATTATATCACCTCTTTTTCGAGGTTCGTATTATATTATCAGATTAACATGTTGATCCGTCGGGCACGTTTCCGCAAGGGTCACACTCTTTACCACGACAGGTGAAATTTTTATTATGCGTATCGCAATACTCTCCCGTAATCCCAAACTTTATTCCACTCGCCGGTTACTTGAAGCGGGACTGGAAAAAGGCCATGAAGTCGACATTATCGACACCATGCACTGTTACATGGACATTACCAGTGCAAAACCTTCGGTACGCTATAAAGGTAAACGCCTGCCATTTTACGATGCCGTTATCCCGCGCATTGGCGCTTCTGTGAGTTTCTATGGCACTTCGGTAGTGCGCCAGTTCGAAATGATGGGCACTTACAGCATCAATGAATCGGTAGCAATCAGTCGTTCCCGTGACAAACTGCGTTCGTTGCAACTGTTATCGCGTAAAGGTATTGGCCTGCCTCGTACCGGTTTTGCTCACCACCCTGACAATATTGAAGACTTGATCAAGAACGTGGGTGGCGCACCAGTGGTAATTAAACTGCTCGAAGGCACGCAGGGCATTGGCGTGGTATTGGGTGAAACACAAAAAGCCGCTGAATCCATTATTGAAGCCTTCATGGGCTTGAATGCCAGTATTCTGGTACAGGAATATATTAAAGAAGCGGGCGGCTCAGATATTCGTTGTTTTGTAGTTGGAGACAAAGTGGTCGCAGCTATGAAACGGCAAGCGGCGCCGGGCGAGTTTCGTTCAAACCTGCATCGGGGTGGATCAGCAAGCCTGGTGCGTTTATCACCGGAAGAGCGTAAAACGGCGGTGTCAGCCGCCAGAACCATGGGCTTAAACTGCTGTGGTGTCGACATTCTTCGCTCTAACCACGGCCCGGTGGTGATGGAAGTGAACTCATCTCCAGGTCTCGAAGGTATTGAGTCTGCGACGAAAAAAGATGTTGCCGGCATGATTATCGACTTTATCGCTAAGTCAGCAAAACCACACAATACGCGCACCAGAGGCAAAGGTTAATGGCAGAAGATATTCTGGAAATTGGCGGCCAGAGCGTTCGTCCCGGGGAATCGAAAAAAATCGAGCTCGAGATGCCTCCGTTGTATACGGCCACCAATATGAGTATTCCGGTTTATGTGAAAAGAGGAAAGCGTCCAGGGCCGACAATGTTTGTCTCTGCCGCGATTCACGGCGATGAGCTTAACGGCATTGAAATCGTGGGACGGTTAATTCATTCAAAAGCCATTGAGCGTTTGAGAGGCACGTTAATCGCAGTGCCTATGGTGAATGTGTATGGCGTACTAAACCAATCGCGCTACTTGCCGGACAGACGGGATTTAAACCGTAGTTTTCCGGGAAGTAAGAAAGGCTCCCTGGCCGGACGCCTTGCTAATTTGTTTTTTAAAGAAATCGTGAGCAAGTGCGACATTGGCATCGACCTTCATACCGGCGCCATCCACCGCAGTAATCTACCGCAGATTCGTGCGAATCTGGACGACCCGGAAGTACTGGGTATGGCCAAGGCATTTGGTGTTCCTGTGCTATTAAATGCAGATTTGCGTGACGGCAGCCTGCGCCAATCAGCCAGCGAAGCCGGTGTGAAAATATTACTGTATGAAGCCGGCCAGGCGTTGCGTTATGACGAATTTTCAATTCGTGCGGGGGTTCGAGGCATTATCAACACCATGCGCCACGTAGGTATGCTGAATAAGAGTCGCAGCAAGGGCCACGACATCAAACGCTTTATTGCGCGGGAAAGCGGCTGGGTTCGTGCTCCGGAAAGCGGTTTAGTTAATCATATTTCGCAGTTAGGCGATCATGTGGCGAAGGGTGACAGACTCGCGACTATTTCAAACCCCTACGGCGAAATTTTAGAAACCATGTACAGCCCGACAGACGGCGTAATTGTCGGTAAGCAAAATATACCGCTGGCCCAGGAAGGCGAAGCAATTTATCACATCGGCTACTTCAAGCAGCCCGACACCGTTGCTGAGCACGTTGAGTTACTGCAGGATAACCTCGTAACCACCGACCAGCCTCAGCCGTAGCGAGAGGATATTTGATGGAACAGCAAAAACGACTTATTGGCGCGCTGGAGTATTGCGATTTACCGGAGCTCACCATAAATGATCTGACCATTCGTGTGGATACAGGCGCAACAACGTCGTCGCTTCATGTCGACAACATTGATGAATTCGAGCGTGACGGTGATCTGTGGGTGAGTTTTGATATTCACCCAGACATTCACAACGTGGAAAGCATCGTGCGCCGTGAAGCGAAGGTCGTGGCGCGAAAGAAGGTTAAAAGCTCTACTGCGACACTGGAACGTCGCTACGTTATCGACACCGAAGTGGTTATGTCGGGCGAGCGTTGGCGCATTCAGCTTACCCTGACAGATCGCCGGGAAATGACCTACCTGATGTTATTTGGCCGTGAAGCCATGAACGGCCGCTTTATTGTCGACCCTGAGCATGAGTTTATCCTCACCGCCAAACGGCCAGCAGAATAAACTACTTGGGTGGTTCTAGTTCCAGCTGAGAGGCAATCAGTACCGCTTGTGTACGGTTATTAATTCCCAGCTTTTTGAAGATGGCCGTGACATGGGCTTTCACGGTCGCTTCAGCAATATCTAAATTGTAGCCGATTTGCTTGTTCAGCAAGCCATCCCGCATATAGCAAAGGACTTTGTATTGTGAGGGCGTGAGCGTCGCTATTCGGTCAGCCAATTCAGAAAATTCCTCATCGACTTCTTCCAACTCTTCGCTCACCGAATCTGGTAACCAGATATCACCATCAAGAATAGACTGTACCGCATTCGCAATATCACCGGAGCTAGCGGTTTTCGGAATAAACCCTAACGCCCCTACCCCGACTATCTTAGAAATTAATGTCGCATCTTCGGTACCGGAGACCACGGCAACAGGCAATTCAGGGAACAGTTTGCGGATATGAAGCAAGCCAAACATATCGTGGCTGCCAGGCATGTGGAGATCAAGGAGAAGCAGGTCGATATCCTCTTTTTCAAGAATATCGACCGTGGTGTTCAGATCGCCGGCCTCTCTGAGGATAAGGTCCGGCAGGGTTAACGATAACGCCCCCCGCAAAGCATCCCGGTATAGCGGATGGTCGTCAGCAATCAGCAGCGTTATCATTATTTTCCCTTATTTGTTTAAGCGCTCCTCGATGAGTGTATCAACAACCGACGGATCAGCCAACGTTGAGGTATCACCAAGTTGCTCGTGCTCGTTGGCAGCAATCTTACGCAGAATACGGCGCATGATTTTACCAGAGCGGGTTTTCGGCAGGCCGCGTGACCACTGAATCATATCCGGCGTGGCAATTGGGCTCAGTTCCTGACGTACCCAGGCACGCAGTTCTTTAGTTAGTTCATCATCAGGCTCGATGCCTTCATTCGGTGTAACATACACATAAATGCCCTGACCTTTGATATCGTGCGGGTAACCCACTACGGCAGCCTCAGCCACTTTAGGGTGAGCAACCAACGCGCTTTCAATTTCCGCAGTACCTAAACGGTGACCAGAAACGTTCAGTACGTCATCCACACGACCGGTAATCCAGTAGTAACCGTCTTCATCGCGACGGGCACCGTCACCGGTGAAGTAAACGCCTTTGTAAGCACTAAAGTAAGTCTGAATGAAACGCTCGTGATCGCCATAAACAGTTCGCGCTTGGCTAGGCCAGCTGTCCTTGATAACCAGGTTTCCTTCAGCTGCGCCTTCCAAATCGTTACCGTCGGCATCGAACAAGGCAGGCTGAATACCGAAGAATGGACGGGACGCAGAGCCCGGCTTCAGCGCAGTCGCACCCGGCAGAGGCGTGATCATCATGCCGCCGGTTTCAGTTTGCCACCAGGTATCCATGATAGGACAACGGCTCTCACCAATTACACGGTAGTACCATTCCCACGCTTCAGGGTTGATTGGCTCACCCACTGAACCAAGCAGGCGCAGTGATGACAAATCACATCCTTCCACCGGTGCTTCACCGTGTGCCATCAACGCACGAATTGCGGTTGGAGCGGTGTAGAGGCTGTTTACTTTGTACTTTTCAACAACCTGGGCAATACGACGCACGTCAGGGTAAGTCGGTACACCTTCAAAGAATACCTGTGATGCACCGTTAATGAGTGGCCCGTAAACCATGTAGCTGTGACCAGTAATCCACCCCACGTCGGCGGTACACCAATAGATATCGTCTTCACGGTAATCGAATGCATACTTGAATGTCATCGATGAATACAACAGGAAACCACCGGTGGTGTGTACCACGCCTTTTGGTGTACCTGTAGAACCAGAGGTGTAAAGAATGAACAGTGGATCTTCTGCGTTCATGACTTCGGGTTCGCACTGTGCAGAACAATCTTCTACCAGTTGATCCCACCACACATCCACATCGCTGTTAAATTTAACATCACCACCAGTCAGTTTGTGTACCACAACATTGGTGATGGATGGGCATGCACCGTTTGCCAGCGCTTTGTCTACATTAACTTTCAACGGCACAGAACGACCAGCACGACGGCCTTCGTCACAGGTAATGACAACCTTGGCTTTACTGTCGTTAATACGGTCGGCAATAGCGTTTGGCGAGAAACCGCCGAAGATAACAGAGTGAATAGCACCAATACGGGCACAAGCCAGCATGGCATAGGCAGCTTGTGGCACCATTGGCATATAAACCGCAACACGATCGCCTTTGCCAACACCCAGTTTTTTCAGGCCGTTAGCAAGTTTACATACTTCATAGTGCAGTTGTTGATAAGTAATTTCTTCGTTGTCTTCTGGCGAATCACCTTCCCAGAAAAGGGCAACTTTCTTGGCATTTTCAGCCAGGTGACGATCGATACAGTTGTAACTGGCGTTGATCTCGCCATCTTCAAACCATTTGATAGAGACGTCGTCTGCACCAAAGTGCGTATTCTTAGTTTTTGTTGGATTCGTGTACCAATCTAATGTCGAAGCGTACTCGCCCCAGAAGCCTTCAGGGTCTTCTACCGACTGTTTGTACATCTTCTCGTACTGTTCCTGAGTCAGATGTGTTTGTTCTAGAATATTTTCCGGTACAGGATACGTCTTGCTGGCAGTCATGGATTTATGCCTCCGATGTCATGTTAATCCAGTAATAATTGTCTGTTAAACAGAGTAGCTATTCCCTGATAAAGCAAAATGAGACTTTGGTCTTAGCGATTTTGCTCTTTTAAGACAAAAACATAGTACCTTAGTCTCATGATCTAACTGGTTAGTTCAGATTGCCTGCGCATTGCTCCGGCTGACCGGGGAATAAAGCGGCACACCCTGCATTTTTTTCCGCTATGCCACCGATTCATGTTGGCTATAGGGACGAACAGGGTGAACCTTGTCTCACCAATACAGGTTAGAACTTGAAGACCACACCGGCGCGAATAACGGCCGTAGTAAAGCTCTCGTAGTCTGAACCATACTCGGTATCGAAGTGTGATAACTGCGCAAAAGTAGTCAGCCCTTCTGTGGCCTGATAACCATAGTTAATATAAGCCGTGCTGTTTTCATTCAGGCTGGTTGCAGACAAACGATCGCGATCGCCCGAGTCTACAGAAGCACTACCGTAACCCACTTTAATATTGTGACCTGCTGCTGGTGTCCAGCTCGCGTATAGCATGTAACCACTTTCCGAGAAGCTTTCACTTACCATACCACTACTGATAGTTACCGCAGGCGCCACACCCAAAGCGTTTTGGTTATTCAGAGCTTCCCCGGTGTAGTATTCACCGTTCAAACTTACTGTTCCAAAGTTCAGGGTTGTATACACTTTAAAGAGGTTTGCGTCTTGGTTTCCGCCGCCAACATAGCTGGGTTCATCTTCAAATTGCAGCTCAGCAACGTGGGCTGCAAAACCAAATACATGGCCAGATACTTTGTAGTTAGCATCGATTGCAAATCCAGGCATACCGCCCAGTTCATTGTTGTTTACACCGCTGCTGCTCAGGTTACGGCCTTTACCCGTAACGGCGCCGGTGAGTGTCAGGTTATCAACCTTATAGGTCGCACCGGCTTCCATCGCCAGGAAGCCTGTATTACCGGCGCGGAAACCATTACCCACCCAGTTATAGCTGCCGCTGGATTTTATACCTGCCGCGGTAGACCATTTTTGGCCAGCAAACAGTGTCAGGTTATCGCTGTAGTCGTAATAAAGGGTCGCTAAGCGCAGTCGTGGCTCCTGAGCCTGCAGCGCGGTTTGGTTGGTAAAGCCGTCTTCACCGTCGATGAAATCGAGTTCCAGCACACCACGGATTTTATTGTGCTTCATATTCAGGGAGAAACGGGACTGGGCTGCCTGGAAAGACGTCGATTGGGATTCTAGGTAGTTCGTCTCCTGATCGGTAGCAGGCGCTCCATTAAAAATATCAGTTCTCAAAGCGTGGGTAGGTGCAACATGGCTATAAGTGCTGCCGTAACTTCCGACACCTTCAGTGGACGCAACGACTTCTGTTTTAATCATACCTTTAAAACTAAAATCAAAGGCACTTGCCTGAGTACTTGCCAATGCCAGTGCGCAACAAGCTGCAATACGTGTATACATGTGTTCTCTCCCGATTAATTTTACAAAAATCAGATTTATTTTACGTGTGTGAATGGATCTCTCAGAGGGACACCAGTCAAATGACGTTCTCAACCAGCCCCTAACCAAAATTTAACATCAATGAAACAAATTCATTGTGTGACAAAATGTGGGGAATTACTCCATAAAATATGGATGCTGCGACCAAAGTCTTACGATTCAGGGACTAGAGCGTGGTGAGTCATGGCTCTCTGCACTATGTATATAGCAGAGTTCGGCGAAAATGCGCGAATTGGTCGCGATCCATTGCCATTTAAAGCAAAAAGTTCAATAACGTGTTAGGAAGTACCAAAAAGAGGCGCAATTTGACGCTGACCGGGACAGTCAGCGCCATGCAAAAAGTTATCGCGAAAGGAAAATAACAGAGAGCGGAACGACGAAAAATAGTCCGGCAATATAGGCTGCACCGTATAATTTTTGTTCAGCGGCCAGGTTCGCCAGTCCTGATGACAGCTTTAAAGGTACGTCACGCAGTATGGGCAGGCCAAATATCAGCACTACCGCAAACACGTTAAACAGTAAGTGCACGAGAGCTATTTGCATTGCCAAACCGGCGGTCGACCCGGTAACGGCAAGCGCAGCAATCACAGCGGTAATACACGTACCGATATTAGCGCCGAGGGTAAAAGGGTAGATATCTTTGGCTTTGAGAATGCCGTTGCCAACCAATGGCACCATTAATGATGTGGTCGTTGAAGAAGATTGCACTAGCACGGTTACCACAGCACCAGAGGCGATACCAGAAACCGGACCTTTGCCAATACTGGTATGCAAAATATCTTTGGCTTTCCCTACCATCAGCGTTTTCATTACTTTACCCATAAACGTGATGGAGGCAACAATTAGCATCACCCCAAGGATTATTTTAATAACCCCTGCATACTCAGCGGAAAGAAAGCTTAATGCGTCTGAAACCATATTCACCACCGGTGCAGTGATAGCTTTTATCGGATTAATCCCTTCTACCGCTACCACTGAATCCATATGGAATATACCCACCAGGTAACTGCTCGACTTTTCCAGTAAACCGGTAAATATCTCCAATGGTAAAAACACCATTACCGCCATAACGTTAAAGAAGTCGTGTACCGTGGCCGCGTGAAAGGCACGTCTGAAATCATTTTTATTAGCCACATGACCCAAACTCACAATCGTGTTGGTAATGCTGGTGCCGATATTTGCGCCCATGATCATGGGGATCGCCACTGTGATAGGTAATCCACCCGCAACCATGGCAACGATGATTGATGTCACTGTACTCGACGACTGCAACAGCGCCGTACTGACCATACCAATGATAAGCCCCATTACCGGGTTGGAGGCAAACTCGAACAGTCCGCTTGCATGATGAGCAGTAGCCAGTTTGAAGCCGCTGCCGATCATCGATACAGCCAGCAACATGAGATAAATAAGAGAAAGGAGTAAAAACCAGTTCTTTGAAGACTGACGGGGCGTACCTGCCGCAACGCGTACGTCCACTTCTGTGTGGGAAATCGCCATAATACATACACTCACTGAATTTATAGCAGTGAGTGTATGGCGAATTTATGACAGTGAAATGACTAACCCATCATTTAGAATGGTTGTGGGTAGGTGCGGTAAACCTCGTCAATCTGACGTAAAATGGCAACGTCCAACGTGATATCAAACGCTTTTATATTTTCTTCGAGCTGGTTGGTGGTGGTTGCACCGATAATGGTAGAGGTTACCCCTGGCACTTGCTGACACCAGGCTAAGGCAAGTTGCGACGGTGTGATACCCGCACGACCTGCAATTTCAACATAACGCTTCGTTGCGTCATGAGCTGATTGCTTGTCGCGAAACAGTCCCTGACGTTGTACAAACGTCCAGCGAGAACCTTTTGGTCTGTCGCCATCCATGTACTTGCCTGCCAGCATACCGGTCGCTAATGGCGACCACGGTAAATAAGCAATACCTTCCAGGTGACACATTTCAATTAAATACGGCCAATCTTTCCCGTGCAACAAACTGAATTCGTTTTGAATCGATACCGGTTTGGGAATATTCATCTCGTCACACAAACGCAGAAACGTGTGGATTCCCCAAGGCGTATCGTCAGACAAGCCCCAATGACGGATTTTACCCGCGTCGATAGCCGCTTTAAGACCAGTAAGAATATTGCGCATCCCTTCTACTTCTTGCTCGCGGTTCGTTTTCGTGGGGTTAACCATGCCAGGCCAGTGCTTGGCGAAATGAGGAGAAGTGCGATTTGGCCAGTGTAGTTGATATACATCGATGTAACTGGTCTGTAAGCGCTGAAGCGAACCTTCAATGGCCGCAGCAATATTCTCAGCATTAATAATATCGCCGTCACGAATCCAGCGAATACCACTACCTGCGATCTTGGTCATAATAATGAGTTCATCACGCTGGTTTTGGTTGCGACTTAACCAATCACCTAGCTGACGCTCTGTATCGCCGGAAGTCGGCTCGTTCGGCGGAATCGGATACATTTCAGCGGTATCGAGAAAGTTAACGCCTGACGACAACGCAACGGCCATCTGAGCATCGGTATCTTGCTGTGTATTTTGAATGCCCCAGGTCATGGTGCCTAAACATACTTCTGACACTTGCAAGCCACTATTACCTAGTGATGTATATTTCATATCCTGTTAAAACCTTTTCTATCGTACCTGCTAGTTGGCAGGCGTGTTATGTTCTTCGAGTTTTGCTTCAGCTTTAGCCAGTTTCTTTTCAATATCGCGGCGCGACTCAACCATCTCATTGGCAAGCTCCGCCAGAGACTTAAACTCAGCAAATCCCAGCTGACGGGTGTCTATTTTCTGATATTGCCGCTTACAACGGTAAAAGAACATGACGAAATTAGCAAAGGCACGATGAAATGTGGCAAAACTTTTCACCAACAACAAGATAAGCGCCAGCGACGTAGCAGCGGCAATAGACAGGCTATAAACCCGCACCTGCTGTTGTTGTGCTTCGATTAGCGGTTGCAGTGCCACTTCAATACTATTCAGTTTGTCTTCCACATCGTGGGCCTGGCGACGGAATTCACCGCGAAGACCTTCGTTGTGACTCAACCCCATAGAGAATATGGCTTCAGAAAGTTGATTAAAGTTACTCGCGTAATTATCAATTAAAACCCCCGCCGCCTTATTATTGCTAATAGCCGCAGACTGACGAAGTTGCTCTAAGGCTTGAGCCACTGTCTGACGGTAAAAGCCTTCGTGGGTCAGTAAATAATTACGGGTAGCCAGTTGAAGAATTACCTTTTGCTGATAAGCCGGTTTTCCGTAATCAAAAAACGCATCCCGCTCCATACTGGTTTCAATTTCAGTGAGCTTGCCTTGCAGGCCACTTTGCCGGGTGAGCCCAATCTGGCTTTGCAAGGTGACCACTTTCTGAAACAGGCGCTGGTAGTCGTCCATGCTTTGGGCAAGAACGCCTGTTTGCTCAACAGGAAGCGCGTAATCTTCTAGCAGAGGTGACAACCTCACCAAATCTTGTGCGAAGCGCTCAGAGCGCGCGGTAAACCGGTGGTAATAGTCCATTTGATGGCGCAAAAGGAAGTCTTTCTCGTGGCGCCTGAGCTGCAACAATTCCTGCTCGAGATGCAGCAGTAAGTTATGTTGCTCGTGAAGCTTGAACAAGTGCTTAGTGAATACGTGCTGATTCAGCACTAACAGTGTCATACCAACAACACAGATCAAGGTCATTAGCATCAGACGGGATTTTATAGAGTCAAAGCGCATGGCAAACACCACTTTATTTATCAACAGCTCAAAGTAACGCAGCTTTGTTAAGAGAATGTTTCAACTTCAACCGTCATAGCGTCCTTATTGCTCTAGTGACATGGTGATCTGGGTGTAACCCCCTATAGCGGCGCAAAAACCAAACAGCGACACTGGAAGCATAACAACGACAAGGCCATCTGTAACGGCCAGTAAACAACATGTGGTGGAGCGACGAAGATGAAAAAATTTACCCTCTCAGCCTTAGCGGCGGCGATGATAACACTTCCTGCACAAGATGCACTTGCTGATGCTTATATTGGCGAACAATTACAGGAAACCCTGCTGACCTTAGCAGACAACCAGCCCGTCATGGCGGTGGTTACCTACGAGCAATTAGATCCTTTGGCTGAAACCCAACTTCAGCAGCTCCTTGACCTCGGGATTACTGAGGGCGTTCAGTTCAACACCCTGCCAATCATTGGTGTGCTGGCAACAAAAGCGCAAATTTCTGAGATCGCGGCCATGGACGGTGTGCGGTCTGTTTTTGCCAACCGCACGGTCAAGTTCTACAACGAAGAATCCCGACAAATCACTGGGGTCGACCAACTGCAAAGTGAAGATTTCATTAGCCGAAATGGTATGGCTTACACAGGGAAAGGTGTAACCATCATGGTGAATGATTCGGGTATTGATGCCACCCACCAGGATTTATTCTTTGGCGACAAGGTTGTCGAAAATGTTCAGGCCGTTACACACGCATCTGCATTATCTCTCACTGGCGTGACCAACGGCTTTACCTTAACTGGACAGCCGAATACCGATCTCAATTCCGGTCACGGCACACATTGTGCAGGAACCATTGCCGGTACAGGCATGATGTCTGATGGTAAACACCAAGGCGCAGCGCCTGATGCTGATCTTATTGGCTATGGCTCCGGCGGCGGCGTATTAATACTCGACTCACTGGGTGGTTTTGATTTTGCTATCAGCAATCTCTACAGCTATGACAGCCCCATAAAAGTGATCAGTAATTCCTGGGGTTCCAGTGGTAAATACGATCCACTTGGCCCGGTTTCTATGGCCACGTATAAAGCACACAAATTAGGGATTATGAGTGTGTTTGCAGCGGGTAACTCTGGCCCGGGTGAAGACTCACACAATCCTTATGCACAAATTCCCTGGGGCATCTCTGTTGGTGCTGGTGATAAAACAGGAAAACTTGCCGATTTCTCATCCCGGGGTTTAGCGTCTGAATCAGGTACGTTTACGATGCCAGACGGCACAGAGTGGACCTACAACAATGACGTCACCATTGTTGCACCCGGCGTAGATATCATTTCTACCCGGGCATCCACTAACCTGGTCGCCAACGGCGGGGACGCTGATCTTGCAGCCATTGAGCCTGAATACATTCCTTTCTACACCATGATTTCCGGTACCTCAATGGCTACGCCCCATGTAGCCGGTATCATTGCGTTGATGCTGGAAGCGAACCCTGAACTGGATAACCTGACCATCAAAAAGTTACTCCAAGAATCTGCCACCAACATGCCTGGCTATGAGCGCTGGGAAGTGGGTGCGGGTTATGTTAATGCTAAAGCTGCCGTTGCCGCCTCGCTGAATTACGACATGAACTATGACGTCACAGTGAATAATCTCGAAGACAAAACCTTCAATACCAATGCATTAACAACCCCTTCTGATGATGTGACCACACTGGATGTATTTTATTCCCCTGTGGGCGAACCAGAAATTCAATATTTCGAAGTGGCCGAAGACGTGGCGCTGGTTAAGGCTGCAAGTAGTACCCTTGCCAACCTGACCAAACTGGTACTGGTTGCTCCTGACGGTACAGAATATTTTGGCAACCTGACAACACCGGTACTGACTGAGAGCATGCGCGTGTCTGCGCCAGGCATGGCGGGAACGTGGGGCGTTTATGTATATGGCCTAACATCACTATCTGGCGTAACGGCCGATCCACTTGGGTTAACAAATGGCCCGGGCCTGCCTGAAAACTTTTCTGTTGATGTCACTTACGAGATATCAGGTGGTTTCCAGGGTCTCGATGACGTTGAAGGCCACCCGTACGCCGGTGCTATTGAGTTCGCTATCAGTGAACGTCTGGTTGACGGTTTGAATCACCGCAAATTCTTCCCGGAAACGCGGTTGAAGCGCAGCGGATTTGCTAAATACGCGACCATGGGCGGCGCGGTAAGACAATATAGAGATTTGTTAAACGAACCATTGCCAGCAGCTTCTGGAGTGCCTGCTGCGCACCGTCCATTTATGGAAGCGGTATTAAGTCCTGGTGCGGCACTCAAAGACATGACAGGTTCACAGGCGCCGCTGTTGCTCTCGCCTTCAGGCACTGCTGATAGCAACGGTTTATATACCAAACTCGATGCGGCTTACTCATTTGTACAAATGTTAGGGCTCGAAAATTCAGCTACAACATTTGATCCTATCAATGATATAGTCGTTGAATATAGAGGAGAGCAAATAGTTTTGGCCGATCAGGACAGCATCCCTGATGAATTAAAAGGGTATGTACAGTTAGCCATCGACTTGTCACTGGTTAACGTTGAGTTTGGTATTGAACAGGGAGCGTTTGATTTATCGCCTACTTTCACTGCCACATTCTCACCTGAAGAAGCGGTAACACGCGCACATTATGCCGTGTTGGCTTCACGCTTTTACACTCAATACTATCAATGAGTTAGTTTCCGGTGCAGCCCGTTTTAGTGCTGCACCGGACGTGATTAAGTAAACCGTTTTTAATGAGGTGATAATATGCAAACAAACATTGTGCGATCGCTCACCGCCGTAGCGGCGATGTGTTTTACCTTGGTATCGGCGGCAAAAGCCGACGTCGTATTGCCCCAAACGCTAAATTATTCTGATAACGCCGTCACCGCCTCTATCCAGGTAACTGACACAATTGCCGTCGACCTTTCCATCGAGTTTGAAAAAGTCGTAGGACTGAATCCTGAAACATTCACTATTAGCGCTGAAATGCTCTCCCCCAATGCGTTATCTATTACTGAGCGTCTGAATTCGCTGCTCGTCTCGCCCACAACTGCGTTTCCCGTTGTGGTGTCTATTACCCCCGATCCTGACAGCGGCTTTGCGTTTGAAGGCGTGGCAACAGTAGAGCTATATACCAAAGCTATTCATTACACCCCTGATTTACCGCTGCGTCTATTTACCTCTCACGCTGATGGTACATTCACTGACATGACCACGCTGGTTTCTGCCGGCAGTATTCGGGCCAGAGGCAACACGGGTAAATTCTCTGATTTTATGATCATGCTAGATACCCGCACACCTGCCAATATTGTAAGTGACAAGGTATCAGATATTGAGAGTTTCCTATCTCTGCATGGCAACCTTATCCAGCCAGTTACACTTGCAGCCATTGAACATAGCATGACTTTATTGTCTTTCGCCGTGTCTGATCAGGATTTTGATAGTGCACTGGAAGAAGTAGACAGTCTGGTAAGCCTTATCAGTGCGGCTCCTGCTGGTGCAATGCCTGATGTATGGCAAGCGTCTGATACGCTGGTAAATGTTGAAGGTGAACTGAAGTCAAAATTCTCCAGTTTACGGTATGCCCTGCGGGTAATGTAATCTGACCGGAGCAGATAATTATGCCTTTGCAGGTTGCCCTTGCTGAACAAAATGGGATTGTCACCCAAAGAACACTGATGCCGGGACGACATTATGTTCTCGGCCGCAGTGAACTAGCTGATATTGTTATCCCTCATCCTCAGGTGTCACGTCAGCATGCCATTCTGATTGCCCAAAATGACGACCGCTGGAGCCTCCAGGATACCAGTACCACGGGTTGTTTTATCCATGGAAAATCCGTTTCGTCGTTGATGCTGGATTCCTCTGTTGTTTTACACTTTGGTCCGGTAGCGTGTGAGCTAACAACCACCAGTGTTGATTCTGAAATGCAGGCTGCTTCGCTTGATATCTGGCAGCAATCCAGACTCAAAGCACTGAAGTCTGCGCTCTCTGATTGCGCGGACACCCAGTCACTCATCGACATGGCGCAAAACTGTTTCGCTCAAACGCTTCGTTGTGAACGAACTGCGGTACTCCTTTGCGATAACGATGCGAATATTTCGCAGGCTACGGGCTACCAACCCTGGATGGATGAAAGCCGATTTACCGGCAGTCGAACCGTAATAAGGAATGCCATATCCCAGAAGCAACCGCTTGCACTGGGTAATATCATGCAGCTTGACGATTACAATACGCAGCAAAGCGTTATCGCGAATCGAATTCAGGCAGCCGTTTGCATCCCCCTTTTTGACGAGTCCAATGTCATTGGCGTGCTATATGGTGACAACATTTCCGGTAGGCAGTATTTCACCGAAAACGAAGTTGCCTTCGCGCGACAGATTGCTGATTTATTATCTTTGCGATTGTTATTCCACTCTATCGAACATAAACTGAACCTGATACGTCAATCCTGACAGGTGCCCCACTGGGCAATTACAGGGTAAGTTTTGCATAATAATAAAGGTGCTTCCCAAGCGGATGCACTACATACACAACAATTGCAAAACGCTTCCTTACCGGAGGCAGGTTTAGTCCTGTCTGATCGTTTCAAGGTCATCCGTCAGCTTGGAAAAGGCGCTCAAGCCAGTGTTTTCCTTGCCTATGACATGTTGCTCCAAACAGATGTTGCGCTGAAGTACATTCCCGACGCGAATACGAACCCTGCCGGCATGGAGGTGCTTCGCAACGAAGTGAACATAGGTAGAAAGTTACAACATCCCCGCATCATTCGCATTCACGACGTCTACACCCATTTTAACGATGCCTTTTTCACCATGTCGTTTGTGCCGGGTAACCCGCTTTATCTGCGCATGGAAAAGCCAGTATCGTTAGCCCGTTATCAAGTATGGCGGGATCAATTACTTGATGCACTCATGGCCTGTCACATTGCCGGTATCAGCCATGGCGATATCAAACCGGATAACATTCTCATTGATGAACACGATGAGCTGCTGTTAATTGATTTTGGTATCGGTCACGAGGCCAGCCAGAATGAACACACCAGCGGTCATGTTGCATTCACCGCACCTGAAGTCATCGCTACGGGTAAGGCGTCAGCGACCTCCGAGATTTATTCTGCTGGCAAAGTGCTTGAACAGGTTCTCGACGCTGTTACTGTAAACACAACGGCGGATAAGCGAAGCCTGAATGCTGAACGTAAATTACTCAGCAAATTGACCAGCCATTCGCCTCAGGCTAGGCCGCAATATAGTGATTTCCCGTCAATTAAAGACGGAAGCTATCAAGTGAACACCTATTCATTTTTAGTTGTCGGGGCGGTAATTCTCGCTTCAATATACCTGATGCTGATGGTGTTTAAGTTTTACTCCACAGACTCAGTACCGCCAGTAACAACATCGGGTACAAAGCGATTGCTGCTATTAGCTGCTGATGATGTACCGGTACTGAAAACCATTAACGCCATGGTCGCACTGCCTTTGAGTACATCCCCGGAGATTGACGTCATCGATCAACATACGACCTTTGAAGTTGCCAAGAATCTATCGCTACAGCCGTTCATCAATCAGCATGATCGGGTCGACCTTGCCACTACCATGAGTGCAGATATTGTCGTTAATGTTGATGCATCCGAAGCCAGCGCGACACATTGGGTGATTCGGGCCACCGGCAGAAGTATGCCTGCAGATAGCGTACTGTTTGATTTCACCCAACCCTTTTCAATCGAGCAGTTGTCTGCCGACGCACAAGCATTTGCCAGCCAACTCAGTGAGGCCCTTCTCACCTCTTCATCCACAACAGTCACATCTAAGCAGGACACAGCATTCATATCGAGCTATTTCCTCGATAGTGATCGGTTTAACCAAGCTGACAGCAGTGCCGCATTATTTCAGTTAAAAGAAGCCGCCCCGACCTACCCCGGCGGATGGCTTTTTGCAGCCCGTCAGGCTCTTAATCAAAATGACATCAGTGCCTGTCGAGAATATCTTGATGTATTGTTTAGCCTGCCTGACGTTGACCCATTCTTTACCCTCAGTGGTCAATACATAAGAGCACTCGCGAACGACGATCTTGAACTTGCCATAAGCACCACTACTGAACTCAATAAGCGCTATCCAGATCGCGCCAGCCTTTTAGTTGAGCTAGGTATGGTAATGGAATGGTCGGGAGACATGGATGCGGCTGCCCACGCCTATGAGCAAGCAACCCAGCAGGCGCCAGGCGAAGGCCAATATTGGTTTGAGCTGGCCAGAATAAAAATCATTAACGGCGACATCAGTGATGCCATCAATCATGAACTAACCAAAGCCCTTGTGGCTTTCAGAACTCGTGGAGATCATGAAGGCCAGGGATTGGTGCTAAATGCATTTGGAGTCGCCCACTTAAGGCTGGCCGAATATGATACCGCCAGCAAGTATTTTTCTGATGCGCTGGCATTTCGCACTGTTAACGATTACCCGGCGCAGCGAGCAACAACGCTGGCGAACTTAGCCAACGCCGCGGCGGTGCTCGGCAACTATGATGAAGCGGCAGCGTCACTCAACGAAGCTTCAGACATTCTCGCTGAGCTGGGCGACAACGAAGAATTAGCCCATGTACTGGATACCCTTGGTTTCCTTTACGAGGAACAGGGACAGTACGCCAAGGCACTCACTTATTATAAGCGTGGTTTGGACATACGTGTTCAGGAAAGTAATCGAAGTGAAAAAGCGGCAAGCATGAGCAATGTGGCTTTCATGCATTTTCTCACCGGCGATTTTTCTCTGGCCGATATTTATTGGCAACAGGCGCTTAATCAGTTCATTTCTGCTCAAGACAAGGCACATGTGGTGCGCACTCAACAGAATATTGCCCAGCTCTCCCTCGTGAAAGGAGACTGGATCGCCGCCAGCAGATTACTGCAGAACACATCCGGAGAAATCTCAGGGAACATGCAGCAGGAAGCGATGATTAATCATCTGCTGTTCAGTTATCTACAATTTGCCAGGGGCGATTTAACAGCCAGCACATTAGCACTGCAACAGGCTGAGGCGCTGGCATTGGAAACGACAGACCCACGCTCCCAGGCTGAAATTCAATTATGGCATGGTGAGGTGTGTTTGATGATCGCTGACTTTGACTGCCTGAGTGAACAAATCAATGATGCTGAGTCATTTATTACTGCGCAGATGAGCGAACAGACCGCCATGCTAACCTGGCTAAAAGTGGCATTAAGCATTGAAACTGAGGGCGTATCTTCAGCGCCCGAACGAGATACCATGCAAACTCTGTTTCCAGGAAATATACCGGTACTCACAGAAATAAAGATTGCGCTCGATCTTCAACAACGCTTAGCGTTAGGTAAAGACAGCGACCTCATGAAACGTGCATCATCGCTGATGAAGCCCATTTATTATCAGTATTACTTACAATTACTGTACCTCAAAGCCCGCAGTGGAGAAGATGTGTCAAACGCGCTTAAGCAAGCACTGGCTGCCCATCCTGATTTCTGGCGCAGTCATTTGTACTACAGTGTATTAGGTGACGCAGGTAGCCAGCAACTGATGCAAAAAAGCCTTGAAGACTGGCTTTTACAACTCAACGAAGAACAGGCAAAACAATACAGGGCTGCATATCTTGGGCAACGATAAACAGGACATCATCTCCGATATACTTAAGCAACAAGCCTTCCTCAAACAACGGTTAGATGAGGAGCAGCTTCAGCTTACCAGTATGGCTAAGCGGCTGTGGGCTCAGCAAGAAGCCGATAAAGCCAACCTCTCCCGTGAGCTTCACGATGGGATTGGCCAACTGCTTACCGCTCTCACTCGCCGATTGAGCACGTTAGGCAATCGTGATCCTGAGTTTGTTGAGCTTGCAGAAATAGCCAATATGGCATTGGAAGATGTGAGACATCTTTCACGAATGATGAGCCCAACCATTCTTGACGACTTGGGCCTAAAGCCGGCACTAAAGTGGCTGTGCCGTTCATTATTTGAAGACACCGATATGCAATGCGACTGTCAGGTTCAGCTTCATAGTGATATCGCCGACGACCTAAGCATGCTGGTATTTAGAATTTCCCAGGAAGTACTTACAAATGCATTGAAGCATAGTGGTGCTGCGCATATTTCCCTGAGCTTGCAAAGCAGTTACAACTCGCTATTGCTAGAGATCCATGACGATGGCAACGGATTTGACTATGAGCAAGTGGCAAAGGGCGTCGGGCTGACAAGCATTGCTGACCGCGCTAAGGCCTTCGACGCTAAGCTGAACATTATTTCTCGCCCAGGAAAAGGCACCCAGACAAGAGTAACCATTCCCCTATGAGCATTAAAATTATCATTGCAGATGATCATGTCATCATGCGCCAGGGCCTGATCCAAATGTTACAGGCCAACGGCCATTTTACAGTGATTGGAGAATGTGGCGATGGTGTCAGTTTAATTAATCTCGTGCTGACCGAGAGCCCAGATGTGGTATTGATGGATATCTCCATGCCCGAAATGAGCGGTCTCGTGGCAATCGACAAAATACTCGCACAACGGCCGATGACACGTATTCTAGTGCTGTCGATGCATAACGAACGGGAATATATGGAAGCAATGCGCGATGCTGGTGCCAAGGGATATCTGCAGAAAGAAACCTCTGCTGATGCGCTGGTTCAGGCGATTAAACAGGTCGCTGCAGGTAAACAAATTTTTCCGGGATTGGAATCATTAACCGCAGAGACGTCACCGGCAACCATTAGTCCACTCAGTGTACTTACCCGCAGAGAACGTGAAGTGTTCTTTCTCGTGGCAGCCGGTAATACCAGCAAAAAAATAGCGGAATTGCTTACGATGAGTCTCAAAACGGCTGAAAATCATCGTAGCAATATTTACAAGAAGCTGAATGTTTCAAGTTCTGCTGAGCTTATCAGGCTGGCCGGCAAAGCCGGCCTCCTTGAATAACTTACAGCTGATCTTTCAGTGTTAGACTGAAAGCCACATCGGCGCGGGTTACTGCATTATCTGGTACAAACGATGCTGCAACCGTAGGTTCCAAATCGAATCTGCCCTGACTCACTGACACCGACACCTGCATAATGCCTGAAGCCAATGCCTGCTGCACATAGCCTCGCATGGAAGGTGAAATTTCGGCGCTATCATCAATTTCAATCGCTTCGCCAAAAACAATGGCAACAATCGGAGACTCTGGAGCAAACGCTTCTGCCGCCTCTTGTAATCCCATAGCCTGAACCAGTGAATAAGCCAGCGCTTCACGGCTAACCGTATCATCGCTTCCGAATACCGATGCCGAGTCTGTGAGCATGACAGGGTTCATCGACTGTACACGGTCTGATAGCAGCGTCCCAGGCGTAGATACGCTGTTTAAGACTGCGCCAAATTCTCCAGCGTCACTGAATGTACTGTTATTGCCGGTCAAAGTTTGACGCAAGCTTGAAGAAAGCGACAATGCATCTGCAAGTTCAACCCGGCTGATAAAAATGTCTGGCTTGAATCCATCAGCCGTACCGTCCATCAAGTGCTTACCTACAACATATTCCACGTAGCTTTGTGCTGGATGGCCATCGACATCGTCTAGGCCAGTATATCCAGCGGTCTCGAGCAAGCGGATATTCACCTCTGTTGTGCTCGGCACACCAAGGCCATTTGTGACACCAAGGGGATCGACAGATACACCACTGATACTGCCAATACCGCTGCTATACAATTTCCAGGTTCCAGCCATGCCCGGTGCAGATGTACCTACGGCAGAACCCAGTGCAGGCAAGCCAATTCCTGAACCATAACGGTTACCTGCAGGATCTTCGAGAACAAAAGCGGTACCGGTTTCAATTGATGCAGATGCCAGCACCATGGAAACATTATCTGCAACAATGAATGTTTCTGTGGGCCTCTCGCCTACTGGCACATACGTAGTTTCAAGGGTAAAACTGTCACCTTCAGTGATATTGGCATAAGCGTTAAACTCGCGGTCTATTTTCAGCGTATCGCCGAAAACCTCTTCCCCGTTAACCACTGCACTCACTGCCGCGTGTGCATTCACATAGCCGGCACCGGCCTCCCAGGCAGCAAGTCCAGCCATGGGGGTAGCCGTTTCTTGAAGGATACGTTTAACGTCAAACCATTGCAGATTAGGATCAGCTTCGAGCATCAGTGCAACAATCCCTGACACATGCGGTGCTGCCATAGATGTACCACTAGAAACCGTATAGAAGGGCAGATGCTGAGGCTCAATCATGGCAGCATCATCCTGGGCGCTGAGTCCGCCTAAACTGGATGTTGACGCTCTCACCGAAATGACATCCACACCAGGTGCGGTAACCGTTGGACGGTCTTCCCATGTAAACACTTCGCCATTAACAACCACTTCGCCCCCCTTACCATCGACACCCCGAGAACTAAAGTCTGCCAGATTGCCCTCTTTATCGCCTGCTGCTACGGTAATAACCCAAGGTGCCTTTTTGAAGTTACCTGTAATCGTTGACTCACCAGCACCTGAATTACCCGCCGAGAAAACCGTTATGATGCCGCGATCAGCAAGCGCTTTGGTAGCCACGTTTGTAGGATCATCCGGATTAAACGGCGTACCTACATCACCGGTATTGCCGAACGAGTTTGAAATAACGCGGATGTTATAATCAAATTGATGGGTAAGCGCATAGTCAAAGCCGCCAAGCGTATCTAGGATAAAAAGCGCTGCACCAGAGCCGTAACCAATAATATCAGCACCAGGCGCTACCCCGGCATGTAGGCCGCTACTTTGTGCACCGTTGCCGCCAACCGTACCAGCAACATGACTGCCGTGTCCGCCACCAATATCACTATTCGCGACATTCTCCTGGTAGGTGATGGGAAGAATACTGCTGAAGCTTGCTAGATTCGTCTGGGCAAGTACGTTTTGTACAACGTGATCAGGATAAGCGATGTCTGAATGTGTGCCATCTACGCCAGAGTCATTCACTACTACGCCAATTCCACGGCCTGAATACGGCACACCATTGTGA
This sequence comes from Alteromonas sp. ABH2_165, assembly GCF_056159945.1. Taxonomy (NCBI): domain Bacteria; kingdom Pseudomonadati; phylum Pseudomonadota; class Gammaproteobacteria; order Alteromonadales; family Alteromonadaceae; genus Alteromonas; species Alteromonas sp. ABH2_165. The sequence continues at coordinate 167,588 of NZ_JBSWWF010000005.1, forward strand.
CGAAGGTTACGATCAGCGCGCATAGCCTGTACGCCTGTGATTTCAGTAGACTCGTAATTTTCTAATTCGAGTTGAGCATTGTCATAAACTGACACTACATCATCACGAGCATAGAGTGCTTCAACCTGCGTTTTAGTGGCCAGTATGCCAACGATAGGTAAGTTCTGTAGTTTTACCCCTTGAGAAACACCCAACGCAGCAAGCGCATCAAGCTGTAGAGCACTTACCGGTCCGGTACCGTCGAAAGTAACGATGACTTGTTGTAATTGTTCTGGCGCTTCTGCGAGTTTATCCGCTAATGCGATATCAAACGTTTTTGCAGACACTGGTGCCATAGGAAGAGCACAGGCGACAGTGATTGAGAGTAGTGTTTTTTTAGTTAGATTTTTCATCAGGAACCCCTTGTTGTTTACCTGATGAGTATTGTCTTTTGACTATTTTATGGACATAGGTATTTACCCCTATTAATCGAAAATGCATTCACTCTGCCATATGTATCGATTAATTGCGGGCATAAAAAAAGGCCGCTTGCGCGACCTTTTTTTGGACTAGCTTGAAGCTATCAACGATTACTCGATGATTTTAGCAACAACACCAGCACCTACAGTACGACCACCTTCACGGATTGCGAAGCGCAGACCTTCTTCCATCGCGATAGGCGCGATCAGGTCAACTTCGAATTTCAGGTTGTCACCTGGCATTACCATTTCAACGCCTTCTGGCAGTTGAACAGCACCAGTTACGTCAGTTGTACGGAAGTAGAACTGTGGACGGTAACCTTTGAAGAATGGAGTGTGACGACCGCCTTCATCTTTAGACAGTACGTATACTTCCGCTTCAAATTTAGTGTGAGGAGTGATTGAACCAGGCTTAGCCAGTACTTGACCACGCTCAACGTCGTCACGCTTAGTACCACGCAGCAGAACACCAACGTTCTCACCTGCACGACCTTCGTCAAGCAGCTTACGGAACATTTCAACACCGGTACAAGTAGTCTTGGTAGTATCTTTGATACCAACGATTTCTACTTCTTCACCAACTTTGATGATACCTTGCTCAACACGACCAGTTACAACAGTACCACGGCCTGAGATTGAGAATACGTCTTCGATTGGCAGGATGAACGGCTTATCGATAGCACGCTCTGGCTCTGGAATATAAGAATCCAGTGCTTCACCCAGTTCAATGATTTTCTTTTCCCACTCTGCGTCGCCTTCAAGAGCTTTCAGAGCAGAACCTTTGATTACTGGCAGATCGTCGCCTGGGAATTCGTATTCAGTCAGAAGTTCACGAACTTCCATCTCAACCAGTTCCAGCAGCTCTTCATCATCAACCATGTCACATTTATTCATGAATACGATGATGTAAGGGATACCAACCTGACGACCCAGCAGGATGTGCTCACGAGTCTGTGGCATAGGACCATCAGTCGCCGCAACTACCAGGATACCGCCGTCCATCTGAGCAGCACCAGTGATCATGTTTTTAACGTAATCAGCGTGTCCTGGGCAGTCTACGTGCGCGTAGTGGCGAGTAGGCGTGTCATATTCTACGTGTGAAGTAGAGATGGTGATACCACGTGCTTTTTCTTCAGGCGCGTTATCGATTTGATCGAAAGCCTGAGCTGAACCACCGTAAGTCTTAGACAGTACAGTAGTGATCGCAGCGGTCAGAGTGGTTTTACCGTGGTCAACGTGGCCGATAGTACCCACGTTTACGTGGGGTTTCGTACGTTCAAACTTTTCTTTTGCCATTTTTCTCGTTTCCTAAGTTAAAAGTCCGACCCAATACAGACCGGACCGAACCTTCATTAAGATTTAGTTTCTTGATTCGATAATCGCTTTTGCAACATTGCTAGGCGCTTCAGAGTAATTGAAGAACTCCATAGAGTATGACGCGCGACCCTGCGTTTGTGAACGCAGATCGGTGGCATACCCAAACATTTCTGAAAGCGGAACCTTCGCGCGAACAATTTTGATCCCGCCAATTCCGTCTTCCATTCCTTCGATCATGCCGCGACGACGATTCAGATCGCCTACAACATCACCCATCCAATCTTCTGGAGTGGTTACTTCAACTTTCATAGTGGGTTCGAGCAATACTGGATTTGCCTCAGCACAACCTTTCTTGAAACCCATAGAGCCGGCGATCTTAAACGCCATTTCAGAAGAGTCAACATCATGGTACGAACCATCGAACAAAGTAACCTTTACATCAAGTACAGGATACCCTGCCAGGACACCATTTTGCAGCTGCTCCTGAATTCCTTTGTCTACCGCAGGAATGAATTCTTTTGGTACAACACCACCAACGATTTCATTAACGAATTCGTAGCCTGCACCTTCTTCCTGTGGCTCGATACGCAGCCAGACGTGACCAAATTGTCCACGTCCGCCTGACTGACGGACAAACTTACCTTCCGCTTCGACCTTACTGCGAATGGTTTCACGATAAGCAACCTGGGGTTTACCCACGTTACATTCAACCTTAAATTCGCGCTTCATACGGTCGACAATAATATCGAGGTGCAGTTCACCCATACCGGAAATAATCGTTTGGCCGGTTTCGTCGTCGGTTTTCACCTTGAACGACGGGTCTTCTGCAGCCAGTTTACCCAGCGCAAGACCCATTTTTTCCTGGTCTGCCTGAGATTTTGGCTCTACGGCGATGGAAATTACCGGATCAGGGAATTCCATACGCTCAAGTGTAATAACATGATTCGGATCACACAAGGTGTCTCCGGTGGTCACGTCTTTCAGTCCGATTGCGGCGGCGATGTCACCAGCACGAACCTCTTTTAATTCTTCGCGGTCTTTCGCGTGCATTTGCACGATACGACCAAATCGCTCACGTTTTGCTTTCACTGGGTTGTAAACAGTGTCACCGGTGTTTACCACACCTGAATAGCAACGGAAGAACGTGAGGGTGCCCACGAACGGGTCTGTAGCAATTTTAAATGCCAGCGCCGAGAATGGTTCGTCATCATCTGCATGACGTTCTGCGTGCGTTTCTTTGCCATCATCGAGCACACCATCAATGGCCGGAACGTCTACTGGCGCCGGCAGGTATTCGATTACAGCATCAAGAACGGCCTGAACACCTTTGTTCTTGAAAGCACTACCACAGGTAGCCAGAACGATTTCGTTGTTCAGTACGCGGGTACGCAGACCCTGACGGATTTCCTCTTCGGTCAGCTCTTCGCCTTCCAGGTACTTTTCCATCAGTTCTTCTGACGCTTCGGCAGCCGCTTCGATCATCTCGGTGCGGTACTTTTCTGCTTTATCAGCAAGTTCAGCCGGAATGTCTTCATAGGTAAATGTCATACCCATATCTTCTGCATTCCAGTTGATGGACTTCATCTTGATTAAATCGATGACGCCACGGAAATTTTCCTCTGCACCAATATTCAGTTGAATCGGTACACAGGTAGCGCCCAAACGTTTGCGGATCTGACCCACAACACGTTCAAAATCCGCACCGGCACGGTCCATCTTATTGACGAAAACCATGCGCGGCACGTGATATTTATCAGCCTGACGCCAGACTGTTTCTGATTGAGGCTCTACCCCGGAAGACCCACAAAATACAACCACCGCGCCATCGAGTACACGCAAAGAACGTTCTACTTCAATAGTGAAGTCAACGTGTCCCGGTGTATCAATGATGTTGATACGGTGTTGATCGTACTGCTGCTGCATTCCAGACCAGAAGCACGTGGTGGCAGCAGAAGTGATCGTGATACCACGCTCTTGCTCCTGCTCCATCCAGTCCATAGTGGCAGCGCCATCATGCACTTCACCAATTTTGTGTGATAGTCCTGTATAAAACAGAACACGCTCAGTAGTTGTGGTCTTACCCGCATCTACGTGGGCGACAATACCAATATTACGATAACGCTCAATTGGGGTCTTACGAGGCATACGTCTCTCTCAGTTTAAACGTTGATTACCAACGGTAGTGTGCGAACGCTTTGTTCGCTTCGGCCATACGGTGAACGTCTTCACGTTTCTTAACCGCAGAACCTTTGTTGTCTGCTGCATCTAACATTTCAGCTGCAAGGCGTTGTGCCATGGACTTTTCGCCACGTTTACGTGCCGCTTCAACCATCCAACGCATACCCAGCGCGTTACGACGAACAGGACGAACTTCTACAGGAACCTGGTAAGTAGAACCACCCACACGGCGTGATTTAACTTCCACTGTAGGACGGATGTTGTCCAGAGCGTCTTCGAACACGTCTAAGTGTGCTTTGCCGGTTTTTTCAGCAACAATATCAAGCGCACCGTAAACAATCTTTTCAGCAACTGATTTCTTGCCGTCGAGCATTACGACATTCATGAATTTAGCAAGCAGTTGTGAACCAAATTTTGGTTCTGGTAGGATTTTACGTTGACCTACGACTCTTCTTCTTGGCATTTTACAATTCTCCGTATGAATTCAGGGAAATCCCAAAACTCTAATTACTTCAGTTTGGCCTTACTAACGGAGAACCGTTAAGATTTAGGCCGTTTTGCGCCGTACTTAGAACGGGCTTGACGACGATCGTTAACGCCTGCGCAGTCCAGAGTACCGCGAACAGTGTGATAACGAACACCTGGTAAGTCTTTAACACGACCACCACGGATAAGAACAACGCTGTGCTCTTGCAGGTTGTGGCCTTCACCACCGATGTATGAAGACACTTCGAAACCGTTAGTTAAACGTACACGACATACTTTACGCAGTGCAGAGTTTGGTTTCTTAGGCGTAGTGGTATATACACGAGTACATACACCACGACGTTGTGGGCAAGCTTGCAGTGCAGCTACGTTGCTTTTTGCAACTGGCTGACGACGTGGCTTACGCACTAACTGGTTAACTGTTGCCATTAACTAGCTCCTGTTAGTAAATAATAAAAACCCGATACCATGGTCGGGTCTGCTAAACGGCTTAAGAATTCTGAGACTTTATGTAAATGTGCTCTACATTTACCGGCCCTCAAATAAAAAAACCGCGCCCCTCGTTCAGACTGTCTCAGTTAAAAATAACGGACTTACCTGAAATTGGGTCGCGGAATTCTAATGATCTCATAAGCCAGTGTCAAGGTGTACAAAGGATAACCAAGGGATTATTCACTGTTCTACACCAAAACATCGTTGAGCAGCAGTTTCCTGCTACTCAACGAAAGGTCTTACTCGCCTGAGTCATCTCCGGCGTTTAATGCTTCGGTTAGTGCCTGTTCTGCTTCAGCCGCAGACACAGACATTTCCTCGATAGCTTCAGCACGCTTCTGCATACGACGCTCGTGGTATGCGAAACCGGTACCGGCAGGGATCAGTCGACCAACAATTACGTTTTCTTTCAGACCACGTAAATCGTCTTCTTTGCCCTGTACCGCAGCTTCTGTCAGTACGCGTGTTGTTTCCTGGAACGATGCTGCAGAGATGAAAGACTCTGTAGACAGTGACGCCTTGGTAATACCCAGCAACTGTGTTTCGTACAGTGCAGGCAGTTTACCGGCTTTTTCCATTTCACGGTTCGCGATCTTAACGTGAGCCACTTCAACCTGTTCGCCTTCCAGGAACTGCGTATCGCCTGGTGCAGTGATAATACACTTACGCAGCATCTGACGGATTACCACCTCGATGTGCTTATCGTTAATTTTTACACCCTGCAGACGGTAAACTTCCTGAACTTCGTTCACGATGTAGTTAGAAACCGCACTGATACCACGCAGACGCAGGATATCATGTGGAGACTCAGGACCATCGGCCAGAACTTCGCCGCGCTCTACAGATTCACCTTCGAACACGTTCAGCTGACGCCACTTAGGAATCATCTCTTCGTAAGCATCTGCACCGTCTTTCGGTGTGATAACCAGACGTTTCTTACCTTTGGTTTCTTTACCGAAACCAATGGAACCGGAGATTTCAGCCAAGATTGCAGGTTCTTTCGGCTTACGCGCTTCGAACAAGTCAGCAACCCGCGGCAGACCACCGGTGATGTCACGTGTTTTCGAGCTTTCCTGAGGAATACGTGCTAACACGTCACCGGCGTGAGCCAGTTTGCCATCTGCCGCTTCGATAGTCGTAAAGCTAGGCAGACGAATTTCCTGCAGACCAGTCTCATCACTTTCCAGGATCAGCTTAGGCTCTTTAGCGTTAACTTTAGCCAGGTCTTTAACCACAACACGGGTCAGACCGGTCAGCTCATCCTGCTGCATTTCGGTGTTGGAGTCGTCGATATCGGCAAACGAGATCTTAGACGGACGCTCAACCACGATTGGGTGACTATGCGGATCCCAGTTTGCTACTACTTCACCGGCCTTAACTGCTGCGCCATCATCTACAGACAGAATTGCACCGTAAGGCACTTTATAGCGCTCTTTCTCACGGCCGAAGCTGTCGATAACCGTCAGTTCGGTAGAACGTGAAACGATAACCACTTTGTCGTCCTGGTTGCGAACGAACTTAGCGTTATGCATTTTCAGGCTACCTTCAGTTTTAACCTGAACGCTGCTTTCTGCTGATGCTCTTGATGCCGCCCCCCCGATGTGGAACGTACGCATGGTAAGCTGTGTACCTGGCTCACCGATTGACTGAGCAGCGATAACACCAACAGATTCACCTTTCGCCACCATGTGACCACGTGCAAGGTCACGACCGTAACACTTGGCACAAACACCGAAGTCATTGTCACAAGTGATAACCGAGCGAACCATCATCTGGTCAACAGAGTTCTGCTCCAGCATGTCTACCAGTGCTTCGTCCAGCAGCGTGTTACGTTCAACCAGTACTTCATCAGTACCCGGCTTGATTACGTCTTCTGCTACCACACGACCCAGTACACGCTCACGCAGCGGCTCAACAACGTCACCACCTTCAATCAGTGGTGTCATCTTCACGCCTTCAAACGTACCACAGTCGTCATTGGTGATAACCAAATCCTGTGCAACGTCTACCAGACGACGAGTCAGGTAACCCGAGTTCGCAGTTTTCAGTGCCGTATCGGCAAGACCCTTACGAGCACCGTGAGTTGAGATGAAGTACTGTAATACGTTCAGACCTTCACGGAAGTTTGCCGTGATTGGCGTTTCGATGATAGAACCATCTGGCTTAGCCATCAGACCACGCATACCAGCCAGCTGACGAATCTGTGCGGCACTACCACGAGCACCGGAGTCGGCCATCATATAAACAGAGTTAAATGACGCTTGCTCTTCTTCTTCACCGTCACGGTTGATTACGGTATCAACCTTCAGGTTATCCATCATCGCACGGGCAACTTTTTCGTTGGCGTTTGACCAGATATCGATAACTTTGTTGTAACGTTCACCAGCAGTAACAAGACCGCCTTGGAACTGTTCCTGAATTTCGATAACTTCAGCTTCTGCAGCTTCGATAATGTCTTTCTTCGCAGCTGGGATAACCATATCGTCGATACCAACAGACGCACCCGCGATCATCGCGTAGTGGAAACCGGTATACATGATTTGGTCAGCGGCGATAACAGTATCTTTCAGACCCAGCGTACGGTAACACTCGTTAAGCAGTTTAGAGATCTGCTTTTTACCCATCGCTTGGTTGATAATTTCAAACGGCAGACCCTTAGGCAGGATCAGAGAGAAAATCGCACGACCAACTGTGGTGTCAGTTAATGTTACTTTCTCAGTTTTGGTGCCGTCTTCAGCAATGTCATATTCAGTAATACGTACTTTTACGCGTGCGTGCAGTTCTGCCGCATCGGTACGATACGCTTTTTCAGCTTCGTGCGGGCTGGTAAATACCATGCCTTCGCCACGGCCGTTTACTTTGTCACGGGTCAGGTAGTACAGACCCAATACAACGTCCTGTGAAGGTACGATGATTGGCTCACCGTTCGCAGGAGACAGGATGTTGTTGGTAGACATCATCAGGGCGCGTGCTTCTAACTGTGCTTCGATAGTCAGAGGTACGTGAACCGCCATTTGGTCACCGTCGAAGTCAGCGTTGTATGCCGCACACACCAGTGGGTGCAGTTGAATCGCTTTACCTTCGATCAGGGTAGGTTCGAATGCTTGGATACCCAGTCTGTGCAGTGTTGGTGCACGGTTAAGTAATACCGGGTGTTCGCGGATTACTTCATCCAGAACGTCCCATACTTCCGGTGCTTCGCGCTCTACCAGCTTTTTAGCAGCTTTGATGGTAGTCGCCAGACCACGACCTTCCAGCTTGCCGTAGATGAATGGCTTGAACAGCTCAAGTGCCATCTTCTTAGGCAGACCACATTGGTGCAGACGCAGTGTAGGACCAACAGTGATTACAGAACGGCCAGAGTAGTCAACACGCTTACCGAGCAGGTTCTGACGGAAACGACCTTGCTTACCTTTAATCATATCGGCAAGTGATTTCAGAGGACGCTTATTAGAACCGGTAATTGCACGACCGCGACGACCGTTATCAAGCAACGCATCTACCGCTTCCTGAAGCATACGCTTTTCGTTACGTACGATGATATCTGGCGCGGCCAGATCCAACAGACGCTTCAGACGGTTGTTTCGGTTGATAACACGACGATACAGATCGTTCAGGTCAGAAGTCGCAAAACGTCCACCGTCCAGTGGTACCAGAGGACGCAAGTCCGGTGGCAGAACTGGCAGTACAGTCATGATCATCCACTCTGGCTTGTTGCCAGACTGTTGGAATGATTCAAGCAGCTTCAGACGCTTGGTGATTTTCTTACGCTTGGTTTCAGAGTTGATTGAAGGCAACTCTTCACGCATTGCTGCAACATCAGCATCTACGTCGAGCACTTTCAACAGATCGAAAACGGCTTCAGCACCCATTTTCGCATCGAACTCGTCACCGTGCTCTTCCAGCGCATCCAGGTATTCTTCTTCGTTCAGAAGCTGGCTACGCTCTAACGTTGTCATACCAGGTTCGGTAACAACATAAGATTCGAAATACAGTACGCGCTCAATATCACGCAGGGTCATGTCCAGCATCAAACCGATACGTGACGGCAGTGATTTCAGGAACCAGATGTGGGCAACCGGACTAGCCAGTTCGATGTGACCCATACGCTCACGACGTACTTTGGTCAGTGTAACTTCAACGCCACACTTCTCACAGATAACACCACGGTGCTTAAGACGCTTATACTTACCGCAAAGACATTCGTAGTCTTTCACAGGTCCGAAAATACGCGCGCAGAACAGACCGTCACGCTCTGGTTTGAACGTACGGTAGTTGATGGTTTCAGGCTTTTTCACCTCACCGAAAGACCATGAACGAATCATGTCCGGTGAAGAAAGACCAATTCGAATATTATCGAATTCTTCGGTCTTGTTTTGTTGCTTTAGAAACTTTAATAAGTCTTTCACATTACTCTCCCAGCGGAGTCAGTCTCTATAGCCCGGCGAACCGGGCCATCAAATCATACTATGGCGTTAGCCGTATTACTTTTCTTCCAGCTCGATGTTGATACCGAGTGAACGAATTTCTTTAAGCAATACGTTGAAGGATTCAGGCATGCCCGGCTCCATTCTGTGATCGCCATCAACAATGTTCTTGTACATTTTGGTACGACCGTTAACGTCATCCGACTTAACAGTAAGCATTTCCTGCAGGGTATATGCCGCACCGTATGCTTCCAGTGCCCACACTTCCATCTCACCGAAGCGCTGACCACCGAACTGTGCTTTACCACCCAGAGGCTGCTGTGTAACCAGGCTGTAAGAACCAGTAGAACGCGCGTGCATCTTGTCGTCTACTAAGTGGTTCAGTTTCAGCATGTACATGTAACCTACCGTTACCGGACGTTCGAATTCGCGACCAGTACGGCCATCGAACATTTGAATCTGTCCGCTTTCTGGCAGGTCAGCCAGTTTCAACATTGCTTTAATTTCTGCTTCCTTCGCGCCAGAGAATACTGGTGTCGCAACCGGAACACCTTTACGCAGGTTCTCTGCCAGGCGAAGTACTTCGTCATCAGTGAAGCTGTCGATATCCACTTCCTGGTGGTTCTCACCTAAGGTGTAAACCTCTTTCAGGAAGTCACGCATCTTGGCAAGTTCCTGCTGCTCTTTGATCATGCGGTCGATTTTCACGCCAAGACCATGTGCAGCCATACCAAGGTGAGTCTCAAGGATCTGACCGATGTTCATCCGCGACGGTACACCCAGCGGGTTCAGAACGATGTCTACCGGCGTACCGTTAACATCGTAAGGCATATCTTCAACAGGGATTACGGTTGAAATAACACCTTTGTTACCGTGACGACCAGCCATTTTATCACCAGGCTGGATGTGACGTTTAACCGCCAGATAAACCTTAACAATTTTCAGTACGCCAGGAGCAAGGTCGTCACCTTGGGTGATCTTACGACGCTTGTTCTCGAACTTCTTATCGAAGTCAGACTTGATTTCGATGTGCTGTTCTGCGATTTGGTCCAGTTCCAGCTGTGAATCTTCGTTAGACAGCGGAATTTCCAGCCACTTCTCACGAGGCATAGAATCCAGACGCGCTTCGTCAACACCGGCATTCAGCAGCAGGTTACGTGCACGAGAGAAGATACCGTCGGCCAGGATATTGAATTCGTCAGACAGGTCTTTCTTAACCTGACGTAACTGCATGTCTTCAATTTCCAGAGCGCGTTTGTCTTTCTCAACGCCGTCACGGGTAAATACCTGAACGTCGATAACGGTACCGTGTACAGAGTTAGGTACGCGCAGAGAGGTATCTTTAACATCAGACGCCTTCTCACCGAAGATTGCACGCAGCAGTTTCTCTTCTGGTGTCAGCTGGGTTTCACCTTTTGGTGTTACCTTACCAACCAGGATATCACCGCCTTTCACTTCCGCACCGATATAAACAACGCCGGATTCATCTAGCTTGCTCAGTGCAGCTTCACCCACGTTAGGAATATCAGAAGAAATCTCTTCTGGACCCAGCTTGGTGTCACGAGCAATACAGCTCAGTTCCTGAATGTGGATAGTAGTGAAACGGTCTTCCTGAGCAACACGCTCTGAAATCAGAATCGAGTCTTCGAAGTTGTAACCATTCCAAGGCATGAACGCGATACGCATGTTCTGACCAAGTGCCAGCTCACCAAGGTCTGTAGAAGGACCATCAGCCAGTACGTCACCAGCAACGATTGGGTCACCAACGTTACAGGTAGGCTTCTGGTTAATACAGGTGTTCTGGTTAGAACGGGTGTACTTAGTCAGGTTGTAGATATCGATACCTGCTTCACCTGGAAGCATTTCGTCTTCATCTACCTTGATTACGATACGGCTTGCGTCAACGTAATCAACCATACCACCACGCTTAGCAACAACAGTTACACCAGAGTCAACCGCTACGGTTTTCTCCATACCGGTACCTACCAGCGGCTTATCAGCACGCAGAGTTGGTACTGCCTGACGTTGCATGTTCGCACCCATCAATGCACGGTTGGCGTCATCGTGTTCCAGGAACGGGATGATGCTCGCAGCAACAGAAACGATCTGCTGAGGCGACACGTCCATATATTTAATTTCTTCCTTCGGCATCAGCGTAGTTTCACCACGGTGACGTGAAGGGATCAGGTCGTCGATCAGGGCACCGTTCTCATCACAAGCAACGTTTGCCTGTGCGATTTTGAACTGGCCTTCTTCGATGGCTGACAGATAATCGATTTCGTCAGTGATAACACCGTCTTCGATGCGACGGAAAGGTGTTTCAAGGAAACCGAAGTCATTGGTACGGGCAAAGCTCGCCAATGAGTTGATCAGACCGATGTTCGGACCTTCAGGGGTTTCGATTGGACACAGACGACCGTAGTGCGTCGGGTGTACGTCTCGAACCTCAAAGCCTGCACGCTCACGAGTCAGACCACCCGGGCCTAATGCAGAAATACGACGCTTGTGCGTAACTTCTGACAGCGGGTTGTTCTGGTCCATAAACTGAGACAGCTGAGAAGAACCGAAGAACTCTTTAACTGCTGCAGAGATAGGCTTCGCGTTGATCAGGTCCTGAGGCATTACGTTATCGAGGTCGCCCAGAGACAGACGCTCTTTAACAGCACGCTCAACACGTACCAGACCTACACGGAACTGGTTCTCGGCCATTTCACCAACAGAACGGATACGACGGTTACCCAGGTGATCGATATCATCTACTTCATCTTTACCGTCACGGATAAGGATAAGTTGTTTCATTACAGAAACGATATCGTCTTTGTCCAGTGTACCGGAACCAACTAACTCTTCACGACCTAAACGACGGTTAAACTTCATACGACCAACAGATGACAGGTCGTAACGATCTTCAGAGAAGAACAAGTTGTCGAACAACGTTTCGGCAGCATCTTTTGTTGGTGGTTCACCAGGACGCATCATGCGGTAGATTTCTACCAATGCTTCCAGGCGATTTGTTGAGCTGTCGATACGCAGCGTATCTGAGATATAAGAACCGTGATCCAGTTCGTTAATGTACAGCGTTTCGAATTCTTTGATACCGGCCTGGCTTAATTCAGCCATAGTTTCCAGTGTCACTTCATCGTTAGCGCTTACCAGTACTTCACCGGTTTCTTCGTTAACGTAGGTGCGACCATATACACGACCGATCAGGTATTCAGCAGGAACTTCTAGTTCTGTAATGCCTGCTTTTTCCAGCGCGCGAGTATGACGTGCAGACACACGACGACCTGTTTCTACGATAACTTCACCGTCTTTACCGATGATGTCGAACTGTGCAGTTTCACCACGCAGACGATCAGGCACAACTTCCATTAACAGTTTGTTGTCCTGAATACGGATTTGTACTTTCTCGAAGAACAGATCAAGGATCTCTTCGGTAGTCATTTCCAGTGCGCGTAAGATAATCGTTGCAGGCAGCTTACGACGACGGTCAATACGTACGAACAGGTTATCCTTCGGATCGAATTCGAAATCTAACCATGAACCACGGTAAGGAATAACACGTGCGTTATACAGTACTTTACCGGAAGAGTGAGTCTTACCTTTGTCGTGATCGTAGAATACACCAGGTGAACGGTGTAACTGAGATACGATTACACGCTCGGTACCATTGATGACGAACGTACCGTTCTCTGTCATCAGTGGGATTTCGCCCATGTAAACTTCCTGTTCTTTGATGTCTTTCACCGTACCCGGTGCAGCATCTTTATCGAACAGTACTAAACGCAATTTTACTCTTAATGGTGCCGAATACGTGACGCCGCGAATCTGACATTCTTTAACATCGAAGACCGGTTCGCCAAGGCGGTAGCTCACATACTGCAGCTCTGAACTGCCAGAGTAGCTTTTAATTGGGAACACAGAACGGAAAGCAGCTTCCAGTCCGTACTGACCATCTGCATCGATTTCAATAAATTTTTTGAATGAATCTAGCTGAATTGAAAGGAGGTATGGAATTTCCAATACCTGTGGGTGTTTGCCAAAATCCTTACGGATACGTTTCTTTTCGCTATAAGAGTAAACCATGGGTTCCTCAGCCTGCTGATTTTTGACCCAACCTGCTGTCTGAAACTTCACCAGACAACAAACTTCCACGACCCTTTTTCGGGGTAATTGCATAGCATACACCAAAATTTAACCAAATAGTTAGTTAAGACTTTGGTTTTCTGCCGAATTATTTTTATCCCGATGTGCTTTTGGTGGTTACAGTAAAGGGTTAAAAACTGTACACCCTACAGCGCAAAAAGGCTGGTGGTCAATATTAACCACCAGCCTTGCCGTTTCAGGCAGGTAATCTAAACAAATTAGATTACTTAACTTCTACTTCTGCACCAGCTTCTTCAAGCTCTTTCTTCAGTGCTTCAGCTTCGTCTTTAGCTACGCCTTCTTTGATAGCTTTAGGAGCTGATTCTACCAGTTCCTTAGCTTCTTTCAGACCTAAGCCAGTCGCGCCGCGAACTGCTTTGATTACTGCAACTTTGTTTGCGCCGAATGAAGTCATTACAACGTCAAACTCAGTCTTTTCTTCTGCAGCAGCAGCTTCGCCGCCAGCAGCTGGACCAGCAACTGCAACAGCAGCCGCAGATACGTTGAATTTTTCTTCAGCTGCTTCGATCAGTTCAACCAGTTCCATTACTGGCATTTCAGCGATCGCGTTTAAGATATCTTCTTTAGTCAGAGCCATTTCTCTAAACTCCCGGGATTAAATAGTTAAAAAAATCAATATGCCAAAAACGCCAATTACTTGGTGTCTTTGACCGCCGCCAATACACGCACAAATTTGGCAGGAACTTCGTTGATAGTTTGAACGAACTTGCCAACTGGTGCTTTGAAGGTCGCAAGAAGTCTTGCAAGCGCTTCGTCGCGGGTAGGCAGGGCTGCTACTGCGTCCAGTTTTTCTGGACCAAGTAAACCACTACCAATCGAAAGTGCAGTAACTTTCAGCTTATCGTTAGTCTTACCGAAGTCTTTGAAAAGACGTGCCGCACCGCCTGGTGCGTCGATAGAAAAACCATAGATAAGCGGGCCAGTTAAGGCGCTTTCCATATCTGCAAAATTGCTGTCTGCCAATGCACGCTTAGCCAGAGTGTTACGTACAACCTTCAGGTATACGCCTTGCTCACGGGCTTTAACACGCAGGTCAGTCAGTTCTGCAACTTCCATCCCACGGTATTCAGCAACGGCTACGGATAGAGCGCGAGACGCAACTTCAGAAACTTCTGCTACGATCTCTTTTTTTGCTGCTAAACCTAGTGCCACTGAGTTCACCTCATAAAATCTGATGTCTGTTCAGGTTTCCCATTCCGTTCATCAGTGTTCACAGATTGATACTTCTACGTAAAGTAGTTGTACCGCTCTACGGTGTTCGTTATCCCAGAGAGTCTGAGTCGAAACCACCGTCTGCGCAGGCTGTTGTATTAAGTTAAGCGTTGGTGCAAAAGTTCTCTTACCTCTTTTGCCGCTTAGCGCCTGCGGTCTTGGACGGGAGCCATCGTTATTCGCTTTTGGCGATATACAACAGCTCCAACCCATAACCTTTAAGAGACAGACGGGCTATGCCATCTGTAAAAAGTCTTAAAGACCTACAGTACCTTTATCAACAGATACGCCAGCGCCCATAGTGGTGCTCAGGCTTACCTTCTTGATGTACAGGCCTTTAGCTGAAGAAGGCTTAGCTTTCTTCAGTGCTTCCAGAAGGGCTTCCAGGTTCTCTTGAATCTGGTTAGCTTCGAAAGCAATCTTGCCGATGCTAGCGTGGATGATACCGTTCTTATCGTTACGGTAGCGAACCTGACCAGCTTTAGCATTCTTAACTGCAGTTGCAACGTCAGGCGTTACAGTGCCAGTTTTAGGGTTAGGCATCAGGCCACGTGGACCTAAGATTTGACCCAGTTGGCCAACAACGCGCATTGCGTCAGGGCTAGCAACTACTACGTCAAAGTCCATCTCCCCGGCTTTAACTTTCTCAGCCAGGTCGTCCATACCTACGATGTCCGCACCTGCTTCTTTAGCAGCTTCAGCATTTGCACCTTGAGTGAATACTGCAACGCGAACGTCTTTACCAGTACCGTTAGGCAGTACAGTTGCACCACGTACGTTTTGGTCAGATTTCTTCGCATCGATACCCAAGTTGATAGCAACGTCTACGCTTTCTGCGAACTTAGCAGTAGCCAGTTCTTTCAGCAGAGCAACGGCTTCGTTGAAATCGTAATCTTTAGTCGCGTCTACTTTCTCGCGGATCAGGCGAGCGCGTTTAGTCAATTTAGCCATTCGATTAACCCTCTACGTTCAGACCCATGGCGCGAGCAGAACCCGCGATAGTGCGTACAGCAGCGTCCAGAGAAGCAGCAGTCAGATCTGGCTCTTTAGTCTTGGCAATTTCTTCCAATTGAGCGCGAGTAACAGTACCAACTTTCTCAGTGTTAGGACGGCCAGAACCACTCTTGATGCCAGCTGCTTTTTTCAGCAGGTAAGACGCGGGAGGAGTTTTGGTTTCGAATGTGAAAGAACGGTCTTCGTATACAGTAATTTCTACTGGTACCGGAGCGCCTTTCTCAAGACTTTCAGTTTTTGCGTTGAAAGCCTTACAGAATTCCATGATGTTCACACCATGCTGACCCAGTGCAGGACCAACTGGTGGAGAAGGGTTAGCAGCGCCAGCTGCAACCTGAAGCTTAATTAAGCCAGTTACTTTCTTAGCCATTTTAATGCTCTCGTTAGTGGGTATAACGCCTCGTAAATACTCGAGAATATTTACTCAATCGGCTTCCCGTTCGGTTTCGAAGGGCGCGTAATGTACAACAAATGTTCGGATAACACAACCCTGCAGTGTAAAAAAGTCGCTATGCGCGATAAAAAATAACGTCCATCAGTTCAGTACTCATCACTGACAAACGTGGGCACAATTTAATCGCTCAATAATGGGCAACTCAATAAGATAAGGATATTAAGTATGAAAGTTTTATCAAATGATGAAGTTCACGAGATTAGCGGCGGCTTTGTATTGCCTTTCGCGGTAGAGGTAGGTTTAGGTATTCTTACATACGTTGGGGCTATTGATGCAGCTCGATCGTTTGGAGAAGGTCTTGGTTCTGGATTTTATGATGGCGTAAACGAAAGGGATTAAATCATGTATCAGATTACTGAAGAACAAATATCTCAAGTATCTGGTGCAGCCGATACTTGGGAAGATATAGGTTACGCTGTAGGTTACGCATTCGGGTATTTTTACAGAAACGTAATGATTGGTAACGGCGTTGTTGATGATATAGCTGAAGTCGTTATTGAAGATTAATTTAGTAAAAAGTTTATTAGGTTCAATATGAAAAAACTGATTTTTATTTTGCTTGGTTATGCTGTCTTTGAAATGTTGGACGGCCTCTATCAGCGCTTTCAGGGCGCGACGCATAGTGAAGCGATTATCCATTATATCTATGCTTTCGTGATTGCAAACGTTGCTGTTAGCCTGAGTATTTACCTTCGCCTATCGAAGCCTAAAACAGAGACAAGCGAAATCTAATCAGTGCCTTTAAAACAAAAACCCAGTCTGAGCTGGGTTTTTCAATTTTGCTTGGAAAACTTCGATTAGCCTTTTTCGACCTGACCGAATTCCAAATCTACCGGCGTAGAACGGCCGAAAATCAATACTGATACTTTCACGCGGCTCTTTTCGTAATCCACTTCTTCGACAACGCCGTTGAAGTCTGCGAAAGGACCGTCGGTAACACGAACCACTTCGCCTGGTTCGAACAATGTTTTTGGTCTTGGCTTGTCAGTATTCTCTTCCAGACGGTTAAGAATCGCGTCTGCTTCACGCTTAGTGATAGGCATAGGACGGTCAGACGTACCACCAATGAAGCCCAGTACACGCGGTACACTTTTCACTAAGTGCCATGACTGTTCGTTCATTTCCATTTCTACCAATACGTAACCTGGGTAGAATTTACGCTCAGACTTACGTTTCTGCCCTGCGCGCATTTCAACAACTTCTTCAGTAGGTACCAATACCTGGCCAAAGAATTTTTCCATCTCGTGCATCTTGATGTATTCAAGCAGTGTTTTCTTAACACGAGACTCGTACTGTGAATACGCCTGTACCACGTACCAGCGCATCTTGTTTTCAGATGTTTCTTTCTCTGGCGCAGCGGTTTCTGCTGCTGCCTGATTTTCTTCTGGTGTTTGATTTTCTTCAGACATATTACATTCCAATTCCGGTAATGAAGCCAACTAAACGAACGATGATGCCGTCCAGTCCCCACAGCAGAAGTGCCATGATGAGGGTTGCGGCCATAACGATAAGTGTAGTCTGGTTTGTTTCCTGGCGTGTTGGCCAGATAACTTTACGTACTTCCATACGTGATTCTTTGGCGAAGGTCAGAAACGCGCTACCCTTCACTGTTGTTGCCGCAATAAAGCCTGCTACAACCACTACCGCCACAGCAACTAGTGCACGCACCAATACCGAAACCTCACCGTACATGTGGTTTGCAGCAATCAGACCAGCCAGCAATGCAAAGATAACCAGCCATTTCATCATGTCCAACGGATTGGACGTACTTTCCGTTTTTTCGCTCATTTCACGATCCTAGCAATACTGCGACATCAGTCTTTGCGAGATGCTCACAAAGTTAAATTCTGGCAGGGGTGGAGGGACTCGAACCCCCAACCATCGGTTTTGGAGACCGCTGTTCTACCAATTCGAACTACACCCCTGTTGTCAGTACAGACAAATTTCAGTTGCACTACCCTTGTGAATATTTGGCGTTTCTTTAAGGAAAATCGCGGATTCGCAAGGGAGGGACGCGTATTATACCCATCCCGTCCACAGATACAAGCTAACCAGTCACATCTGCTGTAATAGGTATTCCATTTCGTTATTCAACACCAATAAACCCGCCGGTTTGGTGTGCCCATAATTTTGCGTAAATACCATTTTTTTCAACCAGTTCTGTATGAGTACCAGCCTCTATAATTTCACCCTTATCCAGCACCAGCAAACGATCCATTTGTGCGATGGTAGATAACCGATGAGCAATGGCCAGCACAGTCTTATTTTCCATGACAGAATTTAAACAATCCTGAATAGCGGCTTCTACTTCTGAATCCAGTGCCGAGGTCGCTTCATCAAGAATCAAAATTGGAGCATCTTTCAGCAGAACACGGGCAATAGCGATACGTTGGCGCTGACCGCCAGAGAGTTTCACTCCTCGTTCACCCACATGGGCATCGTAGCCGGTACGCCCTTGGCTGTCTGATAACGTCAGAATAAATTCATGGGCTTCAGCCTGCTTTGCTGCGGCAATCACCTCTTCCTCTGTGGCGTCTGTCCGACCATAAATGATGTTATCGCGCACCGAACGATGCATTAGCGAGGTGTCCTGCGTCACCATACTGATTTTTTCGCGCAGGGTTTCCTGTGACACACTCCGAATGGGCTGACCGTCAATAATAATCTGACCGCTGTTGGTGTCGTAAAAGCGCATCAACAGGTTCACCAATGTGGACTTCCCGGCACCAGAACGTCCCACCAGGCCGACTTTCTCACCGGGTTTGATGCTGATGTTCAAATTTCTAAACACGTCTATTGCGCGTTCGTCGCTGCCGATATACGAGAAGTTCACCTTATCGAAGTCGATGGCCCCGCCTTTTACAGTCATTGCGTTGGCATTGTCAGCGTCTTTCACTTCTACCGGCTGAGCAAGGGTATTCATACCATCCTGTACCGTCCCTAGGTTTTCAAATAGCGAGGAGACTTCCCACATGACCCAATGCGACATACCGTTGAGGCGCAGCACCAGACTAATCGCTACGGCAATATCGCCGGGAGAGACAATCTCGTGCATCCACAGGTAAACAGACAGCGCGCCAATGGCAAAAATGAGGATGGCGTTGGCCATTTCCACACAATTTTCCAGAATCGTTACTAACCGCATCTGCGGATAGACCGTCTGCAGGAAGCCGTCCATGCTGTCTTTTGCATAGTCTGCTTCACGACGACTGTGAGAAAACAGTTTTACCGTTGTAATGTTGGTGTAGCTGTCGACTATCCGGCCGGTCATGACCGCTCGGGCATCAGCCTGAGCCTGAGACACCGCTTTCAGTTTTGGCACCAGTACACGCAGAATACATAAATAAACAACGAACCAGATAAGTAACGGTACAGCCAAACGCCAGTCAGTGGAGAAAATTAGCACCACCATGGAGATGAAGTACACACAGATGTACACCATCAGGTCGAGCAATTTCATCACTGTTTCGCGTACCGATAATGCAGTTTGCATTACTTTGGTTGCGACGCGTCCAGCAAATTCGTTATGGAAAAAACTGAGACTTTGCCCGAGTAAATAGCGGTGCGCCTGCCAACGAATGCGCATGGGGTAATTGCCCATCAGCGACTGACGGTTAAACAGTGAGCGCAGCAAAATACAGCCAGGGATCAATAAAACTACGACAAATCCCATTCCCATGAGGGTCCAGAATTCGTCCTGCAGAAAGGTCTCTCGATCATGTTGAGAAAACCAGTCGACGAGTTGACCCAAGAACCCAAATAACGTGACTTCCAAGGCCGCAATCACAGCACTCAGCAGTGACACGATGGCAATAATGCCCCACATCCCCTGAGAGTAGTAACGGCAAAATGCAACAAGCCCCTTCGGCGGTTGCGTTGGGGCTTCGTCTGGGAACGGTTTAGTTAGCCGTTCGAAAAATTGAAACATAGGTGAGCTCGGGAGTTATTCTTTGAACCCTAGCTTAGTGAGGATAGATTGCACTTTTTCAAGATGATCATCCCGCCATTGTGCTAATGATACTGATGAATCCTTTTCATTTCTCTTTTTAGCCGTCTCTAGTACGCTTGCTGCATCTGCCAGTGGAATAACCGCAATTCCCTCTTCGTCAGCAACAATAATGTCACCAGGATTCACGGTTACGCCGCCACATTCAATGGGTTGATTAAGAGGAGAAAGCACTTTTTTGGCGCCCGGCTTAGGGCAAACGCCGCGCGCAAACACAGGAAATGCCATCTCTCGCACTTCCTGTACGTCTCGGATCACGCCGTCGATGATAAATCCTGCCACTCCCCGCTGCTGGGCGATGGCACACACATTTCCACCCGCTAACGCGTACATATCATCGGCTTGGGCAACAATGATGTCGCCAGGATTTGCGCGATATATTGCCGCATGAAGCATGAGGTGATCGCCGGGTTCACACTTTACCGTGAAGGCGGGCCCCGCAATGCGTGGAACAGGTTGCCAAAGTGAATGGATGTCGTAATGAATAAACTGACTACGTGGCAATGCATCGGCATAATCGCACACAGAAACGGATAAAAACGCATCGTACATGGAGCCTCCTTTTCAGCCTGAGGGGTGAGTTGCTCACTCACACTATATCAGGCTGAAAAATAACCGCTGCCAAAATTCATGAATAGCGGCTATAACTGGCGCTTTCTACCCGTTGTCGGCCAGTTGTTCCATTAACGCCACCGCTTTTTCGGCAGATTTCTCTGGTACAAAGATATGATCGTGAAAGTAAGCGGCAACTACGTTGGCGCTAATGCCGTGCGCTGCCAACTGAGTAGAAATTGCGGCGGTCATGCCGACCGCTTCAAGACTCGAATGAACTTTGCAAATGATCTGACGATAGTAACCGTCATACGCATAGCCTAGCTGGTCTGCCAAATCGGCATCAAGAATAAAGGTCGTTCCTTCTGTTTCTTTGAATACACAGAGCGCTTGTTCATACAGAGATGGACTTAGGGAGTCCGGCAAAGTGACAAACACATAGCGATTTTCAGCCAGTACAGGACACAAGTTAGCCAGCAGATTATCTAAAGAGGTTTCACCAATAGCCATTGTACAAACCTGCTAAAGCTTACGTGCGCGAACGCGCTTCCCTTTGATTCTGCCTTCCCGGAACAACTTCAGAGCCCGTTTCGCACTGCGCTCTTTAACAGACACGAAACTTTGTGAGTTTTGAACCTGAATTTTACCGATATCTTCAGCAGCAATGTCCGCATCTTTCACTAGCGAACCAAGAAAGTCACCTGGACGAAGCTTCTCTTTTTTACCTGCATTCACGTGCAGACAAACAAACACTGGCTTTGTGATACGGTTTGCATGGAAGCGTAAGCTTTGCGCCCCTTTCACCGGAATTTTAATTTCTGCAAAGGCTTCAATTTTGTCGAAATGGTCTTGTTCACGATCGCTGACCAGTGTTACAGCGAGGCCTTTAGCACCCGCGCGACCGGTACGCCCAACTCGATGAGTGTGGGTATCGGCATCTTCGCTCACATCAACATTAATCACACAATCGACTTCTTTGATATCGAGACCACGGGCAGCAACATCTGTTCCTACCAGCACCGAAAGGGCCTCTGCAGCAAAACGCGCCAGTACATCAGTTCGCTCACGTTGCTCCATTTCGCCTTGCAGCCCTGCCACGGAAAAGCCAGCGGCAGCCAACTCTTCCACCACTTCTGTCACTCTTTTACGGGTATTACAGAACAAAATAGCTTTTGTTGGTTGAATGGTAGTTAACACCGCTTTTAACGCATTAAGACGCGTATGCTCTTCTACCGAATACGCTTGCTGCTCGATATCGGGGTTGGCCACAATGTCAGCTTTAGCAGTGAACGAGAGCGGGTCGGCAAGGTATTTATTTGCCATTCGTTTGATGCCGTCGGTCCAGGTAGCGGAAAACAGCAATGTTTGTACGGGCTCTGCGGTATACGAAAAAATTTCATCGACATCATCGGAAAAGCCCATATCCAGCATGCGGTCGGCTTCATCTAACACCCGCGACGACACTTCGCTTAAATCAATACGCTTTTTCTGTAGGTGATCAAGAATACGACCTGGCGTTCCCACAATGACATGGGCGCCATGTTTAAGCGACTGAATTTGCGGCCCCATTGGCTCACCACCGCATAGCGTCAGCACTTTTAAATTAGGCATACACTGCCCTACGGCGCGATATTGCTCAGCGACCTGGGCGGCCAACTCACGAGTTGGGCACAACACCACCACCTGAGTCGCAAAACGGGTGACTTCTACTTTATTAAGCGTTGCCACCGCAAACGCGACGGTTTTTCCGCTACCGGTTTGACCCTGTGCCATAATATCGCGGCCATTCAGGGCGTCAGGTAATGTGCCCGCCTGCACCGGAGTCATGGAAGGAAAGCCCAGTCTTTCTAACGACTGACTTAAAGAAGAAATAATGCCGGTGAGTTGGTTAAATTGTGTCATTCTAATTGTTCGTTACTGTAAAGATAGATGATGCCATCCCTGACTGAAAATGCAGTGTTGTTTCTCAGATTGATATCTGAAACCCAACGTTCTGCCCATTGCACGTATTTGTCTTCGCTTTTTACTTTTTTAGCTGCCGCCGTTAATTTTTCCACCAACGCCATACTGGTGCCCGGTTTAGATAGCACTAACCAGGTAGTAACTTCCTGGTAAGGATAGTCCATCGAAATGTCCTGACACGAAGACTGAACCTGACGACATCCTACCCTTAACGTCCAGGGTGAGGTGAAAACGAAATCAACGTCATCGTTATACAGGGCGCTAATGGTTGCTCCCCAGGAATCATATTCAAGGGTAGGCAAATTGGCGGCGGCAGCAATTTCAGCACGAAAATCGTGTTTTAAGGTACCCACGATTTTGCCTGTTGGTATTTGGTCTATTCCTGCCCCCGCTGACTCACCCAGTCCAAAGAGCCCATAGGTGTTTCGGGTTATTGGGGTAATCCAGTGGAAGCGCTCTTCCCGCTCAGCCGTTCGCGCTACTGCAAAAGACAACACATTAGGCTTATGCAGGGTCTCCCGCAACAGTCGTTGCCACGGTACCGCCAATACCGACGCACTGATGTTGGCCTCGCCCAGTACTCTTCTAACTAAGTCAGCATTGTAGCCAACCATTTCGTTAATGGAATTCAACTTGGCGAAATCGCCTGATAACTCTCCTAACACCCAAAGATGTTCGTTCTTTGGTGCTTCACCGTTATCAACAACAAAAAGCACGCCATTTTCCAATTGTCCCGACAAACCTGATGTCGCCAGTTGTTGATTAACCTTTTCGGTTAGCGTTTCGAATTGCTGTTGAGATTTGAATTTTGCCGCAGCCGCGCTAAGTACATTGGCAAGTTCCGCGTTCTCTGGCACTTTGGGTAGCACGATATAACTAACAACCGTGCTTCGAGTATAG
Organism: Alteromonas sp. ABH2_165; assembly: GCF_056159945.1. Classification (NCBI taxonomy): domain Bacteria; kingdom Pseudomonadati; phylum Pseudomonadota; class Gammaproteobacteria; order Alteromonadales; family Alteromonadaceae; genus Alteromonas; species Alteromonas sp. ABH2_165. Next base: position 191,213 of record NZ_JBSWWF010000005.1, read on the forward strand.
ATGGGGTTCAGTTCACTACAGTCCATGTGTGCGTTTTCACACATTAACCTTAGGCCAGCAGAGGAATATAAAAGCGCACTAACCCTGTCGGCGAGTAATAATTCTATGGCTTGTTCCCAACTGTTAACCGCGAGAATATCGGCGACTTCCGCTTGTTCAAGCAAGGTATGACGGTAATCATTTCGACGAACGGCGACACCCGATAATTCAGAAAGCGAGGTAATGCCCGTTTCAGCCAACTGGCTATTGGCTTTCACATAAACATGATTGGGAATAGCCGTAACCGGCGATATCCAGTAATACTGATCTTCTCGTTCAGGTGTTCTGACCAGCGACGCGCCCAATTGAGCGGGGTTATTTTTAAGGTCGGTTAGCATTCGAGCGAGGGGTTCAGGGCGGATCTGACCTTCAAGCTCGGCTTCTTCAAGCATGCCCCGAATGAGATCGACGGTGTATCCTGAAAGTTCACCATTTGCATTCACCTCATTAAACACCGGTACCGGCGTAACAATGATAGAAATGGCGTCTGCACGGGCATCGAACACCGTGCAGCAATATATCAGAACACAACAGGCGAACCGGCTCAGGCCAGAGACTGCTCCAGTTTCCATTTTAAGGTCTTCCCTGCATAGAAAGGCACCATTTCGGAGCCATCAGCTAACGTTACCACCTCTGGTACCTGCCAAGAAGAATTTACCAGTGTAATAGTGCCCTCATTTACGGGTAAACCGTAAAACGCCGCACCATGCAGACTGGCAAAGCCCTCGAACTTATCGAGAATACCTAACTCATCAAATATTTCTGCATAGAGTTCAATGGCGCTCCATGCGCTGTAGCATCCTGCACATCCGCATGCATTTTCTTTGCGGTGTTTAGCGTGCGGCGCAGAGTCGGTGCCTAAAAAGAACTTTGGTGAACCCGTTGCCACGGCTTCCTGCAACGCCTTTTGATGGGTATTTCGTTTCAACACAGGCAAACAGTAGTTGTGCGGACGAACGCCCCCAACGAGCAAGTCATTTCGGTTCAGCAATAAGTGCTGCGGTGTGATAGTGGCTGCTACGTTGTCGCCAGACGCCATAACAAATTCGGCCGCATCGGCTGTGGTGATATGCTCAAAAACCACTTTCAAATTCGGGAATGCATCCACAATCGGACGAAGATGAGTGTCGATAAACACCTTTTCACGGTCGAAGATATCAATATGGTTCTCGGTAACCTCACCATGAATAAGTAACAGGACACCCTGTTCCTGCATGGCTTCAAATACCGGGTAAAGTGCCTCGATACCTTTTACGGCAGCGTCAGAGTTGGTGGTGGCACCTGCTGGATACAGTTTGCAAGCCACAACACCCGCGGCTTTTGCATCGGCGATGTCCTGCGGCGTGGTTTGGTTTGTCAGGTACAGTGTCATCAACGGCTCAAACTGACTACCGGCAGGTCGAGCCGCTTCAATACGTTGCTTATATGCCATCGCCATTTCAGCGTTAGTCACAGGCGGAACTAAGTTAGGCATCACAATAGCACGGGCGAAACACCGTGCAGTGGCGGGTACAGTTTCAGCCAGCATCTCGCCATCGCGGAAATGGAGGTGCCAGTCATCAGGGGTACGAATGGTAAGCGTTTGCATCGTTTAAAATTTGCCTGTGTAAATAACATCTGATGCAATTATGCCTGATTAGAAACAATGCTGCATCCAATCAGGCATGGCTTTTCGCGTAAACTTGAGGATTTGTTAGATCAGGATTTTTTCGTGTAGGCAGCAATGATTACGATGCGAGTACCGTTTACCCGGCCTTCGATGTGCAGCGGATTGTCGCTAAGGCCAATGTTGCGAACAGCCGTACCACGCTTAGCAGTAAAGGTAGCACCTTTTACGTTTAAGTCTTTCACAAGATGAACCGTATCACCGGCAGCCAGCGGCGTACCGTTGCAGTCGAGGGTTGGCTCACGGTTTAAATCAACCAATCCTGCTTCACCCCACTCACGAACGTTATCTTCCAGATAAGCAATATCCAAAAGATCCTGCGCCCAAGATTCTGATTTCAACTTGTTGAGCATCCGCCAGGCAATTACCTGTACCGGTGCTGTAGGCGACCAGATTGCATCATTCAGGCAGCGCCAGTGAGCCACGTCTACATCGGCTTCACCGTTTAACTGATCGCGACAAACCTGGCAGGCAGCGATATGTGTGTCGGCTTCGCTGTCTGGGGAAAAAGGCACTTCGTACAGTGCAACAACATCTTTACTGCCACATAGTTCGCAGGTATTACCTGCGCGATCCATCACACGATTTTCCACATTTTACTCCGGTAGAAAAAGCCGCAATTGTAGCAGGGTTTTTCATGTCGCGGAGAAAATTCAGTAATCTATTGATCTTGCTCTACATAAATTAATTTGCTGGTATCAAAGCCCAGTGAATCCGCTTTGCCAACGAGTTCCTTCAACGTGGCTTCATCTAATTCAGGCGTTCTGGACAGCACCCATAGGTAATCCCTGTCTGGCCCGGTTACCATGGCGTAGCGATAGTCTTTGTCCAATTCAACAATGATATAGCTAGCGTAAAAAGGCCCAAAGAAAGACACCTTTAAAAAGCCCGTATCTGCGTCTTCAACAAAATAGGCTTTACCTTCCGCTTCTTCCCATTTTCCACTTTCACGGTTAAAGCCGCGATTTACCACGGTTACCCCGCCATCTTCACGTAAACTGTACGAGGCCGTTACGCGACTCAAACCTTCTTCAAAAGAATGGGGTAAGCGGACAATTTCGTACCAGGAACCAAGATATTGCTGCAGTTCAAAGTCGACTACCGGCTCAACGCCGTCAGGCTTCGACGTACACGCAGACAAGGAGAAGAAACAAGCAAACAAAAGCGCCAGTGAACGCATGGAAAACTCCATTTCGGTTGATGCACAAAAAAGGTTGTAAATAACTCACACATATATGCGATACATGAGAAAAAAGATCCATTCCATTACATTCGATTGCAGGCTACTTTCGTCTGTCAAAAAACGTGGTACTCTGACCTATCAACAGGTTACAGGATTAATTATGCTGGAAGATTACTTCGCTGACGCAAGCCGTCTGGTTTATGGGTGTATGGGATTAGGCGGAGACTGGGATTCATCACCAGTGACCGCTGCACACATTAAGCAGGCTGAAGACATGATTGAAACTGCGCTGGATAATGGCATCACCGTATTTGACCATGCTGACATCTACACCCTCGGCAAAGCTGAACAGGCTTTTGGTCAGGTGTTGAAAAACACCCCGTCACTCCGAGACAAAATGATACTGCAGTCAAAATGTGCTATCCGCTTTGCCGATGATGCAGGACCAAAGCGTTATGACTTTTCTGCAGCCTGGATCACGGGGTCTGTGGAAGACATTTTACAGCGTTTAAACATTGAGCAATTAGACGTACTGCTTTTACACCGCCCTGATCCACTGATGGAACTGGATGAAGTTGCCACTGCGATCAGTGATTTACAAGCCAGCGGAAAAATTAAGCATCTTGGTGTATCCAATATGCATGGCCACCAAATCAACTATCTGCAAAGCGCGCTGGGCACCCCGGTAGTCGCTAATCAACTGGAGATGAGCTTGGCTTTCCGCGACTGGCTGGAAGACGGCATTACCACCAATAGCGCGCTCAATCGCCAAATTGGCTATGCTCCAGGTACGTTGGAATACTGCATGATGAATAATGTGCAGTTGCAAGCTTGGGGTAGTCTGGCTCAGGGTAAGTTTACCGGCGGGAAAGCGGAGTTTGAAGAAGAGGTAGCTACCGCAGCTTTGGTGAGTGAACTGGCTGCAGAATACGGTGTTTCCGCAGAAGCCATTGTCCTTGGGTGGTTAATGCGCCATCCAGCGAACATTCAGCCAGTTATCGGCACCACCAATCTCACCCGCATCCGTAATTGTGTTCAGGCAAATTCGGTAAATCTAAGCCGGGAGCATTGGTATGCCTTACTCGAATCTGCACGCGGCAGCGATGTGCCATAAGGAAAAATATGTTAGATGGATTTCACCACGTCGCTGTTATTTGCAGCGACTATCCTACATCCAAAGCGTTTTACACAGAAACGCTTGGGTTCACCGTTCTCGATGAGAATTATCGGGAAGCCAGAGATTCGTACAAATGTGACCTGGTCCTGCCTGACGGTTCACAAATCGAGTTATTTTCATTTCCTGGCGCCCCCGCTCGCCCTTCACGCCCGGAGGCCCAAGGCTTAAGGCACCTGGCCTTTCGAGTTCAGGATATTGATGCGGCCGTGACTACGCTTACAAGCAAGCATGTAGAGTGTGAAGATATTCGCACAGACCCCTACACTGGCAAGCGCTTCACCTTTTTTCAGGACCCTGACGGTCTGCCTCTTGAGCTATACGAAATAAGTTGACGGTGAGCACCGTCAACGTCTTAGCTATCTAACAAAGCCAGCGCACCCAGTAATCCTGAGCGCGTGCCCAGACCGGGTAATACAATAATATCGTTCAGCCCGGTTCCATCTGGAAAAACAATGTAGTCAGCCAGACTGTCAGACGTTTTAGCGATGATCTTCTCCAGCATGCCGTCTTTCTGCATAACGCCGCCGCCAAATACAATTTTTTCGGCGCTGAAACCTACCAGTAGGTTATGACTAAGCTGTGCCAGTACATCAGCGAGTTTGTCCCACGCCTCATGATCATCACCGAGGGTTTCTGACGGTTGCCCCCAGATTTTACCTAATGCGGCGCCAGACGCTAAACCTTCAACACAGTTACCATGGAACGGGCAAACCCCTTCGATGCCTGCCGGCGGAATGACCTTAAAGTGGCCGATTTCCGGGTGAACCAAACCATGTAGCGGTTTGCCGTTAATGACGACACCGCCGCCGACGCCGGTCCCTACAGTGACATAAATCACCACATTGGCGTTTTGACCGGCCCCCCAACGATGCTCTGCCATCGCTGCCGCGTTCACATCGGTATCAATGGCAACCCGACATCCAAGGGCGTCACCTAGATAGGGTGCCACGGATGTAAAGCTCCAGTTCGGTTTTGGCGTTTTGGTTATGTAGCCCCAATAGGTCGAATCGGATTTTAGATCCAGCGGACCAAAACTGGCGATGCCCATTTCACTGAAATCTCTTCCAAGTGTTTTTTGATGCTTGAAGAAGTCCACGCAGGCCGAAAGGGTCTCGGCCGGCGTGGTGGTGGGGACTCGTAGTTCTTCAACAATGTTCCGATTTTCATCGACAATCGCACAATTAAATTTTGTACCACCGGCTTCGATGACAGCATAAAACGGATCACGCAATGCCATAGTCACTCGCCTCAATTTGTTGCAGCCTTTGCTGCGTGGGGTTACGAAGATAATTAAATAATAATCCGACAAACAGTAGCGAAGCGAAACCTGTAGCAACGATAAAACCATACTTCGCATCGCCACCCATTGCATCACTCACTACGCCCATGATGAACGGCCCAGCAGCGGCACCGGCGGCAGTGAAAAACAGGATGACGCCCGCCACCGAGCCATGCTGGTGACGAGGGAAGCAGCTGATACCTTTTGAATTGAACGTGGGATAAATGACTGACATAAAGATGCCGGTCAATGGGAAAAGGTACAATGCCACTTGTTTGCCGCCAACCAGGCCGCCAACAAAGCAAACCAGAATGGCACCACTGAATAACAATAACACCAGCGCCCAATTAAAATGCGCCATCATCCAAATACCGACAAAACGTCCGGCAGCACGAAGAATAAAGAACGCAGTCACTGAATAAATGGCTAACGTACGGGCTGCACCGTCACTGTAACAGTCGTAGGTCGCTTTCAATGAAGTGGCATCGCACACCAGATAACTTGGCATCCACACATAAATTGCACTTTCAGCGGCAACATACAAAAACGCGCCAACAGAGAAGCCCAGTGCGTAAGGGTTTTTGACCAGCGCCAAACTCTGACGCACGGTGACCTTTTCACCATTGTTGTGGGCAGCAGGTTGATAAGTGGGATACTTCACCCATACAGCAATAACAATGAGCAAGGTACAAATACCACCAGCAATTATATAGAGATACTGCCAGGGCACACCTTTATGGATAAGATAAGCCACAATAAGGGGGCCGATAATGGCGCCGACGCCAAAAAATGCTTCAGCACCGTTCATCGTTGCGGTGTGTTGCTTAGTTGAACCAGAGATATCACCAATAAGTGCCAGGGCGCCGGTCTTGAATATACCCACAGCGATACCGGATAAGGTCATCAGGCTAACAATAAACACAAAATTGTTGGCCATAAAAAAGCTGTAGCATGCCAGCCCAAAAACACTCAAACCAATAACGATGGTGGTCTTTCGCCCTAACCTGTCAGCCAGGAATCCGAGCAATAATCCGGACAGTGCAATGCCAAGCATGGGCAGAGAATGCATCAGACTGGCCTGCGCGTTAGTTACTTCAAAGGCAACTTTCACTTCTTTTATAATTTCACCCACTGAATCCGATGTCATCGCAAACATCATGAACATCAGATAAGTTAACCAGCGTATAAATTGACTGTTAGATTGCTGCATACTGCCGCCTCTGAAATAATTGGTCGAGCCGCCGACCCATTAACATAGTTTTATCATCACATAAGAAACAATTAGCACGCATTATTTCTTTATCACAAACCCTATCGCTCTGCACAACCTGTAGCTACTGAGCAAAAAGGCATTTATAAAATTTTGCAAAAACAACTTAATCGTTTAAGATAAAGTAACAGACATGGTTAAATCTGTAAACATCGTTGTGAATTTTATGTGAACGAAGCAAGTCTAATTCGATACTGTTTCGTCCGGGAGTTGAAAATGAATTACGCCGCAGACAGCAAACAGTGTTTAGAAAGAATAGTAGAGTCCCTCGACCTGTCTATGCTGAGTAAGCGCGACAGCGCGCTGTTTCTAAAACGCCTAGAGCAACACTTTCCTGCATTATTCGAGCGCTATACGACTGTCTACGGCCATCAGTTTGACTGCTATTATCATTTGCAAAAACTGGTCGAGTTGCTTCGCGACGGCACTAAGAGCCGCAAGGCGAAATTAAAGCAGCAAGATACCGCAAAGGAAAAAAATCCTCTGTGGTATCGCAGCGAAGAACAAGTCGGTATGGCATGCTATGTGGACTTAATCGGCCCCACTCTTAAAGATCTGCATCAAAAAATCCCGTACTTCAAAGCTCTGGGGGTAACGTATGTTCACCTCATGCCATTGTATGCTTCTCCGGAAGGTGACAGTGATGGCGGCTACGCGGTATCTGATTATCGTAAAGTTAATCCTTCGCTGGGTACCATGAAGGAATTGGAAGCCCTGTCGACGGCACTGCTTGATGAAGGCATCGACTTGGTGCTGGACTTTGTATTTAACCATACGTCAGATGAGCACCCGTGGGCCAAAGCCGCGTTGGATGGTGAGAAAAATTACCAGAATTTCTACTATCTGTTTGATGACCGCACGGTGCCTGACCTCTACGAGCAACATCTTCGCGAAATTTTTCCGCAAGTACGCCGTGGTAGTTTCACCTTTAATGAAACGATGCAAAAGTGGGTGTGGACGACCTTTAATAGCTTCCAGTGGGATTTGAATTACAGCAACCCAGCTGTTTTTAATGCCATTGTGGGTGAAATGCTATTCCTCGCCAATATCGGTTGTGCCGGTTTACGCTTAGATGCCCTGGCATTTATCTGGAAAGATCTTGGCACTGACTGCGAAAACCAGCCAAATGCACACCGCTTAATTCAAGCGTTCAATGCTTGTCTGCAAATCGTTGCGCCTGCCGTTGTCTTCAAATCAGAAGCCATCGTTCATCCCGATGAGGTACTCAAGTATATTCATAAAGACGAGTGCCAATTGTCTTACAACCCATTACTTATGGCATTGTTGTGGAATTCGCTGGCAACGCGGAAAACCCGCCTGCTCACCCGCTCGCTTAAAAAGAGTTTCAGTATTCCGCAAAATACTACCTGGGTGAACTACGTTCGCTGCCATGATGACATTGGCTGGACATTTGATGACGGTGTCGCCCACGAACTCGCCATGAATCCACATGATCACCGGTTCTTCCTTAATCAGTTCTTTACTGGGCGCTTCGACGGCTCTTTCGCCAGCGGCGTGCCATTTGCAGAAAACCCATCCAATGGAGACTGCCGCGTATGTGGCTCACTGGCCTCGTTGTGTGGGCTTGAAAAAGCACTGATCATTCTTGACCCTGCTGAAATAGAGTTGGCGATTAAACGCATGCTTTTACTCTATGGCATCACATTCTCCATTGGCGGCATTCCACTGCTTTATTCCAGCGACGAGTTAGGTTTGTTGAATGACTACAGCTATCGCGAGGACCCGAGTAAAAAGCATGATGATCGCTGGGTAAATCGTATTGCGGTAACCAACGAGCAAATAGCTAACGTGCTGAACCAAAAAGCCGATCCGGCTGATTTACGACATGCCTGCCAGCGCACTGTTTTTAATGGCCTCACTAATATGCTGGCCATAAGAAAGCAAAATGCCATTTTTGGTGATGCCAATACCCAGATTCTGGATACAGGGAATGTGCATTGTTTTGGATTTGTTCGTTACAACCGCGCGGGTGAAAAGCTACTTGGCCTTTGTAACTTCAGTGAACAACAACAGAATATAAGCGGAGACATTCTGACGACGGTTCAACGTCGTGCGATAAAGGATTTGCTGTCTGACGGTCAGCTCACCGGCAATGAAAACACACTCACCCTTGAACCTTATCAACTTTCCTGGTGGATAACTGACGCTAAATAGCGTCAGTTTCGGTTATTTTTTCCACAAACGAAACTTTCGCTGCATTTTATCGTAATGAATTGAAAATTTGTGGTGAATGGTTCTTTACAATTCTGTAATTGCGCTATACTTGCCCACATGCCGCTTTTTATCGTTTGTTAAAGCCGTCAAACAAGACGGATGCAGTTTGCAAAATGATAAACAGCACCAGGATACTGAGCGGTACTGCATGTTGTCACACATTTTGCAGTAACGATTTCACGGATTAGAAATCGGATTATCATCTACGATTAAGGAATTATTATGAATGCTACCCACGAGCAAGAATATCTCTGCCCGCACTGTGGTCATATCAACGCGCTTCAATTAGATACACTCCGCGAGATGTATCAGGAAAAATATACCCAGTGTGCGAAATGTGACTCCAGGTTAGAAATTGTCCCTGCCGACGGTATCGGCGAAAAAATCAATTTGATTGTATCCTTAGCCTCTTCTGAAATTGCTTACAGATAAGCTTTCTTCTTCATTTTCTCGAATCAATCAGCAAAAAAAAGCCTGACTCAAGAATCAGGCTTTTTTAATATTTATTTTCAACTAGTTGCGGAAGAAATCTTGTCTCAGTAGTGGGTCGGTGAGGAACTGACCACCAAGCGCTGATGTGCGCGTATAGGAATTCGTATCCCGAATACCCCGCGCTTTTACGCAATAGTGCGTAGCATTAATCGTCACGGCTACATCTTCGGTTCCCGCAAGGGTTTGAATAGCGACCAACACCTGCTGTGTTAAACGCTCCTGAACCTGAGGGCGCTGTGCAAAGAAACCGACAAGGCGATTCAGTTTTGATAGCCCAATTACCGTATCCTTTGGAATATAAGAAACCGTTGCTGTGCCATCAATAGTGACAAAGTGATGTTCACAGGTGCTCGTTAAACTAATATCCGAAACCTGAACCGGCTGATTAAGCTGCATCTTGTTTTCGATAACCGTAATTTTAGGAAAGTTACGGTAGTCCAGGCCACTGAAAATTTCATTCACGTACATTTTGGCAATACGTGCTGGGGTATCAGCCAGGCTGTCGTCTGCGCGGTCGAGGCCTAACGTATCCATAATGTCAGTCATAGCGGCTTCTATCCGTGCGCGTTTTTCATCATCAGATAAGCCGTTACGCACCATTGGCGTTTCCAGACCTTTATCTTCAAGTGCCTTTCTTACCATGATCGCCGAAGCCGACAATCCAGGTTCAAGTGCATCACGTACTACCACTGCTTCATTTGATAACATTAACAATTTCCGAAATAGCCTGATTGAGATTTAACGTAAAGGCTATAATTACAGACCACTTAAATTCATTAGATGACAAATGTTTCATATTGGACATTTAATCACCCAAGGAGTTCGATTTGCCTAATCCAGTGCTCATCACCGGCGCTTCCCAGCGTGTTGGCTTAGCTCTGGCAGAAAACCTGCTGAGCAACAATTATCCTGTAATTGTAACATACCGCACCCATAAAGCCTCAATAGCACAGCTTGAAAAAGCCGGGGCAGTGGCAATTTGCGCGGATTTTAGCACCGACCAGGGCATAGCGGAATGCATTAAAGCGGTGAAAAAGCACACAACGGGCTTACGCGCCATCATTCACAATGCGTCGGAATGGAGCTCTGAAAAAAACACCAATGACTACGCCAGTCTTTTTGACAGTATGATGCAAGTACATGCGAAAACGCCCTATTTAATGAATATGGGCTTAAAAGCGTTACTCAATACTCAGCAGGAAGCGGCAGACATTATTCATATCACCGACTTTGTTCAGTCTGTCGGCAGCGAGAAGCACCTAGCCTATGCCGCCAGCAAAGCCGCGCTGCATAATCTCACGCTGTCTTTTGCGCAAATGCTAGCGCCCCATGTAAAAGTTAATACCATCGCCCCAGCCCTGTTGATGTTTAACGACGGCGACGATGCCGCTTACAAGGAAAAAGCACTGAGTAAATCGCTGATGCAAACTGAGCCTGGCGCGGTAGCGGCCGTTGATGCGGTGAACTATCTGCTTAACAGCACGTACGTTACCGGAGAAACCTTACATGTAAACGGCGGGCGCCATCTTAAATTCAACTGATTTCAACGTCATTTGTTTTGGTTGCCGAAAACACTAAGGGTATACTTGCGCCCGTTATTTAACTGACTAACTGGAAGCAACATCATGAAAAGCACTTCTCCACTAATTCCTGAGTGGGAAGCCGTCGACGCTGTTATTCTCGCCTGGCCCCACGATAAAACTGACTGGGCTCCGTGGCTGGAGGAAACACGCGAAACCTATTTAACCGTGATTGAACAAATCAATGCCGCATCCGCTGGCGTATTATTGTTATGTCGCGCCGATGATGTTGCCAATGTTCAAGCGCGCCTGGCCGCAGATGCCCGGGTGCTCATCATTCCGGCAGAATACAACGATACCTGGGCCCGCGACTATGCGTTTCTTACGCGCAAGGTATCTGAAAACGAAGATATGAAAGGTCAACCAGTAGAATTTCAATTCAATGGCTGGGGCCAGAAATTCAACGCGACCAGCGATAACCAAGTGAATCAGCGTTATCTGGCACCGATGTGTCAGTTGCCACTGCTCACCAGTAAGATTGTCGCCGAGGGCGGTGCGCTGGAAATTGATGCACAAGGCCGTTTAATGTCTACCGCTCAGTGTTTACTGAATCCAAAACGTAATGGCGATATCACGCTGGCCGATTACGACGCCGAGTTTACCCGCATGCTCGATTGCAGTAGTTTCACCGTTTTCCATCAAGGCCACCTTGAAGGTGACGACACTGATGGCCACGTAGACACGCTGGTTCGTTTCACACCCGATCATGGCCTGGTTATTCAAGCTGCCGATAATCGTCCTGATGACACCCACTTCGAAGGCTTAAAAGCACTATGCGAAGAGTGTGCAGCTGCATTTCCTGACCACCAGCAATACTGTCTGCCGCTGCCAGAAATGTTTAACGACGACAATGAGCGTTTGCCAGCGTCTTACGCTAACTTTCTGATTTGTAATAATGCAGTATTGTTGCCGGTATATGGTCAGCCGGAAGATGATGCCGCCATTGCGGTTACTGAAGCCGCGTTTCCCCGACACAACGTGGTTCCAATAAACTGTGCGACTCTGGTTCGTCAGTTCGGTAGCTTGCACTGTATTTCTATGCAAGTACCGACAAACACATTAACGCCATCAGTCCTGGCCCAACTCAAACAAGGAGTCACTGTTTATGACTAAGAAAACTCTTAAAGTCGGCCTGGTACAACAATCTGTTGCCGACAATGACAAAGCAACGAATTGGAATAAAAGCGCCGAGCAGGTAGCCAAGCTGGCAGCAGAAGGCTGTGAATGTATTTTGCTGCAAGAGCTGCATTCCACATTGTATTTTTGTCAGGAAGAAGATACCAACGCCTTCGATTTGGCGGAGCCGATCCCCGGCCCGGCAACCGACTTTTTTGGCGAACTGGCAGAAAAGCACAACATCGTGCTGGTGACATCGTTATTTGAAAAGCGCGGTTCAGGTTTGTACCACAATACAGCTGTGGTTTTTGACCGTAGCCGTGAAATTGCCGGTAAATACCGCAAGATGCACATTCCAGATGATCCTGGATTCTACGAGAAATTCTACTTTACCCCTGGCGACATGGGCTTTACACCAATTCAAACCAGCGTAGGTAAACTTGGCGTGCTGGTATGCTGGGATCAATGGTATCCAGAAGCTGCCCGCTTAATGGCTATGGCCGGTGCTGACTTACTGTTCTACCCCACTGCTATCGGCTGGGATATGACGGATACCGAAGAAGAGCGCAGCCGACAGCACGGCGCATGGCATACCATTCAGCGTGCCCACGCCGTTGCCAACTCGGTGCCAGTGATTGTGGCAAACCGAACCGGCTTTGAAGCTTCACCGATTGACGGTGATCCGGGCATTCAGTTCTGGGGGCAAAGCTTTATTGCTGGTCCTCAGGGTGAAGTACTGGCGCACGCTTCCGCCGATAAAGAAGAAACCTTATCTGTTGAGCTGGATATGGAAAGAACGGAAAAAGTGAAGCGCATCTGGCCATACTTCCGTGACCGCCGTATTGACGCTTATGAAGATTTGACCAAACGCTGGAGAGACTAATCTCCAGCAGCTTGCTCTCTGGTGCCAGCCAGAGAGCGTGATTTTGGTGCTTTCGCTGGCGGCGGAAAATCATCATCGGCAATGGTCGACAGCACAAACCAACGAACCGCAATAATATTCCATCCCGCAATCATGATAATAGTAGGAAAAAACAGCACTGTTCCCGCAATCATTATCTTGAATTGAAAAAGCAGAAATGTGCACACCACCATAAGGGGCGGCACACTGTATTTCATCAACGGGTTAACCCGAATCCTTTGGTAACAGTGACGGCAAAGGGTTTCACCATCGTTTGCTAACTTTTTCATACATACGGTAGGTTCATCACAATAGGGACAATGTCGGTGGGTGTGCATGGCGCATTCCGAAAGCTTGATATCTTCCGCAACCATAGCCAATTTAAGGGCCGCAGAGCTACTGTACCAACGGCCGGTTCACACTTTGTAGATGCCGCCTTCGAACAATAAAAATGTTTCCATAGCCTTGCCTTCAAATAGCGCCCTCATAGATTCAGTTTCGATATCCAATCCACCGGTATACTGACCAAAAGCGGGCATGACAAAGACACGGGCGTTGTGCACGAAACATTTTCCAGAGAATCGTTTTCGGGAGACGGTTTTTCTGACTTTCGGGTGGTAATGCCCCACTAATTGAAATGCCTTCCCCGCCTCTGGCTCGTGAGAAAGCACCACACCATCCCATTCGAGATGTAGTGCACTATGGCCGCCAGCCTGCTCAGGAATAGCGGGATCATGATTGCCTAATACCCACATCCATTTTTCGCATTGCGATACCAACACAGACAGCAACCCTTGCTCCTCTTCCGGCATCCGATAGAAGCCGTCTGCATCGTGGAAGCTGTCGCCCAGACAGATCAACTGCCGGGGCGAATAATCGGCAATGATGCACTGTAATCGCAGTAGTGTTGAGCGGGTATCGAGTTGTGGCAACGGATTAGCAAACCGGCTAAGAAAACTGCCTTTTTCAAGGTGTAAATCAGACACCACCAACGCGTCTCGTTGCGGGCAGTAAAGTACGCCCCGCGCATCCAGCAGGAAGAGCTGCCCTGCGAACTTAACGGGTAAAACCCGGTTCGCCGCAACTTCACCATGTAGCCAGGTGTCAGTAATTGCCATTGTTTAGTTACCGCTCAGCAATGCTCTGATATCGGCCATCATGTCTTCAGCTTCCTGATATAAACTCGCCTGCTCAATAATGGCGTGAGCGCCAGCGCCTTTCACCTGCTCGCTGCGCACATCCAGTACGATTGGGATTGCCATGGGCGACACCTTTTCCAAATCCATAAAATGCATTTTATCATCAAACCGGATGAGCATATCGGCGAGACGACGCAAGTCCAACAACTCTCGCTCCGCATCCGCCCGGGTCACTGCCAGAAGAATATGGTCAGGCTCGTGCTCGCGCAAAGTGTCATAAATTAAATCGGTAGAAAAGGTCACCTGCTTCATGGTTTTGTGGCTGCTGTGGTAATGCTGTTCGGTGAGTCCGCTTACCACAGCTACCTGTCGGAATGAGCGCTTAAGCATGGGCGCGTGAAGCATCCAGTCTTCCAATTCATCGCCAAGAATATCGGGCTGGAACAGTTGCCGGAGTTTAGCCTCATCAACCTTTTCAAGCAGGCAAACAGACAGACCATAGTCGGTCACAGAAAAACTCAACGGTTTAAGACGCATTTTTTCCATACGTCGGGTCATCAGCATGCCCAGGGTCTGATTAGCCTTGCGGCCCTCGAAGGTATAAAACAACAAGTAATTGGCTTTGCGATGGGGAAACTGCTCAATAAGCACACGGTTCATATCGGGTAGTGCCGAGAATGCTTGTTGCAACTCCAGCCATTCCTGTACCTGGCCGGGCAGCGTTTTCCAGCTCTCCGGTTTATCCAGAATGTGCCTGACGCCTTCCGCCAGAAAGGTAGACATGGGCATCTGACCACCGGCGTAGTTGGGTATTTTAGGCTCGCCGCCTTTGGTGGGTTTAGCGTGCAACTGCATGTCTCGAATGGCTTCAAATTTAAGAATTTCACCAGCAAACATAAAAGTGTCGCCGGGCACCAACTGCTGGGCGAAGTATTCTTCCACCTCGCCGATGATTTTGCCCTGGTTGCCCCGGCGGATGCGTTTTACTTTCAGGCGTCCAGCTTCAACAATGGTGCCTATGTTCTGTCGGTGACGCTGGATAACGCGCTTTGACGCAGGGCTAAACAAGCCATCTTCGTTTTGCTCCATGCGCTGATAGCGCTCGTAAGCGCGCAATGCATAGCCGCCATCAACCGTGAACTGCCAGAGCTTAGTAAACTCCTCTTCACTCACACTTTGATAAGGTGCAGCATCAAGTACCTGCTGATAAATCTCTTCCGCAGAAGAAGGCTTACTGCAGGCGCAATTGAGTATAAATTGCGGCAAGATATCCATGGCCCCCGGGAGCAGTGGCTCACCATCCAATTCACCGGCAGCAATCGCATTCATCGCCGCGCGACACTCCACCGCTTCGAAACGGTTAGCTGGCACCAACAGTGCTTTACTGGGTTCATCTAGTCGGTGGTTTGCCCGGCCAATACGCTGTAACAATCGGCTCACACCTTTTGGCGCACCAATCTGAATAACCAGATCCACGTCGCCCCAGTCAATGCCTAACTCCAACGCAGAAGTACTAACAATGGCCCTAAGCACGCCCTGACTCATCATGCTTTCCGTTTTCCGCCGTTGCTCTTTCGATAATGAACCGTGATACAGCGCGATGGGTAAACCTTCTTTGTTTTCCTCCCACAGCATTTGAAACACCAATTCAGCCTGAGCCCGGGTATTCACAAACACCAGCGCGGTATCGGCTTGCATCACCGCTTTGTATACCTCTTCCATGGCATAGCGTGCCATGAATCCACCAAACGGCATGCGATGCCGCGAATCCAACAGTGTAATATCCGGCTTCACGGTTTGCGGCACCTGAATCACCTCAGCAGGCTCGCCAGTACGGCCGAGCCATCCTGCAATAACCTCAGGTTGCGCTACCGTTGCAGACAAGCCTACCCGGTGCATATCTGGCGCCAAACTCTGCAATCGCGCCAGTGCCAAAGAAGTAAAATCGCCGCGCTTGTTAGCAACCAAACTGTGTACTTCATCTAAAATCACCGTTTTCAGGTTACCGAATATCTTTGGCGCGTCGGCATAAGACAGTAACAACATCAGCGATTCAGGCGTTGTTAGCAATATATTCGGCGGCTTACGTCGCTGGCGCTGACGTTTGTGCGATGGCGTGTCACCGGTGCGGGATTCAATGGTCACCGGCAGGCCCATGGCTTCAACAGGATCAGTAAGGTTGCGCTGTATGTCGTTGGTCAGTGCCTTGAGTGGCGAGATATAAAGCGTATGTAGACCTTCTACGGGATGGCGATATAAGTCGGCGAGGCTGGGCAGAAAGCCAGACAGGGTTTTACCTGCCCCCGTGGGCGCAATTAATAAAGTAGCGTTGTTCTGAGAAACCGCCGACAGCATCTGACGCTGATAGTCGCGCAGTTGCCAGCCTTTGCTTCGTAGCCACTGGTAGAAAGGAGGGGGAAGTCTTTTTGCCATAAATCTCCATTTTGTGACTTTTTACGCATGAAGCCGGACGAGGGATTATCAGTTATCGATGTAATGCATTACGTTAATTATATTTAACTCACCCAGGTTCATCAGAACACTTATCCAACCATCCGTTTATCATTCCCTGCCGTAGAAGCATTTTCACACAAAAAACCCGGAGTGACCTTTGCACCCACAAGACTGGATATCGGTAGAAGAGGCGGGATTATATTGTCATCCTGCGAAGCTCTATATCGACCCGATGCTGCCGGTAGACAGTGCCGTTGTTACCCATGGTCATGCTGACCACGCAAGGGCAGGCCACCAGCATGTTTTCGCCTCGGCAGAAACCCTGGCGATCATGAAAACCCGCTACGGTGAGGAGATGGCTGAACAGACCACAGCCTTGCGAATGGGGGCACCGGTGAGTCTCGGCGACGCAACCGACCCCGTTACCATGACACTTTACCCTGCCGGTCATATTCTCGGGTCAACGCAGGTTTTATTGGAATACCGGGGCGCACGACTGGTCATTTCCGGCGACTATAAGCGTCGACACGATCCCACCTGCCCACCGTTTGAAGTAGTGCCCTGCGACGTGTTTATCACCGAAGCCACGTTTGGCTTACCTGTATTTACCCATCCGCCGTTGAGCCATGAAATCGATAAACTGCTTACCTCACTGGCGGTTTTTTCAGATCGCTGTCACTTGGTGGGCACCTATGCGCTAGGCAAATGCCAACGAGTGATAATTGGTTTACGGGAAGCCGGTTACAGTAAACCGATTTACCTGCATGGGGCATTACAAAAACTGTGTGATTTGTACCAACAGTACGACATACAGCTGGGGGAGCTTATCCCAGTGAACGATGTGGCAGACAAAGCATCTCTGGCCGGTGAAATTGTTTTGGCCCCGCCCTCAGCACTGGCTGATCGCTGGTCTCGTTCCCTGCCCAATGTACGTACCGTAATGGCATCAGGCTGGATGCAAATTCGTGCCCGCGCCCGGCAACGCCAGGTTGAGCTACCGCTGATTATTTCTGACCACTGTGACTGGCCGGAGCTACTACAAACCATCGAAGAGGTTTCCCCAAAAGAGGTATGGGTGACTCACGGCCGCGAAGATGCACTGGTGTATCAGGCCAACCTGATGGGTTTTAAAGCCAAAGCGCTATCCATGATCGGCTACGATGACGATGAGGAAACCGGCTGATGGAAGCATTCAGTGATTTATTGGAACAGCTTTATTTTACCAGCGGCACCAACGCCAAAGCCGCGCTGATTTCCCATTACATTGCTACCACGCCAGATCCAGACAGAGGCTGGGCAATCGCGGCCATCGCCGGTGAACTTAAATTCGATTTTTTTAAGCGCAATACAATAAAAAACTTGATGCTTGAGCGCATTGACGAAAACTTGTTCGCCATGAGTTACGACTACGTGGGTGAAATGAGCGAAACCGTGGCGCACCTGTGGCAGCCGGAAACTCAGCCTTCGGGCGATGTTGAACTGCCCGGCCTGAATAACGTGGTGGACACTTTTCGCAATGCGAAGCGCACCGAGGTGAAGCCGCTGCTGGTTGCCTTACTCGATAACATGACAGCCTCTCAGCGCTGGGCGCTGATAAAATTGGGCACACGAGGATTACGTATTGGGGTGTCTGCTCGCAGCATTAAGCAAATCCTTGCCAGCTACGGTGACGTGCCCATAGAAGAAATTGAAGCCCTATGGCACGGCGTTGAGCCGCCTTATACTGAACTGCTAAGCTGGCTGGAGAAAAAAGGGCCAAAGCCGGACATTTCTGACCGGGTCACCTTTCATCCTGTAATGCTCTCCCACCCTATCGATGATGACACTCGGGAAAAACTTGCCGCGAGCGAATGGCAGATTGAACCCAAGTTCGACGGCATCCGCGTACAACTGGTATCAGCCCCAGCGGGTAAAGCCCTGTTCAGTCGCACCGGTGACGATATCAGTGGTTCATTTCCAGACCTACTGGACACCATCGACCATAACCTGGTGCTCGATGGCGAATTATTAGTGATGCACGGCGATAAGGTCGATACCTTCAATCAATTGCAGCAACGATTAAACAAGAAAAAACCCTCAGCAAAACTCATGCAGTCACTACCGGTAGCGGTAATGGCTTACGACTTGTTAGAACTTAATGGCGAATCACTGATGGACTTACCGTTAGCAGAACGCCGTCAGCGCTTGGCTGAGTACATTGAAAAGCATCCGGGAGAGCGCCTGCATTTATCCCCCACCTACAGTGTGAGTGATGTAGCTGAACTTGAAAAACTCCATCAGCAAGTCACCGAAGATACCGCCATTGAAGGCTTAATGCTGAAACGTAAAGACAGCACCTATATACCGGGGCGTCCAAAAGGGCTGTGGTATAAATGGAAGCGAGATCCACTGCTGATTGATGCAGTGGTGATGTACGCCCAGCGTGGTCACGGCAAGCGCTCCAGCTTTTATTCAGACTTTACCTTTGGCACTTGGGAAGGCGATACCCTGCTTCCGGTGGGCAAAGCCTATTCCGGCTTCACCGATGAAGAACTGAAAAAGCTGGATAACTGGGTTCGCCGTAATGCAGTGGGGCGTTTCGGCCCCGTGCGGGAAGTGAAAAAAGAACTGGTGGTGGAGGTCGCTTTCGATGCGGTGCATCCGTCCAGCAGGCACAAATCAGGCGTCGCCATGCGCTTTCCTCGCATTCACCGTATTCGTTGGGATAAACCCGCGGCCGAAGCCGACACGCTGGCATCGGTAAAGGGATTAATCGAAACCGCTTAGCGCTTTTTAATAAGAAGTGCTGCTGGAAAGTAAAACCTTAGCTCTGCAACGGGCGTCGCGCGGCCCGCACCGCTTTAGGGTGCATCAGCTTTTCCAACGCAGCAAGGTAACCGGCTATCTGCTGGTGGACTTTTTTGTCGTCGGTAATGGCGTTATAGAGCCAATGATAAGTATCTTCATAATCGTAGGGGCTGCCGTAACCATCAACGAATAGCTGCGCCAATTGTAACTGCGCTTTTAAATTGCCCAATGCCGACGCTTCCCGCAAGTACATGACTGCGCGAGGCTTGTCTTCCTGCACTAATGTGCCTTTGGAGTAATAACGACCAAGCTGTTCAAGTGCCGCCGGTAGACCTTGTTCAGAGGCATCTCGCATAAACCCGATGCCACGAACCGGATCAGCATCAACACACACGCCCCAAGCCAGCATATCTCCCCACAAAAATTGATAAGCGGGTTCTTTTAACACCTCGGCATGGGCTTCGATATCCTGATTCAACTGGCAGCGATCAGCCACAATTCGCTCTAAATGCGTATTCTGATTAATCATGGTTATGAGCTCATCCTGCGAGTACAGTTGAACTGCTTTCAGTTCCTGGGCCTGAAGTGAAACGCTAACCAGCGAGGAAAAAACAATAACAAAAAGTGTAGAGGCGCGTTTTATCATGACAAAAACCTGAAACTAATCCTGATTGAAAACCGACATTGCGTGCCGGTACACACCGGCCTACTCTCAGTATCGACCAACCAGCCTGAATCTGAAGAACAAATATTCAGCAATGTTCGCTCTGGCCGGGTTGCAGACAGAGCGATAATTAAGCTTAGTTCAGTTTCATTGAAAGTGCTGACTGCACATGGCGGGCGTGCTCAGCGAGGTCTACTCCCAAGTCGGTGAGATAACCACCGTCGGGCTGAGTAATAACGCCTTTGGAGTAAAGCCGTTCTGCTGCATGCACTACGGACTGGCTGGCATCATGATGAATCTTAAGCCCCTGCATCAGGCTGGATGCCGGAAACTTAAGAAGAAGATTTAACTCATCGATCATGTCCTGATCTATTAAACCCATCACATTCTCCTGATTGATATTGTTGTTAATCCGCACTTTGGCGAACAGTAATGTAGGCAACTGCCATAACACTACCATTTGCATTCGCTGTCCAGATTAATTTAGGTCAAAATTGTGCACAGTGCACTATGTAGGTAGACAAGAAGCGAACCATTAAGTTTATGAGAGAGAACAAAATCTCATTAAACCGACGGTCAGTTAAAATGGTATACTTCAGCCATATTCCTCAGGATGCGAGAAGCACGGACAAGATGAAATACAAAGATCTGCGAGATTTCCTGGCGCAACTTGAAGCCAAAGGCCAACTTAAAAGAATAACTCAGGAAGTCGATCCGAATCTGGAAATGACGGAAATTGCCGACCGTACATTGCGGGCCAAAGGTCCGGCACTGCTGTTCGAAAACCCCAAGGGCTACGACACACCAGTACTGCTTAATTTGTTTGGCACGCCAGAGCGGGTAGCTATGGGCATGGGCCAGAACTCGGTCGAAGCATTGCGGGAAGTGGGTAAATTACTGGCATATCTGAAAGAGCCTGAGCCACCGAAAGGCCTCAAAGATCTTTGGGAAAAGCTGCCTGTGTTCAAACAAGTTCTGAACATGCCGGCTAAAGAGCTGAAAAAAGCCCCCTGCCAGGAAGTAGTGCTGACTGGCGATGACGTGGATTTATCTAAACTGCCTATTCAACGCTGCTGGCCTGGCGATGCAGCACCGCTGATCACCTGGGGACTAACGGTAACGAAAGGCCCGCATAAGAAACGTCAGAACCTGGGTATTTATCGTCAGCAGGTCATCGCTAAAAACAAAGTGATTATGCGCTGGCTGTCACACCGTGGTGGCGCACTGGATTTCCGTGAGTGGTGCCAGACGCACCCCGGCGAACCCTATCCGGTATCAGTGGCTTTAGGTGCTGACCCAGCAACCATTCTGGGTGCCGTAACGCCCGTTCCCGATACGCTGTCTGAATACGCTTTCGCGGGTTTGCTACGCGGCAGCAAAACCGAGGTGGTGAAATCCATCAGCAATGAATTGCAAGTGCCTGCCAGTGCCGAAATTGTACTTGAAGGTTACATTGCACAGGACGAAGTGGCTCCGGAAGGTCCTTATGGCGACCATACCGGTTACTACAACGAAGTAGATACCTTCCCGGTATTTACCGTTACCCACATTACCCATCGCCAAAAGCCCATCTACCACTCCACTTACACAGGCCGTCCACCGGATGAACCCGCCGTATTGGGCGTAGCATTGAATGAAGTTTTTGTGCCCATTCTGCAGAAGCAGTTCCCGGAAATCGTCGACTTCTATCTACCCCCTGAAGGATGCTCTTACCGCATGGCCGTGGTCACCATGAAGAAGCAATATCCGGGTCATGCTAAGCGGGTCATGATGGGTATATGGTCGTTCCTGCGACAATTTATGTACACCAAGTTCGTTATTGTGTGCGATGATGATGTGGATGCCCGTAACTGGGAAGATGTCATCTGGGCCATCACTACCCGTATGGACCCTGCCCGCGACACGGTTCTTATCGAAAATACGCCCATTGATTATCTGGATTTCGCCTCACCTGTTTCTGGCCTGGGCTCAAAAATGGGTATGGATGCCACCAACAAAATGCCAGGTGAAACGGATCGCGAATGGGGTGTCCCCATCGTAATGGACGAAAATGTGAAAAAGCGTGTGGATGACATCTGGGACAGTCTTGGTATTATGGACTAAATTACGTGGAGCGACTGGGCGAAGGATTGGCTGTCGAAGCCTGTGTGAAATTAAAACACGCGGTAAACCCATCCCTGGGCGCTTCACCGCAGCATCCATGCTGCGGAGAGTTTTAATTTCACACAGGCTCCTCCGCCGCTTCGCCCGCTCACAACACATTCAAACCATAGTGATAGGAAAATATGTCGGAATTTCAATGTAAGGTTACGGCCATCTCGCCGTTAACTGAGGTCGTTTATAAAGTTGAGTTAACGCCTGCACAACCGGTGGATTTTAAAGCCGGTCAGTACATCATGGTGCACATGGGCGAGAAAGATAAGCGCCCGTTTTCCATTGCCAATCCGGCTTTTGACAACGGTCGAATAGAACTGCACATTGGTGCCGATGAGAAAAATGCGTATGCCACCGAAGTGCTCGATAGAATGCGTAGCGAAGGTGAAATCACGCTGAGCGGCGGTCACGGTGAAGCAAATCTGCAATCCGACGGCTCCGACATAATTCTGATTGCGGGTGGTACCGGCTTCTCTTACACCTGGTCAATTCTGCAACAAGCCCTGAAAGACACCCCTGACGCAAATGTCACCTTGTACTGGGGCGGTCGTAATCAGTCAGATCTCTATCTATTCGATGAACTAACAGCATTAGCCGCTAAGCACCCGAACTTCACATTTGCTCCGGTAGTAGAATTTCCAGAAGAAGGCTGGCAGGGTAAAACCGGTTGGGTTCACAAAGCTGTGATGACAGACCATACCGATTTATCCAACAAACAGGTTTACATTGCAGGGCGTTTCGAAATGGCCAAAGTCGCCAGAGACGATTTCGCCGAATGTGGCCTGACTACCGATAAACTCTTCGGTGACGCCTACGCCTTCATATAAAGCCACGCAACCATAAGCGTGGCACTTACAACAGGCTTGAAGGAGTGTTTATGCTACCACGCACACTGGTTGCTACTACGATGCTGCTGTCCGCTTCAGCGATAGCAGCGCCTACCACCAACGACGACCCACGACTACACGATATTGCTAAAGCAATTTCTGCAGACCGTATACAACAAGACATCACCACACTGGTAAATTTCGGCACCCGCCATACATTATCTGAGACAAAATCAGATACCCGTGGCATCGGCGCAGCCCGCCGCTGGATCAAAAAAGAATTCGAACAAATCTCTGCCAATTGCGGCGGATGTCTGGAAGTCATCACAGTGAGTGAAACCATCAGTGGTGAAAAGCGCATTCCCAATCCCGTAGAAGTAGTCAACGTGATTGCCATTCAGCGAGGTACTAGCGACCCAGACCGCTACGTACTCATGTCTGGCGATATTGACTCAAGGGTATCAGACGTTATGGACTTTACCTCTGACGCCCCCGGTGCGAACGATAACGCTTCTGGTGTGGCCGGCACCTTAGAAGCAGCCCGAGTGCTGAGTAAATATCAATTTAACGGTACCATTGTTTATGCCGCGCTATCTGGTGAGGAGCAAGGCTTGTTCGGCGGTAAAATTCTCGCTGCAAGAGCGCAGGAAGAAGGCTGGCGTTTAAAAGCAGTACTGAACAACGACATGATCGGCAACATTGAAGGCGTAAATGGCGTTATCAATAACAGTACAGTACGCTTGTTTGCTGAAGGCACCCGGGTGACTGAAACCGAAGCAGAATCCCGCCTTCGTCGCTTTACCGGCGGAGAAGTAGACTCACCAAGCAGAAACCTGGCCCGCTACATCGACAAAATCGCAGATCAGTACATCGAAAACCTCGATGCCATGGTGATTTATCGTCTTGATCGCTATGGGCGTGGTGGTCATCATCGTCCGTTCAATGATTTGGGTTATCCTGGTATCCGCATCATGGAAACTAACGAGAACTATACCCGCCAACATCAAGATTTACGCACCGAAGATGGCATCGTATATGGCGACACGCTGGACGGCGTAAACTTTGATTATGCGGCGAAACTTACCGGCTTGAACGCAGTAAGTTTGGCTGCTATGTCTTGGGCTCCAACGCCACCGGCTGATGTGTCTATCGAAGGGGCGGTGCAGCCATCCACAACACTGAAATGGAAAGCCGCCGATGCAGATCAAAATCCGCAACTGGCCGGTTACAAAGTGTATTGGCGCTATACCGATGCCCCGCAATGGCAGTACAGTAAATATGTAGGCGACGTGACAGAAACCACACTGGAAAACATTGTTATTGATAACTACTTCTTCGGCGTTGCCAGTGTGAGTAAAGACGGCATTGAAAGCCCGGTGGTTTACCCCGGCGCGGCTGGAAGTTTTGGCGACTAATACCGAAAAATTATCTAAAACCCTCTCGCAGGCTAACGGTCAGTTAGCTTGCGCTTTATTCCCCCATTGTGAATCTCAAAACGGTTAAAAATAAAGCAATTTATACGTTGACTTTTATCAACGTAAAACGCTTAATTAATAAACAAAGGGCTGAAGTATCCAGAATTAACTAGTAACGTTTTACCGTTAAAGCCAAAGGAAGGCTGGTTATCAAAAACTTCATGTTTATTTTTATCATTTTTACGAGCCTCCCATTTTATGTACGAACCACGCTTTTGGTTGGTACTTATCTTCTTGATCCTTTTAAAATATCCTCTGTCACCGATGAAGCCTCGGCAGAAGTGCTAAATCGTATCACATCGCTGTTTTATGACGGTGATGGTCATAACCAAATTACCGTCATACTCATTGACGATACCTACTTGTCGACTGAGAAGACGAGGTGGCCGTTACCGTTTGCTGAGCAGAGTCGTTTGGTACGTCGAATCCTCCGTTATAAACCCGAAGCGCTATTTATCGACTTGCTCTACACCCATGATCGTAAAGGGCACGGCGATAACTTCGCATCACTGCAGAATATTCTCGACAATGCAGGACGCAGAACGCCCATTTTTATTCCTAAGCCAGAAACCACCGAGCTTCCCCCCGAGGCGCTTTTTAAAGTAAATCGCCCGGTGGTCGTGCAATGGGAAGGAGAAGATCATTATTACCCTCGCAAGTATTATCAAGGCAGCGCTGACGACGGTGAATCGTTAAGCACACCTGCCACAGCATTGTTTGATATCTATTGTCAAAACAACGCCTGCGATGAACGCGCATTGTCGAGTGAAGAACCCATTTATCTGCAGTGGGGCGCAACGCCTCATCCTAAGCAGTCTGAGTTCACAGCTGTTGGTGATAATTGCCGCGATATTAGTGGCGCGTTAAGCAAATTGGGGAATCTTGCTGAAATTATTAGAAGAGAGATTTTTTGGAAGGTTACTGGCGATTGGCAACAATCGTGCCCTCATACAAGAACAATTATGGCACAGCAACTGTCTGCAAATTCAGAAACAGCCCGGCTTTTGTTCACCGAGGCCCTTGCGGGAAAAACGGTGTTACTCGGCGCGTTAATTCAAGGCGCGCGAGATGAAGTGATTACTCCGGTAAACGGAAAAATTGCTGGCGTTTACCTTCATGCCATGGCTTTAGACAACCTAATTACCATGCAGAATAACTATTTTCGCCCTGCTCCTTCCGTATTTTATAAATTTGATGCTTGCGACATTGCAGAGTGGATTTTACTAGCCATGGTGGTGGTCTGGGGCCTGTTTAGCGTGGGCAAACTTAGACTGAAGAAAAACAACGCCCTACTTACCAAACAAGACATCGAGCAGCGAAGTCAGTGGGGCGCTGTGGCGCTTACCCTTTTAATTTTTGCAACCACATTAATCTTTATGCTGGTTTTTCATACCCAGCCCATTAATTGGATTGCCGTTTTCATGGTGATCTCCATCGTACGGTATGTTCTGCACCGCCAACTTAAACATCACAAATTTGAGTTGGATATTGATAATTAACAAAAGCTAAATGCAGGGGTAATCGGCATCTCAACCGCTCCCCCCTCTTATCAACACTAAGGAAAGGTAATGATTAAAAAAGTACTCCCCGTCCTGTCACTCATACTTTGTGTTAACGCGTATGCTGACTCCGCCGACCCAGTAAAAATTCTTAGCTTTAACATCGATCCGTTGGAAATCGTCGATGCCACAGGTGCCTATATCGGAGATATTTCGCAATCTGAATTGCCATCGCCGGAAATACTCGTCGAGGAATTTAATAGAGACGAAGAACTGGTTCAGATTAAGGCTTTAGATGGCTCATTAATTTGGCTAGATACCTATTATGTGAATTTAAGTGAGACCAAAGATGTCGATATCCCCTGTACCGTATTAGCCCAGGCGAAAGACTCAAAAAGTGTTGAAGCAGGAACCATGGGATTCGGTAATAACTGCCCAGGCTCAGAGGAGCAATAAAATGAAGAAATTCACGGTTTCACTATTGATGATGCCTCTGCTTCTCTTAGCTGGTTGCCAATCCACCGTTGAAGGCATTAGCAAATCCATGGGCGAACTCATAGGAGGGCCACTCCATGAAGATTTTTCGGGCAAATTCATCGAGCAGGATGACGTAGACGAATACAAACAGCGGGACGATGCACTCACCGGTGAAGGTCGCCTAATCAGTTATTCTGGCCTGGATATTCCCGCCAATCAAATTCGCCAATCCCATCTTGTAGACTCTCCTGAATTAAATGCCTATTTAACCAGTGTACTGGATAAGATTGTGGCGCAGTGGAGCGGCACGCCAGTAAAAATGCAAATTCAGGTAGTACATGCGCAGTCTTTCGCGCCTTATGCCGATGCCTACGGCATGATAAGCATGCCGCTTGGCGCGATTAATAATGTGGAGAGTGAAGACGAACTCGCTCTGCTTATCGCCCATGAGGCAAGCCATATTTTACTTCGTCATCATGAGCGCGATGCGGTTGTCCAACAAGACAAGAAAAATGTGGAGATGCTGGCATCGGTAGTGGTTGCCGCCAACGTGGTAAGAGATACCGAGCTAACGAAGGTGGGAGGAAAACATCAATTAACCTACAACGCCAGTCAGCAAGGACAAAAAAATATCTCCAAAGCCGCAATTTACAACACGGTGATTCAATCACTCTCGGACAGTGTTTGGAATACCGCTTGGCAGCGTACGCAAGAAGGTGAGGCAGACTTGCTCGGCTTCGACATGGCACTGGCAGCAGGCTACTCCCCGAGAGCCAATGCCCACATACTTCAGCGTTTAGCAGACTTCCAAGGTAAGCAGGAAAACATATTGGCTGTGTTTTGGGACCAGAAGAAAGAGGCGTTAAGTGCTGCCTTCGAAGAAATGAACGTAAACTCCATGGTAGTTGAAATTAACGACACTGTGATGGGCGGACTCAAGAATGGATTAGGTTTCGCGTCGGAACAGTTCAAGCAGCTGCATAACTCACCGGAAGAGCGTGATAAGTCGATAAGAGAATATGCCCGACGAGAATATAAACCGAATATTCGTCGCCGTGTAAACAAAGCAAGTTGGAAAGAGGTTAAAGCTAATCCGCAAGTTGCATCACTTTTACAAAGCTATAATAACGCCTTTGCAGCTTCCAATGCGCTGGCCAACAATAATCTGGTAGATGCTGAACGCCTGGCAAGGGCAGCCGTTACCTCACAAACCTCTGGACACCCCTACATTCGTGAGGTCATGTACAACTTAAGAACGGCGCAAGGCAATAAAGTTAAAGCAGAGCAGAATTTGGCTTTAGTTAAACAATGGAAGTATGCATCACCGTCGCTTTTTGAAACAAAGATCCAGCATGATTTTGAACACCATAACTATGATGCCGCATTGGAAAGCATTACGTTGGCAGAGGAAATTTTCGGTAGCAACAGCAAGTTCATCGTGCAAAAAGCCGTTGCGTTATCCAATCTGAGCAAAACTGACGAAGCATTAGCAGAGCTCGATAAGTGTGTAAAATATGACGAGGTAAAAGAAACCTGTGAGGCATTGAAAGCCCAAGTCAGCTAGTTAACCATAGCGGTACCTACAGTCATATGGCCCGCCATGTACCTGTAGGTACTGATTTCGCTAAACGAGATAAAGAGGTAGAAGAATATAACGGGCTAGCGAGATATCGATACCACTATCGCTTTCCACACAATTCACTCTCAACTCCCCCTCACACCATACCAAAGGTGGTTTTCCCCGGATTTCTCGATTAACTACTACACTTTTACAGTAAATACCGATACGGTAGAGACTGACTTATCAGGAAGTAGTTGATGATTAAGGTAATTAATTACGTTTTATTAATATTCATCAGTAGCCTGTCCGTAGCCAACGGTGCGGATTTGAAACTAGGTGCCTCTCCACTTGCCACATACGTAGACGACGAAGGAGAACCGGCGCTGCTCAACGCCATTGTCGGCGAGGCATTTCGCCGGATGGATACCAATGTCGAGTTAAATGTAATGCGTAGGGCCTTTCTTGGCGGTGCGATAACAACAGGGAAGCTGAATGGCGAATACGCATTTATTAGCCTTGATGCGCGAAGTGATAACTACCACTATTCCGCCAGCTATCTACCACTTAATTTCTATGTTGTATCCAAACGCCCTGACGTAAGCGAAATTAAGTTGTTGCCTCAGCTTCAGGATTCTCGAATCGCAATTGAAAACCGCTTCGCCAATACAGATGAATTTCGCAAAATTGCCACGGTGAAGTGGTCGCGTAATCCCACTACGTTCGATGCCTTTCGTCAGTTTGCCGATGAACGCGCACCACTACTTATGACGACCGGGCTATTAGCCGACGAATTTAACAAGCTTTTGTTAGCCGACAACGAAGAACTGACATATCGTTCACCCTCTCCCCTACTACGGGCAGGCTTTCATGTAGCAATAAGCAAGAGTACGGAAAGCAGCAGTTCATTAGTAGCAGCCTTCGATAAAACCATCTCTGAGATGCAGACGGACGGCAGTTACAACCGCCTTTTGCAAATTAGTTGGCTGACAAAAGATATTAATAACGACGGTGTAGCAGACTTCATTTCGAGCTCAGCGGTTGCCCATTTAGATGAAGCACCTTCTAAGGCGAGTACCTATGCCCTTGATCGCACATCACCTTCACCGCAATCGTTGTTTGTGATTGATAATGTACGCTATGCAAATTGGGCGGAGGCCACAGCCGCTCTGGGCTCACAAACCACGTACACTGCCCCTAAAAGCTTGCTTGATGAAGATATATACAAAAAAATTATACACCAGTGGTAGTTTATAGTTAATGCGTATATAGCATAGATATGCTTGAAACTTGCGCTGAACCTCCTATATTTAAAAGGGTTCCCCGCATAAGTATTCGATAAAAATTCTTTATCGTGGTGAACTAAATTTCTCTGTAACACGTTAGACATATTACTGTCATAATTATATGATAGTGACGGGTAAACCACAGGAGGGCTCTTTTATGAATGCATTTACCAAGTCAATTTCGCGTTTTTTTGAGCGGGCCCATCCATATACAGTTGCTTACTATATTGGAAGGAAAAATGCTGAGAAGATTTTTGATTGCAAAATCAAGAAGAAATCCAAGCTGCTCGCTGAATGTGATCACTAGTCTAAACACCCGATAAACAGGTCTTATTTATAAGGCCTGTTTTTATATGAGTAGCTTCTACAGCATTCCCTTCCTGAAAGACCACATCGCCCACACATTTTGTAAATCTTTTCGCCTGTTTCTCATCCAGTCTGTCTGCTAGGTTAAACGATAGGTTTAATAAGACACCGGAAACACCCAATGAATAATTGCAACAAGCTAAAAGTCACCACTGGTATTCTTTGGGCTGCAGCTATCCTTGCCGCAGCCATTCTAGATGCTCCCGCCTTTCTCACTCTTATCCTGCTACCGGTTTTAGGCTACACGTCGGTGAGAGCTGTGGGCAGTCACACGTAATCAAATGGGCATCAGCCCTGAAGTAACGTTGTTAGCTCGTGCGCACCAAACATGATAATTTCAAATGCGATCAGAATAATGATAATCCACTCGAGGAATGAAGAGTGTTTATGTTTCACTTCGTCGGCCAGCATTTGAAACAATTCATGTATCACGTTTAGCTTATTCGATAGCAGATCCACCCGCGGCCTGATATCAAGATACTTCATGGTTGCGTTGTACGCCTCTTCGTATTCCGGGTATTCCCAGAAAAACTCTGGGGTATCCAGCAAACCATAATGCAAAAAGATATCACTTTTCGTGCTGAACAAATGCCCACGAATGCTTGCCAGGCGCTTACTGCTCAGATTAATTTTGCCAGTTTCTGCCAGTGTTTTTGGTAGGTGCGCATATTGCTCAATAGTCTGTTCGGCCTGATATTCAAACTCGTTTAATTTTGTCGACTGCGCGAGAGCGTGACTCACCGCCAATCGCAGCAGCATTTCGTCTCCTGGTAAGGAGATCAGGTCGCCATGTAACTTTAATGCAGGCGCGCCAACTTCGAAACGGACATGCTCCTGATGTTCTCCAGACAATGCTTCGCCACTGATTTGCAAGCGGTGTAAAAAAGCCAGCCTTTCGTCTTCATCCACGCCCCAAAAAACCAATACACCATAATCAAAAATCCAGCCCTCACCACCAGGAAGTAGCAGTTGAACAGCATCGCGGAATCGTGTGCCATGCTGCGACTGATTGATTTTTTGGGTATCAGAAACCGACAACACATACACGGAAACTCGATCATTAGAGAAAATCATATTGATTCCCACAAGTGATTAAAAAACGGCCGATTATGCGCCTTATTTTGGCTTTCTCCTAATAAATTAAATTCATATATTTCAATTACATAAAAGGTATCTATAGTTATCCCGCCTCAAATTCAACCCGTAGTATGCCGCTTTTTCTGATCAACTATGAACCAGCGCCAAATAACGTGGAAACAGCGCATGAAACTGTGGCGTGGAAACTGCAATCCATAGGTGAAATATGGCGCTAGACGGCTGTATCCGGCAAACACTGTTACTGATTAACGACAGAATGGGGGTTTTGCAGAATTTTGTCCGCGTATTGAGGATTACATGGCAACGATTGAGTTATTTGATGGGGATATCACGCAGCTTCGGGTGGATGCCATTGTTAATGCAGCAAATTCGTCATTGTTAGGCGGCGGAGGTGTTGATGGGGCCATTCATCATGCTGCAGGCCCCGAACTGTTTGAGTTTTGCAGAAACCTAAATGGCTGCCCAACGGGAGAGGCTGTACTAACACCCGGCTTTCAGCTTCCCGCATCTTATATCATCCACACAGTAGGCCCTGTCTGGCGCGGCGGCGGTAATAATGAAGACAGTCTATTGGCAAAATGTTATCGCGCTTGTCTTAATATCGCTAGCAAGCATAATTTTCGTACGATTGCCTTTCCTGCAATAAGCTGTGGCATTTATGGCTTCCCCGTGAACATGGCTTGCGAGATCGCCCTTGGCAATATTCGCTTGCATGCAAGTAGAGGCCAAAGCCCTGCTAAAGTTATTTTGTGCTGCTACGGAGACGACGTCAGGAATGGCTTTCGTCGTCTGCTTGGTGACTAGTTCAGCCTCTTCATCGACATAGTTCATTAACTGTCCAATTTACACTTTTATCACACGGCGTAAATCATTCATTCCACACTCACCGCAATTGGGAAGTGCAAAATTTAACCAGCAGCTTACTTCGCATTGATGCCTCCGTATAATACCGGCTTTTAAAAATCAGGGGCTATCAATGCAGAAACCAAAACACAGTGTGGTCGAGGATCTCTTCGCGTTAGTCAGCGCCGGACTTTTTGTCGCCTTTGGGCTTTATCTCTTCCAATCTCAGGATCTTATGGTGGGCGGCGCTGCGGGGCTTGCGCTACTCGGCACATATGCACTGCCAATCAATTTTGGTTTGCTGTTTTTTGTTATCAATGTGCCCTTTTATGCGCTGGCCTGGACACATATCAGTAAGCGATTCACCATCAATACCTTTATTTCCGTTACCACGGTGTCGTTACTCACAGATATCATTCCTCAATTTGTGCAAATCAATAACGCCAACCCCATCTTCACTGCCATTTTCGGTGGGATCTTACTGGGTGTAGGCATGTTGATTATGTTCCGTCACAGCTCAAGCATGGGCGGACTTGGTATTCTGGCTTTTTATCTGCAACAGCGGTTTTCCATTCGCGCGGGTACATTTCAACTGTCTATAGACACCATTATCTTGCTGTCGTCACTGCTGGTGCTCGACTGGAAACTGGTACTGATGTCGGTATTGGCTGCATTCTGTTTGAATATGGTGCTGTCGCTTAATCACCGACCTGAACGCTATATCCTGCCGGGGATCACCAGCGAAGATGAGCAAGAAGAAGCATCACCGATGGATGACCGGGACAGCGCGACATCACGTTAATTAGGGCAACATGAGAACCGGGTGAAATTGAGTTAACTCTGCCCTTCTCTTCCCGCTTTGCCTGTACGATCTAAAAGCCCGGCTAGTTGCCGGGCTTTTTCTATTTGAATTAAGATTTGGATTTGGCTTTCGGCTTCGCCTGTGGCTTAGTCGATTGTTGTTGCGGTACAGGCCGTGAATAAGCACCACGGTTCACTCTCGCTCTACTATAACCAGTTCTCATAACTTACCTCACAATGAATGTCAGAAACGGTTTCCATACTGCAGCAAGGCGTCCAGCATTTATCCAATCAACTATAGGATGGATTTAAGAATCTGGCCGCTATCCTTTCGACTAACCTTGCTGGTACCGCGTCCGCGAGGCGAAATGACAGAACTTGCATCGGAACTGAGAGATTTTATTCTAACGAATTAAGAGAATTAGAATAATAAGCAGTCTGAATAATGGAAATGAGAAAGTGGAATCTTTGCCTGCTCGCGGTACAAAAACATACTGTGGGCTGACTAAAAAGTTTTCAATAAGCGAACGCCCAACCAACATAAATTGTCGCCAAATGGTAGCCTGAGCAACTTTATTTATTTGCAGAATATTCTATGTATTCGCTCGCAACTTAACACTTTAACCTACCGAAACCGGGGGATTAGATGTGTCTGACGATGCGTGGAACCCGTTGAGACACCCGGGTAATAAGTTCATACGAAATTGTCCCCGCACAACGGGCGATTTCATCCACCAGCAGCTGTTTTCCCCACAACTCCACAAAATCACCAATGGCGACATCCGCAATGTCGGTCACATCTATGGTGATCATATCCATGGAAACGCGGCCAGCCAACGCGGCGCGCTGCCCTTTTACGATTACTGGGGTGCCACTGGGCATATGACGAGGATAGCCATCGGCATAACCAATGCCGACGGTTGCAATCAGCGAGTCCCGTTCTGCTTGCCACGTTTGGCTATAGCCCACTGTTTCACCGCTTTTTACTTTGCGCAGCGCAATAATACTGGCCTGCAACGACATCGCGGGCTTTAATGCTAATCCACTGGCTTCTGAAAGCGGCTCGGCACCATACATGGCAATACCAATTCGATTCCAGTCACCTCGGCTTTGTGGCCACCCTACTGTACCCGGCGAACTGGCAATACTCACGTCTAACCCGGTCGCTTCACGCACTTTATTAAACGCGTGCAGTTGCGCTACCGTGAAGGAGTTTGCGGTATCATCGGCGCAGGCCAGATGCGTAACCAGAACAGAATCGGCATCGATAATATCGCTGTACTCGCTTACTAACGCTGGTACACGCTCACAATCAAAACCCAACCGATGCATGCCAGAATCTACCTTCAACCAGACTTTTGGTTTCCGGCCTTCCCGGCACTGCCTTACCCATTCCAGTTGTTCCCGTTGATGAACCACCAGCGTGCAGTTTTCTCGTGCTGCCAACTCACATTCGAGCGCCTGATGCGGCCCTTCAAGCACAACAATAGGTGCACGTACACCGGCTTCACGAAGCAATAACGCTTCTTCAATAATGGCCACGGCAAAAGCAGCGGCTTCATTGCGTAATATCCGTGCAACACTCACCGCACCATGTCCGTATGCATCGGCTTTCACCACCGCCATATTCTGCCCGTTTCCGGCATACTTTTTCATTAAACGGAAATTGTCTTCAATGGCATCAGCGTGAATGATAGCGCGAGTTTGTCTGCTCAACGGCGGTGTGTCCTG
This sequence comes from Alteromonas sp. ABH2_165, assembly GCF_056159945.1. NCBI lineage: Bacteria > Pseudomonadati > Pseudomonadota > Gammaproteobacteria > Alteromonadales > Alteromonadaceae > Alteromonas > Alteromonas sp. ABH2_165. The sequence goes on from NZ_JBSWWF010000005.1 coordinate 225,310, forward strand.
TCTGCGGTTGGAAGGTTAAGCATATTACAATGCTGGGCTAGATCCGGCTATACATATTAGCCGGAATACACTATCGTGGGGCAGCTAACAGGCTGATAAATATAGCGGGAAGGTATGCTCGGGCATTATGCGGTAATGGATTTGCTGGTCTTTGCGGGATATGGCCTCCTGCTTGTTACCAGTGGTTGGTTATTCAACCGCAAGAATCATTCAGCAAAGGACTACTTTCTTGGCGGAAACACCATGCCCATGTGGCTAGTGGCAATCTCTGTACTTGCCACCTCGCAGTCTGCCGCAACGTTCCTGGGTGGTCCAGATCAAGGTTACCGGGGCGACCTCACTTACCTCTCAACCAACATAGGTGCCTTCATCGCTGCGTTCTTCGTGGCTGCGTTTCTGATCCCGCGTTTTTATAAACAAAATGTTTATACCGTTTACGAACTGCTGGAGCAACGCTTTGGCGAGTCAGCCAAACAACTGGCTGGGGCCATGTACTTGTTCGGACGCGTGTTTGCCAGTGGTGCCAGACTCTACATGGCCGCACTGGCAGTCGCCATGATCCTGTTTGGTAATATCGATGCTGAAAGCGTGATAATTTCCACCATCATCATTACTGTGGTTGGTTTGGTATATACCGTTTACGGCGGCATTCGCACAGTAATTTACTCCGACGTGCTACAGGCCACGATATATATCGGCGCCGCCGTGGCCGTTATCGTTGCCCTATTAAGCGCGATCCCCGCATCGCTTTCTGAAGTTATTGCCGCATTGGAAAACCCGGCTCCGGGCGAAGCATCAAAACTGCTGTTGTTCAATACCGATATCGACTTCAGTAACAGCGGTGTTTTTAGCCTGCTGTCGGTCTTTACCGGATTTGTGTTACTCAACATTGCCGCATTCGGACTCGATCAAGATATGACCCAGCGTGTACTCACGTGCAAAAATGCAAAAGAAGGCAGCAAAGCGATGTTGCTCTCGGTGGTCATGGTGATACCGGTGATGTGCCTGTTCTTGATCATCGGACTACTACTTTATGTATATTATCAACGCCCTGATCTTATGAGTAGTCTTGGTGCTGATGAACCCGTGCCCACCTTTGCTGGCAAGCCAGTGACTATTTTTATGTACTACGTACTTAACGAAATTCCCGATGGCGTGCGTGGTCTGGTGACGGTAGGCATTCTGGCAGCGGCATTATCAACCCTGAATTCCGGGCTGAATTCTATGTCCAGTGTATTGATTCAAGACATGTATCGCCCCTGGCTGGAACGGCGTAAGCAAAAGCGCAACGATAGCCATTTCGTGAAGGCGGGCCGTATTGCGATGGCATTCATGGCGTTGGCATTGGGCAGCATGGCATGCCTGTGCTTCTATTGGCAGCAATACACCAACACGCCGCTGCTGCAATTTGCCCTGGGCGTGATGGTATTTTCCTACAGCGGGCTGCTTGGCGTTTATTTTATTACCCTTTTCACTGAACGCGGCAGTAAAAACTCAGTGATTTGCGCCCTGTTTGCGGGTTTCTGTGTACCTCTTTTTATGCAACCCTATGTAATGAAAAGCGTGTTGCCTGAAACCTGGGGCATTGAACTCGGCTTTACCTGGCAGTTGGTCATCGGCACAATAGTTTCCACTGTCATCTGTGCCGCGGGTAATACCCGACAACGCAATGAGACAGCAGCATAAACACCGAAAACAAGAGATAAAAAGGCCACAACATGCAGCCAGACAATCATCAGGACACTTCAGCCCTTCTCGCTCAGCTAAACAAAATTGCTTCTGAAGGGCGAAATCCTGACACCATGGATATCGATTTGCTCTCAAGCGAAGGTATTCTGCAGAAAATTAATCAGCAAGACGCGCTAGTTGCAGGCGCTGTGGCCACCCAAATTCCACATATCGCCGCCGCGGTGGATACCATTGTTGAGCGTATCAATCGCGGTGGCCGATTGATTTACATTGGCGCGGGCACCAGTGGCCGTTTGGGTATTCTGGATGCAGTAGAATGCCGTCCCACATTCAGCACGCCCGACTCGCTGGTATTGGGCATAATCGCCGGTGGCGAGAAAGCCATTCAACATGCCGTAGAAGGTGCCGAAGATGACAGCGCACAGGGTATTCGGGATGTAAAAGCGGTGAACATCAGTGCCGATGATATTTTAGTTGGGTTATCAGCCAGTGGTCGTACACCTTATGTGGTAAGTGCGCTCACTTACGCCAACCACATTGGTGCGGGCACGGTTGGCATTGCTTGTAGCCCTGACACGGTTTTACTTCGCACGGCGAAAATCAGCATTTGCCCGGTTGTCGGCCCGGAAAGCCTAACGGGCTCTACCCGGATGAAATCCGGTACTGCGCAAAAGCTGGTACTCAACATGCTGAGCACCGCCACCATGATCCGCCTCGGGAAAACCTATCAAAACCTGATGGTAGATGTGAATGCCACTAACGAAAAGCTACGCGCCCGGGCAGTGCGTATTGTCATGCAGGCCACCGATTGCAGCGAGGAACAGGCAAGTTCCGCATTGGAGGCCGCTGGACAAAAAGCGAAGCTGGCGATCTTGATGATCCTCACCCATTCTTCTGCCGACGAAGCCCGCACTTTGCTGGCAAATAACGATGGTTTTCTTCGCCGCGCTGTGGGTGCCGAATGATGACAAGCAAGTGCACTAAGCCCGCGAAAACCGGACTCGCAGTTAGCCTTCGGCGCATCCGTTGGTGTTTGTCTGCCACAACCTTCTTTGTGTTCTCACTGCTTTGTTTTTCCGCAACAGCGCTGACAATAGGCGCAGCGCAGCCAGATTTATACCTGCACCAACTGCAAGGGAAGAAAGTAGCACTAGTCGTTAATCAAACGTCAGAAGTCAAAGGCACACATCTGGTAGATTATCTGCTTGATAAAGACGTGACGATTACCAAAGTAATGGCCCCTGAACATGGGTTTCGCGGCGACGCCGGTGCCGGGGAAACCATCTCCGATGGTGTGGATACCCGCACCGGCCTGCCGGTTTTATCGCTGTACGGTAAAACCAAAAAACCCAGCCCAGAAATGCTGGCTGATAGCGATGTGATTATCTTTGATATTCAGGACGTGGGAGCGCGTTTCTACACCTACATCAGTACCCTGCATTTAGTGCTGGAAGCTGCCGCTGAGCAGCAAAAACAGGTCATCGTACTCGACCGTCCTAATCCTAATGGCATGTTCACCGATGGCCCTATTCGTGAGGAAGGTTTTGCGTCGTTCGTGGGAATGGATCCCATTCCATTATTGCACGGCATGACCGTCGGCGAACTCGCGCAGATGATGCGCGGTGAACAATGGTTTAATCAGGCCGATGCGCTAGAGCTACTTGTGATCCCGGTGGCAAACTACACCAAATCGATGACATACGATTTGCCGGTTGCGCCCAGCCCTAATCTGCCAAACGCACAATCGATACAACTTTATCCTTCGCTGTGCTTATTTGAAGCCACCACCGTTAGCGTGGGCCGCGGCACGCCGTTTCCTTTTCAGGTTATCGGACACGACAAAGTGGCGCTGGGCACGTTCTCTTTTACCCCGGTGAGTATGCCGAACAGTGCGCCTTCCCCTAAATTGCAGGATGTGAAACTCCGTGGTCAGGATCTCCGCCGTGCAGCAAATGAAGGTTTCGATCTCACCTTGCTGTTGCAGGCTTTTAATCAATTTAAACAGGCTGGCGAGCTATTCATCAACAGACCGGATTTCTTCGACAAGCTAAGCGGCACTGATGCACTCAGAAAAGCGATTGAAGCCGGACAGTCTGAACAGCAAATCCGTGCAAGTTGGCAGCCCGCGTTGAAACAATTCAAACAACAGCGCCAACCCTACCTGCTGTATCCCGAATTCTGAGTCGGCTAAGGAAACCATAACCATGACGGCACATCCTCATATTTCAGTAGCCAACATCGTAGAGGCGTTTGATGCGATGCATTGGCGGGAACTGAACAAAGTGCACCTTAACGCCAGCGACATTGCGCCGGTGATGGAGATATTGGCTCAGAATGAGAATATTCGGGTGGCTGATATTGGTGAATCCTTCGAAGGACGGCCCATTAAACGCTATTCCGTAGGTACAGGTGACAAGGTTATTCTGGCCTGGACACAAATGCATGGCGATGAACCTACCGCGACGGCCGCTGTACTCGACTGGCTGCAAATATTAACCTCTGCCCACGCGTTGGCGCTTTCTGGTTTACCTGCAGACTGGATGAATCAGGTTACCCTGCACGTGGTGCCAATGTTAAACCCGGATGGTGCGCAGCGCCGCACCCGAGTGAATGGTCAGGGAATTGATATTAATCGCGATGCCAAAGCATTGCAGTCTCCAGAAGGTCGGCTGCTGCATGATCAGGTAAGCGAACTTAAACCGGATATCGCCTTTAACCTGCACGATCAGAACCCGTATTACACTGCGGGGACTTCATCGAGCCCAGCGACCATTGCGTTTCTCGCCCCGGCGTATCACGAAGATAAGCATGTGGACGGCCCGCGTCTGCGCGCTAAGCAACTTATTGCGGGAATGGCAGATGTTCTGAGGCACTATATTCCTGGCTGCATTGCCCGCTACGACGACACCTATTCATTCCGGTCGTTCGGCGACAACATCGCCGCAACCGGCGCGAGCACGATACTGATTGAAAGTGGTGCTGCCAAGCAGGACCCTAACCGCCAGGTTGCCCGTAAAATGAATGTGATTGCTCTGCAGTCGGCGCTGGAGGCTTTTCTCAATAATACGGTGAATCGCTATTCCCTGGCTGATTACTATCGCATCCCTGAAAATCGCGAAGATGGCTTGTGTGACATGAAGTTGTATAACCTTACCCTAGGTAGCGACCTGCCCTATCTTGCCGATATCAGCATACTTATTGACGGCAAAACTGACACAGGTACAGTCGGCGCCATTGGCGATTTGCGCACAATCAGTGGGTTTACCAACATAAATGGGCAAGGGCTGAAAGTGCTGCCTGAGAAGGGATTTGAAGTAGATTCCCCGCTAACGCTGAATGATGAAACTTACCTGAACTTGCTAAAAGCAGGGTTTAGTTATTTTATTGATACGCAGAACCAACTCAGCATAACGACCACAATGCCTGTGCAAGTGGTCGCGACAGCACCGGTGGCAACGCCATTACTTCCCGGTGCACCCGCTTATTTTATTGTGGGCGATTCGCACAGCAACCAACCGTCAGCGGCGGTGTTAAATGGTCGCTGGCACGCGCTAGGGTAACCTACTCGTTGTAGCGTATTAGGCAGAGATCATTATACGCTTATACGCCAGTAACGAGCCATCTTCATTCTGTTCAAGGTTGAACAGATACTCGTCATAGTCACTGCCAAATACGGTGTCGCGAGCCAGTAGGGTATCCGGCGCTCCGTGATTGATGTAATCAGAGTGCGACGTACAAATCTCAGTACAGAAATCATCGTCGAACCCAAACTGTGAAATCAGCTGATCGTTGTTATTGTTTTTCACTCTGAAGTGAATATGTATAGCTCGGCTGGCATACCAGCCAGGGAAACAAGTGGCAAAGTTAACCCGGCCACTGCTGTCTGTCACAGCAATTCCCCGGAACCAGCGTGCTTGCAGCGCTTCGGCATCATTACCGGTACAAAACGAGGAATTAAAACCGTTGGTATCGGAGCTACCCGTTGTATCACCGGAGTAGATACCTTCCACATCACAATGCCAAACCTCAATTTCATAACCTACCAGCGGATTACAGCTGGCGTCGGTGAGTTGCAGGCAAAGCTGCATTGGCAGACCGGTTTGCCCTTCTGAAATATCATCCAGGTAATCAGAATCGAAATAGCATGGACCTTCTGTTTGCTGCCCGGTGAGTTGCACCGTACAGCTCGCGCTATCTTCAAATATGCTGTCGTCAGGAAAACTGGCGGTCATGGCATCGGTACCACCACTCAGCCAGCTACCGTTGTCTGCCGTTACCGTGGTGCCCGTGCTGGTTCCTCCGGTTCCTGTGCTTGTGCCACTTGACCCCGTTGCTGTAGAGCCCGATGAAGATGCGGCTGTAGAGCCGCTACCACCGCCACATCCTGCAAGCATCATTACCGGTGCCGCAGCGGCAAAAGACGCCAGTTTTTTTAGTGTCTTTCGTCGTTCTGTGAGTATGCCTGACGAGGGTTTAGTAAAATCTTTAGATTGCGTCATGGTGAAGTCCTGCCTGTATATAAATACGCTTGAATATACTGTGTTCGACAGGAATTTCGCGCTGTTGTCCGAATTTTTACCAAACCTTTACCCAGACTGAATGCGTCTTTACCTGTATCGCTTACACCCTTATAAACCAGCGTTTTTTATACAACCACCAGGTTGGGATGAACATCACTAAAAGAAAACAAATGGCAAACACCAACGAGGCATTGTAGGGGGAGAAATGCGACAGGAAATACTGCTCGAAAAAATAAGATTTAAGCGGTTTTCCGTGAACAGGGATCATAAACAACAAGCGAGCGACAATGCCCGAGAGCATAAAGAAAAACAGGCTGTTGCAGCCAGCAATCAGGAAGGGTTTTGTCCATACGTGCTTGCCGGAACGGTTCAGTGCCACCTCAAGCAACGCCAGCAGTAACATAGAAAGCCCGGCAGTAATCAACACGAAGCTTGGGCTCCATAGTGCTTTATTCACTGGGATCCACAGTACCGCAACTAACCCAAGAACCAGAGTTGCGATTGCGGGCAACCAGAGCGATTTTCTGCCAGCGCCATTCACCTGCGATTGCTGTAACCAGTTACCGCCTATAACCCCGAAAAGACAACTGGCCACCGCTGGAAGCGTGCTTAGTAAACCCTCCGGGTCGAAGGGAAACGGGGTGGCACCGCCATAATAAACATGATGCACACCCAGTACATTGGCATCCAGCCAGGCAGCAAAACTGTTTCCGAACAGCCAAAGCCCCTGATACACCTCGCCGTCGTTACCGTGGTAAGGGATAAACGTCATCATCGCCCAGTACAGCAGCAATAAACCGATGCACCAGACAATATATTGACGAGCAGGCACATACAGCACCAGCAAAGCGGTAAGCAGGTACACCAGCGCCAGGCGCTGCAGTACCCCCATCACCCGAACATTCATAAATCTGTCTGCGAACCAGTTAAATTCACTGCTGTAGGGGTTATAGAAGAAAAGTGCGAGAAACAATCCGCAGGCAAACAAGATAGCACTTCGACGGAGAATGCCTGGAATAATGGCCGTTCGCTCGCTGCCAAGTTGTCGTCTCACACTCAGCGCCAGCGATGCCCCCATCGCAAAAATAAATAATGGAAACACCACGTCAGTGGGAGTTAGCCCATGCCACTGCGCATGTTTCAGAGGCCAGTAAATGGTCGCCCAGCTTCCGGGGTTGTTTACCAGCACCATCATCACAATGGCTATGCCGCGAAATACATCCAGCGATTTAAGTCGGTTCATGGGTTATCTGACTGCCTTGCCTGCCGCGCACCGCAGTGGGCGGAACTTCCTGTTTACATCAAAAGTCACTGTGATAATTTGTTGATTATCTTTGTGTTCGTTATTGGTTTGAATCGATGTCGCTTCCGCTCTGGTTTTCCCGCTCCCTATTTATGCTGCTCTCAGCAGTGGCCATGTTCGGGTGTGCGGGGCAATATCAGCAGATGCCATCGAAAAACGTCGGAGAGCGAATAAAACTGGTGGTCATTCACTATACCGCAATAGACTACCAGAAGAGTGTACACACCCTTGTCGACGAAGGCGGCCTCAGTTCGCACTATCTGGTTACCGACCCTAACGATGCCAGTTTCGACGGCGATAACGCAAGCGTTATCCAATTGGTGGATGAATCCCGGCGCGCCTGGCATGCAGGAAAAGGACAATGGCAGGGCCGCAACCATCTTAATGACACCTCAATAGGCATTGAAGTGGTTAATGTGCCGCACTGTGAGATCTCTGCCGAATACGCCAATGCCCCCGGTGAACACCGCCGACATCGTTTATGCACTTATCCGGATTATCACCCGCAACAAATTGAACAAATCATCTCCCTGATGCAGGGAATACTTCTTCGCAACCCCGATATTACCCCCACCGCCATTGTTGGTCATGCTGACATCGCCTTCAGTCGTAAAAGCGATCCGGGGCCGCGTTTTCCTTGGTATCAGCTTTACCTTGCCGGCATAGGTGCCTGGTACGATACCGCCGAATTAAAGCAACACTGGGAGCAGTTTACCCCTGCATTACCCTCGGTAGGCCTTATGCAAGCTGCACTGCAAGCCTATGGCTATGGCGTTGTAGAAACCGGTATTGCCGATGAACAAACCATTGATGCGTTATTCGCTTTTCAGATGCATTTCGTACAAGACAACGTGAGCGGCACCCTCGACAGTGAAACGGCAGCTACGCTATTTGCACTGCTGGAAAAATACTTTCCGCAAAAGCACCGCAAGTTGATGGCACGATATACCAACGAACAACAACGACTGGCCGCGGGCGCGGCAGAACCGCAGGTAAAGCTGGGGCAAATTGATGCCGTGTTCCCACAACAAGATCGCTCTACCCGCACCGAGGTGAACGACAAGCTTGGTTTTAAAGCCTTCAAAGGTCGGGGCGAAATGCTACTGACGCCTGCCTCCACAACTCAGGCGCAGATAAAGATAAACGGGGAATTGCTTACCCTCGACGACCCGCTTGAAGCCGGACAAACCTATGCCTACTCGCTGCAGCGACGCACGCACACTGGCACGAATACCTTTGAGCTTGTAGCCCTCAGTGCACAAGACGATACCCTGCAAGTTGTCATTCCCTGGCCCGTGCTTACCGATGCCACGCAGAAATGGCAAAGCAAATTTACAGAAGTCGATAAGCTGATTAATCAGGATATTGAAGACGGTTTTCCTGGTGCCGTTTTACTGGTTATAAAAGACGGCCAAATAGTAAAGCGCACGGCCTACGGCAACGCACTTAAGTTTAATGAAAATGGGCAGCCACTCGCTAATCCGCAGCCTATGATGCCAGGTACATTATTTGATGTGGCTTCTAACACCAAAATGTTCGCCACCAATCTGGCGCTAATGAAGCTGGTGAGTGAAGGCAAGCTGAATGTGGACACGCCGCTTTATCATTATTTACCGGAATACACCGGTGATGGGCGTGAAGCGCGTACTGTACGGGATTTACTCAGTCATCACTCTGGCTACGGCCCGGAGGTGCGCTTTTTCGAACCCGGTCCAGGCCGGATGGCGAAATTTAAATCCAGAGATAAGCAGCACACCTCAACATTACTGACCACCGCTGTGCCGTTTCGTGAAGGCAATCGCCAACACACCGCTTATAGCGACACCAATTTCATGCTGTTGGGATTACTGGTTGAACGCATCACCGGTATGTCGCTCGACCGCTATTGCGAGCAATTTATTTATGCGCCACTTCGACTGAACCACACCCTGTTCAACCCGCTGGAAAAAGGCATACTGCCATCCCAGATTGCCGCCACAGAAATCAACGGCAACTCACGCAGTGGCCATATTACCTTCCCGGGTATTCGCACTCACACACTCAGAGGTGAAGTGCACGATGAGAAAGCCTGGTACAGCATGGGCGGCGTGTCGGGTCATGCCGGGTTGTTCTCTAACGTAGACGACTTCGCCGTGCTCATGCAAATGCTGATTAATGGTGGTGGCTACGACAAAGTGACCATGCTGGATAAAGACACCCTGTCGCTGTTTACCGCACCGTCTTCAGCAAACCCGGGCTTTGGCCTGGGCTGGCGCCGGGCAGCAGACGGACGTAACCGCTGGCATTTCGGCCCGTATGCCAGCAGCACGGCCTTTGGACATACCGGTTGGACTGGCACAGCAACCGTTATAGATCCGGCACAGAATTTAGCCATTGTGTTGTTCACCAATGCCCGTCACACACCGGTGGAAAGCACTGCTAATGGCGGACTTACATTTGCTGGCAGTCAGTTTGAAACCGCAGGCTACGGCAGTGTTATCACGCGCATTTACGAAGCCTTGCTGAATCACTAAGTAAGGAATGTGGGCGTTCAGAAAGACTCACCAATAAAAAGACTGGCGATAGTCACCAATTGTCAGGTACGCTAACTCTATTCCGTAAAAGGAAATATTCACTCTGCCCGTGGGTGTGAAAACACGCTCTGTGTTCCCCGCGTTCGGCAACACATATAAAAACGAAAATAATTGCAGGATCACATATTCATGGATTGGGTTTCAATCATCCCTCCTCTTGTCGCCATCTTGGTGGTGTTCTGGAAAAAAGAAGTCATCATGGCGTTGCTGTTGGCTGTACTTTCAGCCGAAGCGCTAATCTTACTGAGTGTGACCGGCGATACATTGGCCTTGGCGCCGATTCATGCCATTGAACGCACCATTGATGTGGCTTCCAGCCCGGGGAATACCCGCATATTGATTTTTTCTGTACTGGTGGGCGCCCTACTGGCTTATATCCGTGATTCTGGTGGTGTTACCGCCACCGTGGAGTGGCTAACCAGCCGAGGCATCGCTAAGAACAAACGCCAGGTGGGTGGGCTTACCATGTTTACGGGCATCGCCGTGTTTATTGAATCAAACCTGAGTGTACTTACCGCTGGTATCTTTGCTCGGGGCCTGTTCGACAAGTACAAAATGAGCCGTGCGCGTTTGGCCTATATTATCGACAGCACCAGCGCCCCCGTCTGTATTCTGATTTTACTGAATGGTTGGGGCGCTTTCGTGCTCAGCTTGCTTGATGGTTACGAACTCGAACAAAGTTCAGCAAGAATTCTGTGGGGTACGGTGCCACTCAACTTTTACGCCCTGATTACCCTGGCGATTGTGGTGTACACCATTGTAAAAGACAAAGTGCATGGTCCCATGGCAAAAGAAGAAAAAGCCATGAGTCACCTTGATACCGTGCTCAACAGTGAGCCGGCCACCAAAGCCCGTTTCATGGTTGTGCCATTGCTCACCATGGTGGTAAGCATGGTGGGCTTCATGCTCTGGACCGGCAACGGCGTACTCGCCGACGGTAGCGGCAGTAAATCCGTGCTATATGCCACGGTATTGGCAACCGCGGTGGCTTATTTCCTGTTAATTCTGCATAAACGTTTTAACCATCACCAGGCGGTTGAAATTGGTTTTAAAGGAATGGGCGAGCTGCTGCCACTGGTCACCATAGTGTTGCTTTCGCTAACATTAGGAGCCAGCCTGAAAGTACTGGGTACCGGCGTATTCGTAGCGGGACTGGTTGGTGAGTACTTACCGCTGGTACTGATTGTACCCATGCTTTTCATCGCGGGTGCCATTATGTCGTTTACCACCGGCACTAGCTGGGGTACTTTTGCGATTCTGATCCCCATTGGTGTGCCTTTGATCCAAAGTCTGGGCCTGCCACCATCACTTGTGATTGCCGCCATTCTCGGCGGTGGCGTGTTTGGCGACCACTGTTCACCCATTTCCGATACCTCTGCGGTATCTTCCCTTGCAGCTGGCTGCGATTTGCTCACGCATATTCGCACTCAATTGCCCTATGCACTCACCGCTGGCGCGCTGACACTGTTAGCCTATGTTGTCGCCAGTATGATTATGATTGGATAACTTCATGCGAATAGTTCTGTTAAGTCTTCTGCTGTGCGTCGTCACGGCCTGTTCCCAGGAAAAAGTGCCCGCGGCAGATATCACGCCACCGGTTATTACGAGTCAACAGGCGGTGTCGATGCCAGACACCTTCGCCGCTGACGCCGCCATGACGGTATTAAATGAAGGTGGTACAGCAGTTGATGCAGCGATTACTGCGCAATTCGTGCTGGCGGTCACCTTCCCTGAAGCTGGCAACATTGGCGGTGGTGGCTTTATGACCATCTACATGGACGATGAAGCGGCGTTCATGGACTACCGTGAGATGGCACCGGCTGCGGCTCACCGCGATATGTACCTGGATGAAAATGGTGATGTGAAAACCGAAGAATCGCTGTTTGGCGCTAAAGCGTCAGGTATTCCGGGTTCTGTAGCTGGCATGTGGGAAGCCCATCAACGCTTCGGTAAACTGCCGTGGAAACGCCTAGTACAACCTGCGGTTGACCTCGCTAAAAACGGTTTTAATGTACCTGAGAAACTCGCCGACCACATTACCCGTTACATGGCCCGCATGGAAGAACAAGGGATCAGCAGCAACTTCGAGCAATTCTTTGGTGAAGCAGCGACAGCGGGTGTGCTGTTTAAACAACCCGAGCTGGCTGCCGCCATGGAGCGTATTCGCGACCAGGGTAAAGATGGCTTCTACGAAGGTGAAACGGCGCGCCTAATCGCTGAATTCATGGCTGCCAACGGCGGGCTGGTCACAGTGGCCGACTTACGTAGCTATCAAGCTAAATGGCGCTCACCAATTGTCTATCCATGGCAAGACTACAAGCTCATTACTGCGCCACCACCCAGTTCTGGTGGTGTAGCGGTTGCGCAGTGGATCAGCATGCTTAATGAAGTTCTGAAGCAACAGAAACTGCCAGACCAAAATAGTACTGCGTACATCCACTTGATGTCTGAAATTGGTAAGCGGGTTTTTGCTGATCGCGCTGAGTACATGGGCGACCCGGATTATGTTGAAGTACCCGTTCAGGCGCTGATCGATCCTGAGTACATTCAGGCCCGTGCCAGCGAAGTAAACCCTGACGCTATATCAGTGACTGAAGAAGTAAAGCCCGGTTTATATGAGAGCCCGGATACCACGCACTTCTCGGTGATGGATAAATGGGGCAATGCCGTGGCGAACACCACTACCATAAATCTGTCTTTCGGTTCAGGTGTCGTGGTGGAAGGCGCTGGCTTCCTGCTCAATGACGAGATGGATGATTTCAGTGCTAAAGCGGGTGTGCCCAACTTCTTCGGTGCCATTGGCGGTACCGCGAACGAAATTCAACCCGGCAAGCGCATGTTGTCGTCGATGACGCCGACCATTGTACTAAAAGGCGAACAAGTGAAGCTGGTGACAGGCTCGCCTGGCGGTACAACCATTATCTCATCGGTGGCACAAAGTATTCTTAATACGCTGTTTTTTGATATGACAGCGGAAGAAAGTGCCAACAGTCCGCGCTTTCATCATCAATTGTGGCCAAAAGACACCATCGCCTATCATGAAGGTTTAGATGCTGCTGTTGTTTCTGAACTTGAAGCCATGGGTTACACCATGAAGCAAAGTAACTTTGGTGATGTACATCTTATCAAGCGCACCGATAACGGGCTGGAAGCGGCGTCTGAGGCACGCGGACGCGGAAAGGCGATGGTAGAGGAAGCGCCTCTCGACTGAGAAGGCGCTAGCAGCTTTTTGCCTTACACAGCAAACAGCTGTGATAACGATTTAAACGCCTTAAATTCCAGCGCATTTCCGGCGGGATCGTGAAAGAACATGGTAGCCTGTTCACCAGGCTGCCCTTTAAACCGCACGTAGGGTTCAATAACAAACGCCGTACCCGCAGCTTGTAGCTTATCTGCCAGTTCCTGCCAGTCTTCCATATCCAGCACCACGCCAAAATGCGGCACCGGTACAGCATGACTGTCTACTGGGTTATGTTGCGGCGCAGAAGGCATTTCATCAACACAATGGGTTACCAACTGGTGGCCGTAAAAATTCCAGTCGATCCAACGTGTATCACTACGACCACGCTCGCAGCCCAAAAGCTCACCATAGAAAGCGGCAGCAGCCTCGAGATCGTTCACAGGAATAGCCAAGTGAAAGGGTTGTGGCATATGAGTTCCTTATAATAATTTCTTTAACAGCCAGAGTTTCCAGCTTGAATACGGCGCATAGCGAACTTTCACGTCCATCTTTGTTGAGCGGTGCATAACGCTTTTTAAATGCGAAAAAGTATCGAACCCGTACTGGCCATGATAGCGCCCCATACCACTGGTTCCAACACCGCCAAACGGTAACTTCTGGTTAGCCATAAACATCATGGTATCGTTCACGCACACGCTACCCGCGGTGGTTTTTGCCAGTACGCTGGCTTCGGTTTTATCGTTTTGCGTAAATAAGTAGAGTGCCAGGGGTTTTGGGCGGGTTACTACGATGTCGCAGGCCTCAGCCATATCCTCTACGGTAAGCACCGGCAGAATAGGACCGAAAATCTCCTGCTGCATCAGGTCACTGTCGTAAGACGGATTTAATACAATGGTGGGCGCGATTTTAAGCCTTGTGTCATCGGTTTCGCCGCCCGCCACAATTTGCATTTCATCGAGAAGTTTGCTCAATCGCTGAAAGTGGCTCGCGTTTACAATTCGCCCGTAGTCGTTACTGTTTATCGGCGTTTTACCATACTGATTTTCAATTTCCTGACGCAAGGCAACCATCAGTTCATCCGCCACTGATGAAGCCACCAGCACGTAATCTGGCGCAATACAGGTTTGCCCGCAGTTCATCCACTTGCCCCACACAATGCGTCGTGCGGCAATAGCAATGTCACTTTGCTCATCGACCAAACAGGGGCTTTTGCCACCAAGCTCTAACGTTACGGGCGTAAGATATTGGGCAGCAGCCGACATGACAATTTTGCCAACCACTTCACCGCCAGTATAAAAAATATGGTCCCAGCGCATGGCTAACAAAGCCTGAGCTGTCTCTTTTCCACCTTCCACCACAGCAATGGCTTGCTCGTCGAGATACTGAGGTATCAGCGTTGCGAGTAAGGCAGAACAGGCGGAAGACAACTCACTGGGCTTGAGTATCGCGCAGTTACCTGCTGCCAAGGCAGCGATAAACGGCGCCAATATCAACTGAAGCGGATAATTCCACGCCCCGATAATCAACACTGTGCCCAGTGGCTCCGGCAACAGATAGCTTTGACCGGGTTGCGCTGCCATCGGCGTCGAAACCGGTCTGAGCTCAGCCCAGTGTTGCAAATGCTTGAGGGTGTGGCGAATGTCTGACAACAAAAAGCCTATTTCGGCTGTCCAGGCTTCCGTTTCCGACTTATCAAGATCGTCATTCAGTGCCTGGATAAGCGCAGGTTCATTGTCGCGAAGCATTTTCTCAAGTTGCTTAAGCTGTGCTTTCCTCCATGCCAAATCACGGGTTTTACCATGGCTGAATGTCTTCTTTAAACGGCTGTACACCGCGTCGATATCTTGAGCGGGAAATGAGTAGGCACTTTCGGTCATGCACAATTCTCCGGTTTCAGACTTTTCGTTGTTTCCGATCCCACTTTACTGTATCGGGAAATTGTCTTTCCAGTTAATTTTATTGGCGCAGAAACAACAAAGCCTGCTCGATGAGCAGGCTTTGACTATTTACATGACGTTTTTCGCTTACGCGTCATATGGGTGACGCAGAACGATTGTCTCGTTACGATCAGGTCCTGTGGATACGATATCTACCGGAACACCGGTGATAGCTTCAAGACGAGCGATATAGTTTCGCGCTTCCTGAGGCAGCTTGTCATAATCAGTTACGCCAAACGTGGTTTCTTTCCAACCCGGCATTTCTTCATAAACAGGCGTTACCAGGTCGTAACCATCGGCAGCCATTGGCGGTACGTCTTTCACGTTACCGTCGGCATCTTTATAACCCACACAAATTTGCAGCGTATCGAGGCCATCCAGTACGTCCAGCTTAGTCAGACAGAAACCGGTAATGGAGTTAATTTGAACGGCGCGTTTCATCGCTACGGCGTCAAACCAACCTGTACGACGCTTACGGCCGGTGGTCGCGCCAAACTCGTGACCTTTCACACCAAGGTGCTCGCCTACATCGCAATCAAGCTCGGTAGGGAAAGGACCAGAACCTACACGTGTAGTGTACGCTTTAACGATACCCAGTACGTAGTCTAGTTTCAGTGGACCAAAACCCGCACCCGTCGCAACGCCACCTACAGTGGTGTTGGAAGAGGTAACGTAAGGGTAAGTACCGTGGTCGATATCAAGCAGTGTACCCTGTGCACCTTCGAACATGATTGGCAAGCCAGCTTTATGGGCTTTGTCCAGTTCGTCAGTCACATCAACAACCATCGCTTTTAAGATGTCGGCTACAGCCAATGCTTTTTCGAGGGTTTCGTCGAAATCAACAGCAGGTTCGTTATAGTACTGCGTCAGTGTGAAGTTATGTACATCCAGCACTTCTTTCAGTTTGGCAGCGAAATCTTCTGCATTAAACAGGTCGCCAACGCGCAGACCACGACGAGCAACTTTATCTTCGTAAGCCGGACCAATACCACGACCGGTTGTACCAATCGCTTTCGCACCACGCGCTTTCTCGCGGGCAACATCAAGGGCAATATGGTAAGGCAGGATAAGCGGACAGGCTTCGCTGATTTTTAAACGTTCACGCACTGGAACACCACGCTCTTCAAGCATTGTGATTTCAGTCATTAGTGCGTCCGGGCTAAGTACCACGCCGTTACCAATGATGCAGGTAACGTTATCACGCAGAATACCGGAAGGGATTAAGTGGAGGACAGTTTTTTCACCGTCAATAACCAGTGTATGACCGGCATTGTGGCCGCCCTGATAGCGAACCACGTATTTTGCGCGATCTGTTAACAGGTCAACGACCTTACCTTTACCCTCGTCACCCCATTGAGTGCCGAGTACCACAACGTTCTTTGCCATGAATCTAGTGTGTAAAAAAATTAGGCGGGGATTCTACCAAAGATCTCGCCTGTTGATCATCTGTTTTATGCGCAAAAATAAGACAAGCTGGCTCTTAGCCATATTATTTTTGTATAAATTAACCTAAGCTCAATGGGATAAGACCAAAAGAGTTAATTTGTAAAGCGGGGAAAATCTGCTATATCAATAGTGTAGTTCACCTTTAAAGGACTAAATCATGAGATTCCCGCTACAGGGCCACTATGCCCTGGACATTTCCGGTAATCTACTCGAAATATTCGCTACCGGCGCTTGGAATAAAGCCACTGCCGAGGCGATGACAGAAGATATGCACCGGCTTGCGCAGACAATGCGCGGTGAGCCCTGGGGGGCAATTATTGATGGACGGCGCTGGGTGTTATCTACGCCCGATTGTCAGAATGTGCTGGCTGCTGCCATCAAGAAGAATATTTCTATGGGAATGACACATTCGGCTTATGTGCTAGAGCCGGGTATGGTCAAACGCGCTCAGATTGAACGAACGCACCCGCACCTTAGAACCGAACTGGCCGATCCTGGCTACGAGCGCGCTTATTTTACCAGCTACTTTGAAGCATTGTGTTGGCTGGAACGCAATGGCTTTACACCTTACCAACCAATAAACGATAATCAGTAAAGTAAGCTGTAGACTTTTCTGCGATACTCAGACTTCAAGCTGTCGCCATCGGGCAATGCATTCACCATATCCAGCATCAACTTTTTCGCTTCACCGAAATTCAGATCCTTTTGCAATACCGAGAAAAGCAGCGACAAGGCTTCAGCCGATTTATGTGCCTGTTGCAGTTGAACCGCCAGTTCAACTTTAACCTGCAGATTATCTGGCTCCGCTTCTACCTGCGCGGTGAGCTGCTGAATTTCCGGCGACTCTGCCGCCTGTTCTGCCAGTTCTACTTTACCCAGCATGGTCTGGTAGCGGCTGTCTTGATCCACCATGGTGATGGTTTCCAACAGGGTTTTCGCCACATCAATTGAACCCGTTTCGATTAAGCAATCGATATACATGTACTTCGCATTCACGTTGCTTTCGTTAAGCTCGAAAGCCTGTTTCGCAAACGGAAATGCAGCGGCATAGTCACCTTCATAAATGGCTTCACCGGCTTTTGCCAAAAACTCGTCTTCCGGATTTGGCAGATACTTACTCAGGAACTCGCGAATTTGTTCTTCGGCCTGGGGGCCTGCAAAACCGTCGACTGGCTGGCCGTCTTTAACCACCATCACGGTTGGTAGGCTGCGAATGCCAAACTGCGCTGCCACTTCCTGCTGACGGTCACAGTCAACGCGCGCCAGGATTAAATTATCGCGATGTTCGGAAGCGATTTTGGCGAGTATCGGAGACACCGCTTTGCTCTCTTCACTCCACTCGGCCCAGAAGTCGACCAGGACGATTTTCTCTTTGGAATCCATCAGGATCACCTGCTGAAAATTCTCCGGAGTAATATCAACTGTATTGTTCGCTACTAAATTATCCATGCGTATTTCGCCTGTTAAAACATTTGCTCAATGATATGGGTGCGCAAGTCACAAAAGCAAGACTGACAAGCTTGCTCATCGGCGTTACACTGAGAATCTTATTATCTCAAACGGTACTTGCCTTTATCTATGTTGCCGCAACTAAAAATTCTTATCATTGAAGATTCAGCAGAACTGCTGGAACAACTTGCCACCAGCATTCGCTCTACCACGGAACTGTTCGATCGCCCGGATATCGAACTCACGGTTGTTGAGGCTGACAGGGTCCAGAGCGCACTGGAAATTGTTCACAATGATGGTGATATTCAGGCTGTTGTTTTCAGCTGGGACACCGAGGTGAAAGCCTTCGAGATTGGCGAGAGCGGCAACGGCAAGGTGCAGAACAATGCCGTAGTGATTGAGGCGATTAAAAACATTCGCCCTGAACTGCCGGTTTACGTGCTGGGTGATGCCATCAAAGGCCTGGACATTGTAAACCAGACCACGGGAATGGAGTCGTTCTTTTACCGCAACGACATTATTTCCGATCCGGAATCTATTTTAGGCTACATCATCAACGATTTTGATGACCGCAACGAAACCCCGTTCTGGACCGCCTACAAAGAGTATGTACTGGAAGCCAACGATTCCTGGCATACGCCGGGGCACAGCGGCGGCGCGAGTTTCCGTAACTCACCGTATATCAGCGATTTTTACCGCTTCTTCGGCCGCAACGTGTTTGTCAGCGACTTGTCGGTGAGTGTGGATTCCCTAGGTTCACTGTCAGACGGCACCCATGCGATTGGCCGGGCCCAGTCGGCATTGGCGACGACCTTTGAAGTACGCCACTCTTATTTCGTCACTAACGGCTCGTCTACGTCGAACAAAATTATTCTGCAAACCCTGCTGCGAGAAGGCGACAAAGTAATTGCCGACCGTAACTGTCACAAGTCGGTGCACTACGGCATTGTGCAGGCCCGCGCCATGCCGGTGTATCTGGATAGCGTATTTAATCCGGATTTCGGTATTTTCTCACCGCCGCGTTTGTCTCAGCTAAAAGAGCTAATTGAAGAGAACCAGGATGCCAAACTGGTGGTGCTTACCGGTTGTACCTATGATGGCCTGCTCACAGACCTGCGTCAGGTGGTAGAACTGGCACATTCCTACGGTATCAAAGTATTCATCGATGAAGCCTGGTTCGCCTATTCGCTGTTTCATCCGCAGTTGCGTCCTTACTCCGCCATTTACGCTGGCGCGGACTACGTGACGCACTCGGCACACAAAGTGGTTTCAGCGTTTTCTCAGGCCTCGTTTATTCACGTGAACGATCCAGATTTCGACGAAGACTTCTTTAAAGAAATCTACAGTATTCATACCAGTACCTCGCCGAAGTATCAGCTAATAGCCTCGCTAGACGTGTGTCGTCAGCAACTGGAAATGGAAGGCTACAAAATTATTAACGAGTTGCTGAGCAATGTGGCGGAACTGAAAGAACAAGTTGCACGCTTCAGCCGCATTCGCATTCTGGAAGCCAAGGATTTTGCCCAGGCATTTGATCATTTTGAGCAGGATAACATTGGTCATGACCCGCTGAAGATCCTCATCGATGTGTCTGCGCTGTCGTACTCTAACCAGGAAATTCATCGCTTCCTGATGGATGAAGTGGGCCTGGAAATTGAGAAGTTCACCCACAGCACCATTCTGGTTCTGCTGACCCTTGGCGGTATGCGTTCGAAGATAGTGCGTTTGTACAATGCACTGAAGAAGCTGGACCAGGGCAAGGCAAGCCTGAATCGTAGCAAGAGCCGACCGGCTATCCCTTCGAGCATTCCTGCCATCAGTCTGGAAATGCTGCCTTCCACGGCCTTCTTTGGTAAGCGCGAACCAATCCCCTGGCAAGAGAGTGCGGGTCGCATCGCGGCAGGTCTGGTAACGCCTTATCCACCGGGCATTCCGCTTATCATTCCCGGCCAGCGTATTTTACAGGAACACATTGATTATCTGCGTTCGCTGGCCAGCCAGAAGCTGACCATTCAGGGGCTGTACGACGGCGAACTGTATGTGCAGGCGAAACCTGAGTAACGACTCAATGAAGTCAGTACAAATAAAAACACCGCTCAATTGAGCGGTGTTTTTTGTATTTTCCTAGCGAGTTATTTCGCTGGACTCACTTTCAGCAGTTTGCCATCTGGCGAGTCTGTCAGCATATAGATATACCCTTTAGGACCTACAACCACATCGCGAATGCGCTCTTTACGGTCGCGGAAATACTCAGTTTGTTCACCAGGTTTACCGTTATCCATATCGACATGGCGTAAGTGGGTGAATTTTAGCGAACCCACTAATAAATCCCCTTCCCACTCAGGAAACTTGTCACCGTGATAAAACGCCATACCGCTGGGTGCGATAGATGGGTCCCAATACAGCACAGGCTGTTCCATGCCTTCCATTTCAGTTTTATCAGAAATAATGGAGCCGCTGTAATCGATACCGTAAGTGATCACCGGCCAGCCGTAGTTGTTCCCCTTGCCCAGCAGGTTGATTTCGTCGCCGCCCTTCGGACCATGCTCCATTTCCCACACCGCGCCAGTCTGCGGGTGAATAGTCAGGCCCTGCACGTTGCGGTGGCCGTAGCTATAGACTTCAGGCGCTTTACCGTCGGTAAACGGATTATCTTCCGGCACCGAACCATCAGGCCAAATCCGCACCACTTTACCCAGATGATTATCCAGATTCTGGGCTTCTTTCATATGTGCATAACGCTCGCCCAAACTCACGAACAGATGACCATCGGCATCGAACGCCAGTCGGCAGCCAAAATGGAAACCGTTATCCACCAGCGGATACTGGGTAAAAATATCTTTTACGTCGGTCAGTGCATCGCCCTTGAGTACAGCACTGCTAACACCAGTACTGCTGCCGCCGTCGCCCGGTTTGCTGTAACAAAAGTAAATTTTATTGTTCTCGGCAAAATTTGGATCTGCGGTTATGCCAAGCATTCCGCCCTGCCCCGATGCAACCACCTCAGGCACGTTTTTTAGCGGTGCACTCAGGCCCGCCTTGTTATCGTAAGTGCGGATATTGCCTGGTCTTTCGGTGATAACCAATTTTCCGTCAGGTAAAAACACCATGCCCCAAGGGTTTGTCAGCTCGGTAGACAGTTCTTCGATTTTCAGATCTGCTGCCTGAACTGAAAAAGCTGTGCCCAGCACAGAGGCCAGGCACAGTGAATATTTCCATGTTTTTTTCATGTACTGTTTCTGTCGTTTTACGACAGCCTTATTGAGGTAGCGTCGCTCGTAACATCCATGCGGTTTTTTCATGTACACGCATACGGTCTGAAACAAGGGCAACCGAAGATTCATCATCTGCATCTTGTGCCAGTTTCAGCACACTGCGACACGTTTTTACAACAGCCTCATGGCCTTGTGTCAGTAAGCGTACCATTTCAGTGGCTTCAGGCACACCCTCTACCTCAGCAATCGAGCTTAGTTCGACAAACGCCTTGTAAGTTCCTGGTGCGGCCACGCCCAGCGTTCGAATACGCTCTGCAATATCATCAACTGCTGTCGCCAGCTCGGTATAGTGTTCTTCAAACATCAGATGCAGTTCGCGGAATTGCGGACCGGTTACGTTCCAATGGAAATTGTGAGTTTGCAGATACAATGTGTACGAGTCAGCTAATAACTTTTTTAAGCCTTCCGCAACTTCCTGACGGTCGCTTTCTGAAATACCAATATCGATTTTGCTCATTTTGATCTCCTGACCAGTGCTTAAATTTGATGCTTTGAATTTGATGACTGAATTATAAATCCAAATTAAAGATTAAATCACGCAGAATTAATCGATTAAAAGGATTAAAGAATTCAATCAGTGATGATGCTTACCCATTGCGTCATCGTCACCACTGTCGTCTTTAACAGGCACTTCCAGCGATTGCTGGCTGCCATCACTAAAATGCAGCGTAAGGGTAAATGAGGTACCTGGCTCAAGACCTTCTTTCAACCCCACAAGCATAATGTGCTGGCCGCCGGGCTGCAGCGTGGCGTGTCCGTGAGGTTTCAGTTCAATGCCGTTTTCCAGCTCACGCATTTTCATCATGCCTTCAGACATCGTGGTGGAATGAATTTCAGCGCTGGCAGCAACGGCCTCAGGCACGCTAACGGAAACCAAAGTAAGCGACTGCTGTGAATGATTCATCAAGGTGGTATACACAGCCCCGGTTTCAGCCATGGGAAAAGTAGCTCGGGCCCAGGTGTCGGTAAAGTGAATGGAAGCGTTTGCCAGCACCGGCAAACTTAATAAAAAAACAAAAAAGCCTGTAATTCCACGATAGGTTAACGTCACTATGCACTCCGTGCGTCATAACAAAGTTATTACATCATAGATGAATAGCGATTTTTGGCAATGTATGGGGTTTGATTTACTGCAAGGAATGCAAAGATAGAAGCAATGTTGCGATTTGAATACACGCTCAAGTCTTTTTTTAAGATAGGGGGTGCGCTTTAGCTTCCCTCAACCTATTATTCAGAGGAAAGCTAGGCGCACTGCTGGACTCAGGTTATAAGAAAAGAAAAATACCAGTCGTTTTCCAGCGGCATATCGAAGGCGTGTTGTCCTTGCTGCTTCATTATTTCTACTGAGTTCTCGAATGTGTCCCTTTGCTCATCGTAAGGCACAACCTGCTCTTTGCGATACGTGTATTTATAGGAAACACCGTCACCACCTAAAACATTTGCATAAAAGCCAACGATCAGTGAACACTGTCCCGAAGCGTTGGCTTTATACTTGAGATCATAAGCGCCCATTTCGCTTAACAAATTATCTAAAGTATCAAGTCGGTATTCTGCGGCGATTTTTTCAGGATTATAGTAATAACTGCCGTCAGCGTATTTTAGCGGCGTATCAGTTTTACCCAATTCACATGCCGCAACGGCCGTTTGCCGGAATGCATCCTTGTGTGCATAGAAATTCTCTTTCATCTCGGTGAATGACGGGTTTCCCTCACAAGCAATGAGACAGAATGACGCGCTCAACAACAGTATTTTTTTAAAAATATTCATATCAGATTCGCTTAATATCAGTGCGGTTCAAACCAGCAATATGTAGGAAAGCCAGATTGTCTAAAGCACCAATTAGTGCCGTTTATAATAACGCCAGGTGTAAATGTTGACGGTACAGGCGTGCCTTCACCTCCTCCACCAGTACCCGGATTCTGAGACCCGGAAGATCCGCCAGTCGTTTCCATATCAATACATGAAAGCGACGACGATGAGGACTGGTTATTCAAGAAGACTTCATCATGATAACGAATCGCCCGTGTGAGCATTGCTGTATCTTCGGGTGGATCACCTTCGTTCATGGCAAAATTGACTGCAGCTTGTGTCGCCGACTCGAAATTCCACTCACCTATGGTCGTTCTAGCTTGATAAGCTGCGGAAAGCCGATGTATGGCGCTTTCACTGTACCCCATAGCTCGCAAACTGATGGCGTACAAAAAATTTCCCATCTCGGCATTCCCTGAGTATCTGGAGTTTTGACCATGCGCGAGATCGAGAGCCCCCCCTTCTTCATGCAAGCTTATCGATCGAAAGACGGTCGCAGCTATATTTGTTATTGGGTTAGGCAATACAATGTCAATCTTTTCCTTCCACAAGTGAGTATCGCGAAGAAATTGATTAATATCCATCTCATTACCCTGAGCATCTACAGGCGGAGATGTAGGAGGTCTGTTGCCATCATTACATTGACTAGCCTCAGAAACACTGTCTACTGAATAAAAATCATAATTAAAAGAGTTAGCTGGTGAAGGCTCAGATTGAATAACACAAGTTCGGCATATAGGAGGTGGAGTAATCTTCTCTTCAGAAAAATGAGATATATAAATTAGTGATTCTTCTGCTTCGTAATTGTAATCACTAAAAATTTTAAATTTATTAATAACCCCTTGGGTGAAAGGGATGATCTGGATATCAATACTTGTACTAAAACGTGTATTGAGAATTTCTGCAATCGGCGGCGAATTTGCTAAAACACTTTTTTCCAGAATCACTGTTCCATCCGGAGTTTTAACTATGACCTTATAAGCTGAATTGTGAAAAAAACTTGGGTCAGCTATAAAACTCGTTTTTTGGGGATTAATATTGCTTATTCTCACACACTTCGCATTCATTTCTGTTTGAAATTTTGCAGATGTGTTTGGAACAACATTATCACACGCTTCGGTAAATCCGATTACACACAAATACAATACAATACAATACAATACAATAAGTTTCTCATAACTAATCCTTGTTTCTAAATCCTAGAATTAATATATTGGATTTAATTTTTAAAGTACACAACTATTATTCTAGTGTTTACTTCCTATTCCCATGGGGGGGATTAAATAGAAGTACGGGTAAAAAGCATAGAATCGTTAATTAAATTGCAACTGGACAGTTGTAAGTGTGTGCGTTGACAGGAGCTAGTGGGGAATAAACTCGTCCGCTAGTCAGAGGGAGCAAATGTGCTTATGAAAAACCAGGAAGTGACAGGGAGAGAATGGTGCCGACTGCCGGAATCGAACTGGCGACCTACTGATTACAAGTCAGTTGCTCTACCAACTGAGCTAAGTCGGCACACTCTCTAAAACTCGCTGCGAACAGCGGATGCGTATTCTAGCGATAGAAGCCCGGCTGTCAAGCTTCTATCTGTTTTAATTTACGCGCTTCTTTACCCAGCTTAGGAAAATACTCGTTTGGCACGTACTGACACAGTGCCTCAAGTTTCTCGCCCAGCGCGTGATAAGAATCAGCAGTCACGTTGATGTGACCCATTTTACGCTTCTCACGCACTGTTTTACCGTACCAGTGCAGATGACACCCAGAAATTTTCAGCAGATCCCGGGAGAAACTACTGCAACCGATAATATTCACCATAGCACTCGGACCACGGGCACTGGTATCACCTAATGGCAAGCCAACCACTGCACGCAAATGATTTTCAAACTGGCTGGTATCGCTGCCACTCATACTCCAGTGACCAGAGTTGTGCACGCGAGGCGCTAACTCATTAACCAACAATTCGTTGCCACACTGGAACATTTCTACCGCCAGTACACCCACGTAGTTCATGCCTTCTGCCAGCACCCGGAAAATCTCTTCGGCTTTTTTCTGCAGGGCTTCCGATACATGAGGTGCAGGCGCAACAGATACATGCAGCTGGCCTTGGTGGTGCAGATTTTCTGCCAGCGGATACACTTTGATATCGCCGTCTTTGTCGCGCACGCCAACTAAAGAAAGCTCGCGGTCGAAATTCACCATTTGCTCAACCACCAGCGGTACCGCGGTTAGATCCAGGTTGCTTAGCGCCTGCTTGATTTCTGGTAACTGACCTTCATCCAACAAACGCCACTGGCCGTAACCGTCGTAGCCGTCACGGCTGGCTTTGATAATCAGTTTATCGCCCAGTGCAGATACACAATCTTCCAGCTCATCGATGTAAGTCACAACCTGATGGGCGGCATTAGGCACATTCAGCGCGTCCAGCAGGCGCTTTTCGCGCACTCGGTCGGCCCCCACCAGAATGGCATTCATTGAGGGATACAGTTTTTCTGTTTTACTGGCTTCTTCCAACAAACGCTCGGGAACGTGTTCAAATTCCACCGTCAGTGCATCAGCCGACTCAATTGCCTGTGCCAGACTGGTGTCTAGAGGACGCTTACTAACAGGGTGTACCACGGTATCGTTACCGACATCTACAGCCTGCACTTCAATACCTAGCGGGCAACCCGCCAGATACATCATTTGCGCTAACTGACCTGCGCCGTATACCAATACTCTCATGCATCAAGCTCCAGATTACCGTTGCTCAGTACTGTTTCTGTTTGTGTTTTTCTAAAGGCAATAACCGCATCACGCACAGCTTCGTCTTGCAGTGCTACAACCTGCGCTGCTAACAGACCCGCATTCGCCGCACCCGCTTCGCCAATCGCCAGCGTGCCTACTGCAACGCCTTTCGGCATTTGTACAATAGACAGCAAAGAATCGATACCGTTAAGGGCTTTGGATTTTACCGGGCAGCCGAATACAGGCAGGTGAGTGTGAGCGGCAATCATGCCAGGCAAGTGAGCAGCACCGCCCGCTCCTGCAATAATACAGCTGAATCCCATTTCATGGGCAGTTTCTGCGAAATCCACCAACAGGTTTGGTGTACGGTGAGCAGACACCACTTTCGCTTCGAACTCAACGCCAAAAGATTTAAGCATTTGTGCCGCATTTTGCATCGTCGGCCAGTCAGACGTAGATCCCATGACAATAGCAACTTTAGCCATCGTATGACTCCCCATGGTTTTAGACTTTGAATAGACCCCTACCGGTTATTTTTCAGGCAGCTGGATCAGAAAGCACGCGATTTTAGCACAAAATCTGATAATACCCACTAAACCTGCGACGATAAGGGTTTAATAAATGAATCCATAAGGATATTTTATTACTATAAATAGTTATTCTGTCTTCTAAAGCAAGAACCGTGGAGTTTAAATGCAATCATTAACGTTTCGTCTGCTGGAAGTATTTCAAAGTATTGTAGACCACGGTTCTATCACTGCTGCCTCTTCTGCGCTTTCACTTTCTCAGCCTACTGTATCTCTGCAATTAAAAAAGCTCAGCGGTATTGTGGGTATGCCCTTATTCGAACAAACCTACGGCCAGCTTAAAATGACCGAGGCCGGTGAAGCGGTGTATCAATGTGCGCAGGAAGTGCTGGGCTCACAATCGCGACTTGAAAGTCAGATTCATGCGCTTAAAGGGGTAGAAATCGGCACATTAAAACTGGCTGTCGTCACCACAGCAAAATATGTGGTTCCGCCTATCCTCAGCCCGTTTTGCAAACAGCACCCCAATATTGAAGTGCGTTTTATTGTGGGTAACCGCGCGGATATTATCGATCGCATGCGCCACAATCGTGATGATGTCTATATTTTTAGTCAGCCACCGCAGGATGACAACCTGGTTTGTACGCCATTTTTGCAAAACAAGCTGGTTGTTATTGCTCCCCCCGACTACGACGGGCCTGATAACTGTGATCTAAAAGCCCTTATGGCTCATAAATTCTTATTACGCGAATACGGTAGCGGAACACGTCGCGCGATTCAGGATTACTGTGATTCCAAAGGACTGGTATTTCCCAACTCTATGATTATCGAAAGTAACGAAGCAATTAGACTTGCCGTTACCTCCGGGCTGGGACTTGCCATTTTGTCTGAACATACATTGGCACACACACCGCCAGACAGTGTGAAGGTGCTGAAGGTAAAAGACTTTCCTCTGGTGAATCACTGGCAAGCTGTGACGGTAAAGCACCGTCAAATTAGTCTCGCGGCACAGGCATTTCAAAAGGCATTACTTAACGTGGAGTAAGCAAATGGCAAAAACCGGGGTTGAAGAGGTTCTCGGCGAACTCGTTTCCGACGTACAGGATTTTCTTAAACGAGACGCTTCAGCAGGTATCATTCTCATGGGCGCTACGATTCTCGCCCTGGTTATCGCCAATACCGGCCTGTATGGTCAGTACAACGATTTTCTGGCCATGAAAGTCACCGTTGCTGCCGGTAGTTTCGAAATTGATAAGCCTTTGTTGTTGTGGATTAACGACGGCCTGATGGCCATATTCTTTTTCCACGTAGGGCTGGAATTAAAACGGGCCGTGACTGAAGGCGGTCTATCACACCCTAAAGACATTGTCCTTCCCGCCGCTGGCGCTATCGGAGGTATGGTTGTTCCGGTGGCTATTTATCTCGCGCTCACCTGGGGCGCAAAAGATGCCATGGAAGGTTGGGCCATTCCCGCTGCCACTGATATCGCTTTTGCGCTTGGCATCATGGCGCTGCTGGGCAGTAAAGTACCTGCCAGCTTAAAAATATTCCTGGTTACATTGGCCATCATCGACGACATTGGCGCCATTGCCATTATCGCGCTGTTTTATACCGATAACATTTCTGTTTCGGCGCTCATTGTAGCTGCGGTTTGTATCCCTATTTTGTTTTGGATGAATCGTCGCAACGTTACTGACATTCCCCCCTATGTATTGATTGGCCTGGTATTGTGGGCGGCCATGTTGAAGTCGGGTGTTCATGCCACATTGGCCGGTGTTGTTCTGGCGGCTTTCATACCCATGCGAGATAAAAAAGACGCGAGCTATTCACCGGTAATCCGACTGGAGCATAGCCTTAACAGCAGCGTGAGTTTTGTGATCCTGCCACTCTTTGCGTTCGCAAACGCCGGGATTAATTTCGCCGAGATGGAAGCCGATGCACTCACCCACCCGGTTACCATTGGTGTGTTCTTTGGTTTGATTATTGGTAAGCAACTCGGCGTGTTTAGTTTTTCATGGCTATCGGTAAAACTTGGGTTTGCAAACTTGCCCGATGATTTAGATTTTAAACACATTTATGGCTGTGCGTTGCTTTGTGGTGTGGGCTTTACCATGAGTCTGTTTATTGGCTCTTTGGCATTTGGCGGCACCGAGAAAGCGTTTGATGAAAGGCTAGGTATTCTTGCTGGCTCATTGGTTTCTGGCCTACTAGGCTACCTGGCGCTTTATTTTATGGGCAACCCCAATAAGAAATCAGCCAAAGATGTTCAGCCACCGGTAGAACCGCAATAAGTTTGGTGAACATAGGCCAAAACGTTCGTCAACTCCCGGCGCTTGACCGGTTTACTTAAATAAGCATCCATTCCGGCCGCCAAACAGGCGGCCTGATCTTCAGCAAACGCATTTGCCGTTAATGCCACGATGGGAGTGCCGGACTTTTCGCTGGTCCAGCTTCTGATTTGTCGGGTCGCCTCGAAACCATCCATTTCAGGCATCTGGCAGTCCATCAACACAATATCAAATCTCAGTTGCCTCAGCGCCTTGAGTGCTTCGAGCCCATTTCTCACTCGTACACACTTCACTTGCTGACGCTTAAGCATGTCGATAACGATTTGCGCATTAATATCATTGTCTTCAACAACCAGAATACGCAAGCCATCTGGCAGTTGTAGCTCCGTTGCAGCAGATGGGGCGACCTCGCCTTTCACTGCGGTTAACGGTAGCACTACCGTAAAGCGAGCGCCCTCACCCGGCGTAGAATGCACCGTTATCTCGCCATCCATTAGCTCAACCAGTTTGCGCGTAATGGCCAGCCCCAACCCCGTGCCGCCATATATGCGGGTAATCGAGGAGTCGGCCTGCGCAAACTGTTCAAACACCGTTTCAATTTTATCTTCTGCGATGCCTACCCCGGTATCTTCCACAGACAGTGTAAGGGTATTTTCATGGAAACCAACATGGAGATTTACCGACCCTTTGTCAGTGAATTTCACTGCATTGCTGAGCAGATTATTCACGATCTGACTCAGCTTACCCATGTCACCCGACACCGCTTGTGGCAGCGGGCTGGTACAAATAAATGACGAAGACAGCCCTTTTAACTCAGCAGAGGTTTGATGCAAATGGAAATTCGCTTCGAGCACCGCCTGAACCGAAAACTCCACGTTCTCTACCTGTAGTTTGCCAGCCTCAATTTTAGACCAGTCGAGAATACTATCGAGGATCATCAGCAGATTGCTGCCAGACTGGGAAATTAACGAAACACGACGTTGAATATCGTTAGTGAGATCTCCATCGAGTAAGTTTTCACAAGAGCCAATAATGCCGTTCATGGGCGTGCGAATTTCATGGGACATATTCGCCAAAAACTGCGACTTCGCCACGTTGGCTGCTTCGGCTTCTCGCAGCGCCAAAGCAAGATGGCGAGTTTTCTCTGCCACACGACTCGACAGAGTTTTATTCATCCCCGCCAGTTCATCGTTGAGATGGCGCTGAGTCTCTCGGGCGGTATCCAAATCAAGATAGGCATCGAGTAGGCGCTTTTGCATGCGCTCGAATGCCGTTTCAAGGGATTTGAGCTCAACAATGGGTAGCCCTTCATGTT
The DNA here is from genome assembly GCF_056159945.1 of Alteromonas sp. ABH2_165. Taxonomy (NCBI): domain Bacteria; kingdom Pseudomonadati; phylum Pseudomonadota; class Gammaproteobacteria; order Alteromonadales; family Alteromonadaceae; genus Alteromonas; species Alteromonas sp. ABH2_165. The sequence continues at coordinate 255,346 of NZ_JBSWWF010000005.1, forward strand.
CACGCTGTACAAGCGATTTTTGCTTAAGATCAAAAGCCTCGAATTGCCTGACCAGATTTAACAACGGCTTATTCAGCATAATTGAAATCGCCGCGCCCGCTATTAGCCCGATAATGGCGAATATCAGCAGCAAATTCACCACCGTCACCAGAGACTCGTTGGTCAATGCGAGGAAATTTTTGTAGTTGAACAGTAACCGTACGCGCCAACCAAACTGTTGTACGTCGCTGGTCTGAACTAACCATTTTTCATTGTTGAAATGCACAAATTGCTGACAACTTTCAGCACACTGCGCTACCAGCGAGCGACTTAATACATCGAATTGCAGAGCAGATGAGGCATAAACAATATTATTTTTACTGTCTTCAACCACAATATTGAAGCCGTTAATGGTTGTCGCCTCAAATTGATCAAACGCGTTGAGTGACAACGACCCTTCAACGATACCCGCCATGCCGCCTTGGGAATCTAAAACTGGGGCCGACATCGCAACAATGGGGTCGCTACCAAAACCTTTACCAAGAAATGCATTGGAGACGAAAGGACGAGGATCGCGTTGTACCGCCATAAAATAAGGTCGGCCAGACACATCGACCATACCAGACGCCGCGGCCTTCTCTACTAATCCCTCTGGCCAAGCGTGAGTAATGATGCCGCGACGGTCGGCGGTGAGAAACGTGAGAAACGCACTGCGCGAGTCAGCCAAAGAAGACAGGATTTTATCCGTTTGCTGATTACCTTGTTCAAGTGGAGAAGGGAATACTGTTAACGCCTTGCCGGCAAACGCAATGGCATCAAGATTGTCTTTCAGGAAATCGTTGACCTGTGACGCCATGACATTGGTGCGCTGCGTCATGTAAAGATCGATACGATATTGCTGCCTTAACTGCTGTTGATGAATAAACGCATAACTGACGCAGAGTACCGCGAGAAAGAACAGCGCACTGAAGCAGTAAGCCAAAAAATATTTGAAGTTGATGTGGTTGCGAAATGCCCCCGCTGCCGATTTCATGTGCACAAAAGCAAACACCAGATGAGCACTGAGAATAGATGCTAATAAGCAAAAACAGGTTACCGATACTGCGGTAAACGCAACGTTGGGCAGTTGTTGATATACGAACCAATACTCGGCAAGCAACACCAATACTGCCGCAGGAGTGTATACGCCAATACCGATTTTGAGAGGGGTGAATAGGTCGCGCTTTGGCGATGCGGCAAGCACCACAGGCAGCCCCATCACAATTAACAGCGCCGGCGTAATCGGATGAAGCACCAATAATGGTGCCACCACCAACACGATGGCCGGCAACGCAACCGTGAAGGGTAGACTTAAAGCAATAAACGCAGCAATAGGCAATCCTAATGCTGTCATTCCATCACTGATAAAGGGTGCAGGTAAACAATTGAGGCCAGCACCAATCACTATCAGTGCTAACCATTTTGCAATGTGAGATAAACGCATTTACCAATGACTCTACTACTTCGTCAATGAAACCTAGTTGGCTTGATGCATGTAATCCAGTGTCATATTTGTAAGCAATTTAACACCTAATTTCATTCCCTTGTCATCAACGTAAAACTCTGGCGTGTGGTGAGCAGGCGCATCGGCTTCCGGCACATCCAGAGGTTTACCCCCAACCCACAGAAACAATCCCGGCACCTGCTCCTGGTAGAAAGAAAAATCTTCCGCACCCGTCACCGCTTTTGCCAACACCGCACCGTCTTCTCCGGCAGTGCGCTGCAAGGTGGGCAGCATTTGTATGGTCAATTCAGGATCGTTATAAGTAATAGGATAGCTGTAATCCAGCGGCAGTGTTAACTCGGCTTCGGCGCCCATGCTGTCGGCGATGCCTTTTACCTTTCGCTCCATGGCTTCGTAAACATGTTCACGGGCTTTTTTATCTAACGTGCGTATTGTCCCAACCAACTCGACTTCCCTTGGAATAATATTAGAGCGGTTGCCACCGTGGATGGAGCCCACCGTCACTACCGCAGCATCGTCGATAAGTTTAATCTCTCGGCTAACGATGGTTTGCAGCGACATCACCATTTGCGCCGCGGTAACAATGGGATCAACACTTTTCCACGGATAAGCGCCGTGGGCCTGTTTACCATGAATAACAATTTTGAACGGGTCGACGGCGGCCATTGCACCGCCGGGCTTGTAGCTTACTTTATCAATATCAAGGCCGGCGCTGATATGCAGACCAAATACCACATCCACATCAGGGTTCTTCAGCACGCCTTCTTTCACCATTACTTCCGCGCCACCCATCTCTCCAGGAGGTGCTCCCTCTTCAGCAGGCTGGAAGATAAATTTAACCTGTCCTCGCAGCTCGTCTTTCATATCGGTAAGAATTTTTGCAGCCCCCATCAACATAGCCATGTGGGTGTCGTGGCCGCAGGCATGCATCACTGGCACTTCCTTACCGTTGTACTCCCCTTTCACTTTAGAGCGCCATGAGAGATCGTTTTCTTCTGGCACAGGTAATCCATCCATGTCGGCACGCAAAGCCACAACCGGACCGGGCTTACCACTATCTAACACAGCAACCACACCGGTTTTTGCAACGCCAGTTTGAACCTTAAGCCCCAGCCCCTTCAGATATTTGGCCACATATTTTGCGGTGTCGTACTCGCGGTTAGACAATTCAGGATGTTCATGAAAATGATGACGCCATTGAATGACATCTTTTTCGATTGCATTCGCGGCTTCGGAAACATCCGTTTTAGCGTGAGAAAATGAAGACAGTGCCAGAAGTACGGCAGCAGAGAGAAGCTGAGTTCGCATATTATTATTCCTTTTGTGTGTGGAATAACCCTATCTCAGTCAGGCTTATTTTGGAAATAAAAAAAGCGGGATATCAATCCCGCTTCTTGTATTCGATTAACCGTTGGAGTTAGCTTTTTTGGCGCTTCATCGCATCGAAGAATTCGTCGTTGGTCTTCGTCATCGACAGCTTGTTGATGAGGAATTCCATTGCGTCGATTTCTGACATTTCGTGAACAATCTTGCGCAGGATCCACATTTTCTGCAGTTCTTCCTGGCTGGTAAGTAACTCTTCACGACGGGTACCTGAACGGTTGAAGTCGATAGCAGGGAATACACGTTTCTCTGCAATCTTACGGTTCAAGTGCAGTTCCATGTTACCTGTACCTTTAAATTCTTCGTAGATGACTTCGTCCATCTTCGAACCGGTATCGATCAATGCCGTGGCGATGATGGTAAGGCTACCGCCTTCCTCAACGTTACGTGCAGCACCGAAGAAGCGCTTTGGTTTATGCAGTGCGTTTGCATCGACACCACCGGTCAGTACTTTACCAGATGAAGGAATAACGGTGTTATAGGCACGCGCCAAACGAGTAATCGAGTCGAGCAGGATAACAACATCCTTTTTGTGCTCTACCAGACGCTTGGCTTTCTCGATAACCATTTCAGCAACCTGTACGTGGCGGCTTGCAGGTTCATCGAAGGTAGAAGCAACCACTTCACCACGCACCAGACGATGCATCTCGGTAACTTCTTCCGGACGTTCGTCAATAAGCAGAACCATCAGTTCACATTCAGGGTGATTCGCCGCAATAGATTGCGCGATGTTCTGCAGTAACAGTGTTTTACCGGCTTTAGGCGGTGCAACGATAAGGCCACGCTGACCTTTACCGATAGGTGACGCTAAGTCCAGAACGCGAGCAGTAATATCTTCTGAAGAGCCATTACCACGTTCCATACGCAGACGATCGGCAGCATGCAGAGGTGTAAGGTTTTCGAAGAGGATTTTATTGCGGGAGTTTTCTGGTTTGTCGAAATTGACTTCACGGATTTTCAGGAGGGCAAAGTAGCGTTCGCTATCTTTTGGCGGTCTAATTTTCCCTGAAATCGTATCACCGGTGCGGAGGTTGAAACGTCGAATCTGGCTCGGCGATACATAAATGTCATCGGGGCCGGCAAGATAGGAAGAATCCGCTGAGCGCAGGAAGCCAAAGCCGTCCTGCAAAATTTCAAGCACACCATCACCGAAAATGTCTTCGCCGCCTTTAGCGTGGTTTTTCAGAATTGAAAAAATGATGTCTTGTTTTCTGGCGCGAGCCATGTTTTCCAGGCCCATTTCTTCGGCCAGGGCAACCAACTCGCTGATTGGTTTATTCTTAAGTTCGGTTAAATTCATACTGGTGGGTCTTTGTGCTTGAACTTCGCTTATGGGACTTTAGCCCCTAAATTAAAAAAAGTTGGAATAGAGTTTGTCCGGAAGAGGACATAAGCAGAACGCTGCTCGGTATGAGCGTATATGCAAACGTTAGCACCTTAACGAAGAAGCGTCCACTCTTTTTGCCCTAAATGTTAAAAAAACTTTAAATCTACATCTAGCGCACATTTGGTGAGAATATAGCTTAGCCTATCGCTGTAATTTCGCTATTGATATACATCATATTTACGTTGGCTGGATCAAAGCGATGCATCAGAAACAAAAAAACCTGCTACATGGTGCAGCAGGTTTTTAGCTTTTCCTGTGTGGAAAACGCGCTTACAGATTTTCGTTCAGGAACTCGGTAAGTTGCGTTTTAGACAATGCACCTACTTTTGTTGCAGCTACATTACCGTTTTTGAACAGCAGTAAAGTAGGGATGCCACGAATGCCATATTTTGGTGGCGTTTCATTATTTTCATCGACATTCAACTTACCAACTGTTAATTTGCCATCAAACTCGGTCGCAACTTCTTCGAGAATTGGTGCGATCATTTTACAAGGGCCACACCACTCGGCCCAGAAGTCAACCAGCACAGGGCCGTCAGCATTGATTACATCTGCTTCAAACTTGTCGTCAGTTAACTTGATAATTTTGTCGCTCATTCTTTTCTCCAATATTTGGTCTGCTGCTGATTTGTCTCAGCTTTACCATTAGTGTTATAAGAAACCGTTTTTTAATGCAAGCACAGATAAGCTATAAGCTATGCAAACAACACATTTAACCGAAACACATTTTTCCGACTTGCCCATCAATACCAAAGTTGTTGAGGCATTGAAGTCAGCAAATTTCACGCATTGTACGCCTATTCAGGCTCTTGCATTGCCCCCCCTTCTTGAAGGTCTGGACATAGCAGGTCAGGCGCAAACCGGGACCGGCAAAACAATGGCATTTCTTGTCGCAACTTTCCACCATCTGCTGGAAAAAGCGCAAAACGACGCCAATAGTCAAGCTGGCCCACGAGCCATTATTATGGCACCTACCCGTGAACTTGCGGTTCAGATTTATAATGATGCCAAGCCGCTCAGTGAGCACACCGGACTTTCACTTGGTCTCATTTATGGGGGCGAAGGATATGAAAGTCAACGTGAATCACTGCAAGAAGGGGTAGATATTATTATTGGTACGACAGGGCGCATCCTCGACTACTATAAACAGGGCGTGTTCACTCTCGAGAATATTCAGGCCGCAGTGCTTGATGAAGCCGACCGCATGTTCGACCTCGGCTTCATTAAAGATATCCGCTTCTTATTCCGCAGAATGCCTGCCGCCACAAAGCGTTTGAGTATGCTGTTCTCTGCCACGCTGAGCTACCGTGTGCAGGAATTGGCGTATGAGCACATGAACAATCCCACCCATGTGCAAGTTGAGCCAGAGCGCAAAACAGCCACACGGGTTTCTGAAGAATTGTTCTACCCGTCAGACGAAGACAAAATGTTACTGCTGCTCACGCTTTTAGAAGAAGAATGGCCAGATAAAGCTATTGTTTTTGCTAATACGAAAAGTGGCTGTGAACGTGTAAACGACTGGCTGGCTGCTGATGGCCATCGTGTTGGTCTGTTAAGCGGCGATGTGCCACAGAAAAAGCGCCTGTCGATTCTGGAAGATTTCACCAAGAATAACCTCGACATTCTGGTTGCAACTGACGTTGCTGCCCGTGGTCTGCACATCGATAAAGTGACACACGTTTTCAACTACGATTTGCCAGACGATGCGGAAGATTACGTTCACCGTATTGGCCGTACAGGACGCGCAGGCGCCAGCGGCACGGCGATCAGTTTTGCTTGTGAAAAGTATGCGCAGAATCTGCCTGCCATCGAAGCATACATCGAGCATGCTATTCCGGTCACTGAATTCGACCGTACCGCATTGCTAGACGATGTCACCACGCCGAAGCCTCGTCGCCGACGCAATCCGGGCAACCGCAACAACTCCCGTAGAGGCAATAATCGCCGCGGTGGGAATAACAGCGGTAATTATAAAAAATCTTCGAACTAAGTGTTTATGCAGCCAGAACTTCAACACGATACTACGGTTGACGGCGAGTATTATGCCGCTGTTGATTTAGGCTCAAACAGCTTCCACATGGTGGTGGTGCATGTCGTTAACGGCAGTGTGCAGATCATCGGAAAAGTGAAGCAGAAAGTGAGACTGGCTGCAGGTCTTAATGACCAAATGGAGCTGGATGACGTTAGCATGGAACGGGGCTGGCAATGCTTACAGACCTTTGCAGAACGGCTCCAGGACATCCCTCGCTCGAATATTCGCGTTGTCGCCACCGCTACCTTGCGACTGGCTGTGAACGCCGCCGACTTCATCCTTAAAGCCGAAGAAATTCTCGGCCACAAGCTGGAAGTGATCAGTGGAGAAGAAGAAGCCCGTCAGATTTATCTTGGCGTGGCATACACCTCTGCAAATCAGGGCAATTCCCTGGTTATTGATATTGGCGGCGCCAGTACTGAAATTATCATTGGCAACGACATGCACCCCATTCATCTGGTGAGTCTGGATATGGGCTGTGTCACCTTCATGGAGCGTTACTTTCCAAAGGGTGCAATTACGGCTGAAAATTTCGAAAAAGCGCAATACGAAGCAAACAAGCTGCTTGATACGGCAGCAGATACCTTCCTGTGTTTCGACTGGCATAATTGTTTAGGCGCTTCGGGGACACCCCAGGCGATCACCGAAATTCTGGTGGCCCAGGGCATCAGTGACGCCATTCGTCTGGATTATCTCTACGACCTTCGCCAGCAATGTATTGATTGCCAACACATCGACTCCCTTACCATTAAGGGCCTGGAAGATGCTCGTAAGCCTATTTTCCCCAGCGGCCTGGCAATACTTATCACGTTGTTCGAACGCTTGAAAATTCGTGACATGAACATTTCCGGCGGCGCACTGCGGGAAGGTTTAATTTACGGAATGTTGGATAATCTGCAGGAAAACGACCGTCGCAGCCAAACCCTCAACAGCACCATGAAGCGATATCATATCGATCGCCATCATGCTGAGGCGGTACGCGGGTTAGCCCTTCGCTTGTGCCATCAGTTGTGTGCCCAAACCAGTTTGTGTCACCTGGATACCGAAGCCGTACTGGGTGCGGCAGCAACGTTGCACGAAATTGGCCTGCACATCGAATTCAAAAAGCACCATGAACATGGTGCCTATATTCTTTCTTACATCGATTTACCCGGCTATACCAAACTTCAGCGGGTTGCTATTCGTGACTTGGTGAAATGCCACCGCCTGGCTATCAAATCAGAGACGTTTACGCACTACCACGAAGAAGTCCGGCCGATGCTAGAAGGGCTGCTGAGGGTGTTACGAATTGCGGTCGTGCTGTGTCTGCGCCGTCAGAATAAACACATTCCGGAAGTAGAGCTAAAAGTGACAGAAGATAGCTGGACCCTGCTGTTTCCAGATGGCTGGCTAGCGGCGCATCCGTTAATCAACGCGGAACTGGCCAATGAAGTGTGGCTACAGCACCGCGCTGGCTGGAAGTTAATTTGTAAGTAAAGGCGGGCGCCTTTACTTACTTTCCAGTTTATTTATTTTGTAATAGCTTTGCCGCTTGCGGCGCAAAGTAAGTCAGAATCCCGTCTGCACCGGCACGTTTAAACGCCAACAACGATTCCAAAATAACCAGTTCTTCGTTTAACCAACCATTGGCAAATGCCGCCTGATGCATGGCATACTCACCACTGACCTGATAGGCAAAAGTAGGCACGTTAAACTCGTCCTTACAGCGACGTACAATGTCGAGGTATGGCATACCGGGCTTCACCATGACCATGTCAGCCCCTTCCTGCAAATCCATCGCGATTTCATGCAAGGCTTCGTCGCTGTTGGCCGGGTCCATCTGATAGGTTTTCTTATTGCCACCCTTGATATTTGCAGCAGAACCCACCGCATCTCTAAACGGCCCATAATACGCAGACGCATATTTTGCTGAGTACGCCATAATGCAGGTATTGTGATAGCCATTCTCTTCCAGAGCAGCACGTATAGCGCCGATTCTGCCATCCATCATGTCTGAGGGTGCAATCATGTCTGCACCCGCCTCAGCGTGCGACAGTGCCTGTTTGACTAACACATCAACGGTGACATCGTTAATCACGTAACCAGCATCGTCGATAATGCCGTCCTGACCGTGCACAGTGAACGGATCGAGTGCAACGTCAGACATCAGCATTAACTGAGGAAACGCTTTTTTCAGCGCGCGCATGGCTTGTTGGGCAAGTCCTTCAGAATTATATGCCTCGCTGGCACACTCCGTTTTCAATTCCATAGGTGTTACCGGAAACAATGCCAGCGCAGGAATGCCCAACGCCACCCACTCTTCTGCCTGTTCAACCAGCAAATCAATAGACAAACGATCGACGCCCGGCATGGATGGCACGGCTTCTCGTTGGCCCTCGCCCGGTAACACAAAAACCGGGTAAATAAGATCGTGAACCGTGAGTTGGTTCTCTGCAACCATATCCCGTAACGCGTCCTGACTTCTTAGTCGACGCATTCTCTTTGCCGGGAAAGGTGAAAATGTCATGATTGTTCTCCAATATATGATTCAGCGACCACCTGATTACGGCCATTCTCTTTGGCCTGATAAAGCAGATCGTCAGCGTACTTCAGCAGTTCAAGTTCCTGCGCCTCGCGCTCGATGATTGCACTTGCCACACCGGCACTCACCGTAATGGGAATGGCTTCCCCTTCAACATAAACCGGCTTTTCAGCAACCAACATGCGCATGGTTTCGATAACCTGACGAGCGCCTTCAGAATCCGTGTTTGGCAAAATAATGCCGAATTCCTCGCCGCCATAGCGGCACACATCATCCGACGAACGCCGCAGTGCTGATTGCAGCAGGTTCGCCACGTGACAAATACACGCATCACCGGCGGCGTGCCCGTGGCGGTCATTAATGGCTTTGAAGTGGTCGATGTCAATCATTGCGAGACTGAGCACCGTTTGTTCACGACGACTGCGCCGCCCTTCAGCGATAAGTCGCTTATCAAACTGCCTGCGATTTCGAATGCCGGTAAGAGAATCGATACTGTTCAGTCGCTCCAGTTCCTGGTTCGCTTCGGAGAGTTCCCGTAACGCGATTTCAAGTTCAAGGGTGCGCTCTTGCACCTTGTATTCTAATTCGTCAGCGTACTGCTGCTGAATGGCAACCAAGTCTTCCTGCGCCTGAGCAGAAACTTTCTGCTGCTCAATCAAACTTTGCTGAGAAAAATCGGCCTGCTCTCTTTGTATTCGGTAGCTGATAGCCACGATGAATGTCAATAGCAGGGTTTCTACTAACGCCCCTAGCATTAACAGATAATTGGATAGCACCGGGGCACTGAAAAGGCCCAGATTGTCGAGACTGGCAGAGAAGCCGCTGACCAGCAATATGCCCCATGCGAATGAATAATAGCGCGCAATGATATTACCCTGACGCGCCAGTAAAATTCCCACCACAAAGATGAACGTTACCACCACCGCCAGCATCACCAGGAATACCTTTATGAGATAGGTATAGGGCAAAATCAGGCTTATAAATATATTCAAACCAAACAGCGCACTCATGATTTTTAACGCCCTGTCCATCCAACCGGAATAGTCTTTCACCTTCATTAGCAGTCGGGAAAACAGAATTGCGAACATGATGGCGGCATTAGCGAAAATCGCCACGGCTCGTTGTTCAAACCATTCCCAGTGTGGCCACAAGTAAGCAAACGCCTGACCGTTGAGTGCCGCCAGCGTGAGCGATAACGACACCACGTAACAGGTGTACAATAAAAATGGTGCGCTGCGGGTAGTCAGAAACAAGAAGAAATTTGTCGCGCCGATGGCCAACAAGATACCGTAAAAGCAACCTAACAGGTGACTCAACATTGAGGTATGTTCAATAAACTCTGTTTTGTGCCACAGCCTGACCGGCAAACGCAGTACGCCAGACGTTCTGACTTCGAGATACACGGTGAGCGCATCATAGCCATTTGGCACAGGAAACAGCAGGCTAGGATGCTGAATCACCCACTCATCGAAGGGCAGCGCATCACCGCCATTAAGTTCGAGGACGGTGACACCGGTTTGCGGTACTTCGTAGCGCACCGTAAGGTGATCGATCAACGGATAGGCCACTTCCAGTAACATGCCTTCAGAATCGGCCTGTAAGTCACTCAGCGTAAAGCGAAATTGGTGGGGGCGATTATCCATGCCCAGATTGACCGGATTCGCTAACGGCGTCCACTCTGCATCAACACCGGGCTCATAGGGGGTCGTTGTGGTGTAGACGAGGTTTTCGATACGCGATTGCTGCGCATCAACATTGGTAAAGGGTTTTACAACAACTAAAAACAGAACAACAACGACCAGCGTTATAGCGATAAGCCACGCGTCATTTCGGCGGTTCGTTCCCACGTCTATCTGCATTCGATTTATTACCCGGCTATATTAAACAACCTGCAAGTATTAGCATAACTGGTTTGAGCAATGTCTTCAGCGCTAATTTCCAGCAAATCAGATAAGTAACAGCCAATTGACGGCAGAAAAGCGGGCTCATTATTTCGTGCCCGAGGACGATGATGCTTTGGAAACAGGTACGGCGCGTCAGTTTCTACAATTAATTTTTCCAGCGGCAGTGATTTCACCGCTTCGCGAAGCGCCTCTCCGCGTTTCGGGTCACAAACCCAGCCGGTAATGCCGATATGAAGCCCACGTTGTAAATAGGCCTGCATGTCTGAGGTTTGCCCGGTAAAGCAGTGCGCGATACCCTTCACCCCAGCCGCCTCTTCATCCAAACACTGAAGCTGAAGTGCATGGGCATCTCTTTCGTGCAGGTAAACGGGCATTTGATGTTTTACAGCAATTTGTAACTGCCTGCGGAAAACCCGTTCTTGCACGTCTCTTGGTGAAAAATCTCGATTGAAGTCGAGCCCGCATTCGCCAACAGCCACAACACCTTCACCACCAAGATAATCCTCTAGCCTGAGAAAATCATCGTCTGTCATTACCTTTGCATTATGTGGGTGACAACCAATGGTATAAACAACATGTTCGGGGAAACGGATATGCAACGCACGGGCTGCGTCCCATTCGGCGGGTTCGGTGGTAATAGCACAGAGTTTATCAACGCCAGCGTCAACAGAACGAGCTATTACCTCTTCTGCGTTGAATCGCCCATCGAGCAGATTCACGCCAGCGTCGAACCACTTCATGTTACTTGATTCGGCGAACGTTTACGCGGCCACTTCGACCTTCTTTAGTGAGGTAAAACGCGTTCATAAAGCCACGCTCAATGGTGATGCCATCGCCAACTTTCATTTTATAGTTCGCTGATTCACCGTTTTGACGCCATACCATGCCGTTATCCAACGTAATGATAAAATCACCGCGCGGCGAGCTAGACACTTCGGTCACAGTGGCAGACATGGATTTTTGCAAACTTTCGGTGTTCATTTCCATGCCGAATGATGGGCCTTGCTGGGGCGCACTGGCAGCTTGCGTGTTGCTGCTAGCGGGGGCGCTTGTAGACGCAACAACCGGCGCCTGAGCCGGTCTTGCGTTAGCCACATCGTCGACAGACTGGTCAGCACCAGCAAAAATGTTCATTGACTCTGCTACGTTATCAAAGCAGATCAAACGCTTCAGATCGTTACTTTCATTGCGACATTCCTGCATGGCTTCAACAACAGTTTCAGCCTGAGAAACAGACGATACGATGGTCAGTAATACGGCGCCAGCAATGCGGACGGTGTTTTTCATTGTTATTCCTTATTCTGTCATCAAAATATTAGGCGTTTTGTTTGCGAAACTTACGCTGAGCCAGAGGTGCTTTCTTCTTCGTCTTCTTCATCGCGGTCAGCTTTGCCCGCATAGAACGCGCCGAAAATTACGCCCACCTCAAACAAGATCCACATTGGAATAGCCAGTAGCGTTTGAGAAATGACATCGGGCGGCGTGAGCAACATACCCACCACGAACGCAGCAACGACCACATACGGACGTTTCTCTCGTAGCGTTTTGGCATCAGTGACACCCGTCCAGCACAGCAAAATAATCGCAATAGGGATCTCAAACGACACCCCAAACGCAAAGAATAATTTTAGTACGAAGTTCAGGTAACTAGAGATATCGGTACTTACAGTCACCCCTTCAGGGGCCACGCTGTTAAAGAATGCAAAGGCAATGGGGAATACCACGAAATAGGCAAACGCCATACCGGCATAAAACAACATTGTGCTGGAAAACAACAAGGGAGCGACTAACCGCTTTTCATTTTTGTACAACCCCGGTGCCACGAATGCCCAGACTTGATACAACACATAAGGGATAGCAATGAAAAACGACAGCACCAAGGTGAGCTTAAACGGTGCGAAAAACGGTGATGCTACATCCGTTGCAATCATCGAGGCGTTTTCCGGCATGGTTGCCAGCAGAGGATCGGCTAACAGACGGTAGAGATCCTGGGCAAAATAAGCCAGACAAAGAAACACCAACAATACACTTGCCAGTGCGCGCAATACGCGACTACGCAGCTCTATGAGGTGCGAAATGAGAGAGTTAGCGTCAGACATTTACTTCTTTTTATATGGTTCCTGCACGGACTTAGCAGCGTCTTTGAGTTCATCAACGCTTTCTTTCAGTTCCGGCGATAAATCTTTCAGGCCCTGTTGCTCAGCCTTTTTCAGATTTTCATGCAGTTCATGGACACGTAACTGATGCTCAACTTCCTGTTTAAAGCCGGTTGCCATGTTACGTACGCTTCGTACACTTTTGATGGTGGAGCGCATTGCACCGGGAAGCCGCTCAGGCCCCAGTATCAGGAGCGCCAGCACTCCAATCACCAGTAGTTCCCAAAAGCCAATGTCAAACATTAGGATTTTTCTTTAACGTCTGCCTTGGTTTCTGCTTGCACAGACTTCGCGTCAGTTTTTTCTTCTACGCGCTTTTCCTGTGTAAAGTCAGCATCAGATTCTTCGTCTGTCACCGCCTTTTTAAAACCTTTTACGGCACCGCCAAGATCAGAACCGATACTCTTTAAACGCTTGGTACCAAATAACAGAACAACAATTACTAAAACAATCAGCAACTGCCAAATACTAATTCCACCCATAAAAATCTCCTTTACATCAAGGCGTACAGTATGCCACCGCAATAAGAACCTTTCACGACATTATTTTCAATTGTGAGGTGAACCGTTTCATCTTTACGTTTTTATACCTACAGCAAACAAATTAATCCCTCACAAAGCTTTGACGGCAAGCACTTTTCGCTTCATGCTTAAATTACAGGGATAGCAACAGAGACAATTTATGTCGTGTTTAGTTCTGCTTGTAGGAACTGCAATGGCAAGTGTGAGTGCCACTGATGTTGAGCGGCCCGACACAGCATCAACCACTCAGGCTGACGTACAAGACGAGCAATTATGGATAGACGACTGGCAACAAAAGCTCACGTCTTCAATGGATTATACCGCCGGACAGCTCGACAGCTTCTTCGCACTTGAAGGTAACGACGCGTACAAAGATGCCAGAGCATCTGGCAGGGTCAGTCTTGGCTGGGAACCGCGCTCCAGGCAGCTTGACGATATGGAGTTACGTTTTCGCGTACGGGTAAAACTACCGGCATTACAGGATCGGGTAGACCTGGTTCTCAGTGATAACGAAGATACCGATAACGAAACCACCATCAGAGCAGCCCGCGACCCGATTCAGCGGAATCGCGACAATACCACTATCGCCTTACGCTACCGCACCAGTGACAATTCCAGAATCTCATACCGTCTTGGTACTGGCAGACGAGGGCAAATTTATGCCAAGGCCCGTTATCAAGACGTGGCACCCATCAATGACAATTTGGGTCTGTTTTACGATGCAGAAACCTATTACTACAACCGTGACCAACTTGGTGCTGAGATAGGCGCAACCTTTCAGTACTTAAGCGATGAAGACCACGTTTTTCGTTTCAACAACCGCTATTACTATCGTGACGAACATCACGAATGGCTGTGGCGCCATGAATTCCAGTACTTACAACCGCTCACCACACAATCTGCCGCCATTTACACCTTGTTCACTGAAGGTATGAAAAGACCTGACGACGAACTTAAAGAAGTGTACGCCAGCTTTAAATACCGTACTAACCCAACACGGGATTGGCTTTTCTATGAAATCGAGCCCTTTGTGTTGTGGCTCAGAGATGAAGATTTTAAACCGTCATGGGGACTGGCTATGCGTGTTGAAGTGTATTACGGGCGCGGCACCTAAACACCAGGCACAAAAAAACCGGCTTGAGAAAGCCGGTTTTCATCTGCTGTGAAGCGGGTTTATGGTCTTAACGCACGCTCACCACGAGCCAGACCACATACGCCAGTACGTGAAGATTCGATGATCTCTGCACATTCCGCCATGGTTGAAGCAAATGCATCTAACTTGTCGGAGGTACCGGTCAGTTCAATGGTGTAATTACTGCCGTTCACATCAATAATGCTGCCACGGAAGATGTCGCTGGTGCGCTTTACTTCCGCACGGATGGCATCGGTGCGGGTAGCGACTTTAATCAGCATCAGTTCACGCTCAACATGAGCGCCGTCGGTTAAATCGACAACTTTAAGCACATCAATAAGCTTGTTTACCTGCTTAGTAATTTGCTCAATAACTTTATCATCACCATGAGTCATGATAGTCAGACGTGACAGGCTTGGGTCATCAGTAGGCGCTACGCACAGCGAATCTACGTTGTAACCACGTTGAGAGAAAACACCCACGATACGTGACAGTGCGCCCGGCGCGTTTTCCATAAGTACAGATATAATTCTTTTCATTAGGTTCGCTCCGTTTTGCTCAGGCGCATGTCGTCCATTGCTCCGAATTTAACCTGCATCGGATAGACGTGCTCGTTCTGGTCTACTGCAATGTCCATGAATACCAGTCTGTCGGTATAGCTGAAACATTTTTCCATCGCGGCGTCGAGTTCATCGAGGCGATCCACTTTAATGCCCACGTGACCGTAAGCTTCTGCCAACTTCACGAAGTCCGGCATTGAATCCATATAAGAATGTGAGTGGCGACCTTTATAAATCATGTCCTGCCACTGACGAACCATGCCCAGTGCGCGGTTGTTCAGTGAAATAATCTTAACTGGCAGGTTGTACTGCAAACAGGTGGCGAGCTCCTGAATATTCATCTGAATACTACCGTCGCCGGTAACACAAACAGACACGGCATCAGGATGCGCAAACTGTACGCCCATAGCAGCAGGTAAACCAAAGCCCATGGTGCCCAGGCCACCAGAGTTGATCCACTGGCGAGGCTTTTTGTACGGATAGTACAGCGCAGCAAACATCTGGTGTTGACCAACGTCAGAGCTCACATAAGCATCACCATTGGTGTGCTTATACAGCGCTTCAATAACCTTCTGCGGTTTGATTACCGTATCGCCCTGCTCGAACTTCAGACATTCGCGCTTGCGCCACTGAGTAATTTGCTGCCACCAGTCGCTAAGCTTTTCTTTCTGACCAGAGAAATCTTTTTCAGCCAGTTGCTCAAGGATTTGATCTAACACTTTATCTATGCTGCCAACCACCGGAATGTGCGCATTCACGGTTTTAGAAATCGACGCAGGGTCGATATCAACGTGAATAATTTCAGCGTGAGGACAGAACTTAGAAACGTTGTTTGTTACGCGGTCGTCAAAACGCGCACCCAGCGCAATAATGCAGTCTGAGTTGTGCATAGTTTTGTTGGCTTCCAGCGTACCGTGCATGCCCAGCATACCCACGAATTGTTCGTGTGTGCCTGGCATCGCGCCCAGACCCATTAAGGTACAGGTTACCGGTGCATTCAGCTTTTCAGCCAGTTCAATTACTTTACCAGACGCGTCACAGGCAACTGCACCGCCGCCTACATACATCACTGGACGCTCAGCTTTCAGCATCGACGCGACAGCTTTCTTAATTTGCTTCATATGACCCTTTTCGGTTGGGTTATATGAACGCATTGCAACGGATTCAGGGAAAACATAGGGATGTGATTCCTGAACGTTAACGATATCTTTTGGTAAATCCACTACAACCGGACCCGGACGGCCAGAGTTAGCGATGTAGTAAGCCTTAGCGATGGCTTCAGGGATATCTACGGCGCGTTTAACCAAAAAACTGTGCTTAACAATTGGGCGCGAGCAACCCACCATGTCAGTTTCCTGGAAGGCGTCTTCACCAATCAGTGAAGATGGCACCTGGCCAGATAACACAACCATCGGAATAGAATCCATGTAGGCTGTGGCAATACCGGTAATGGTATTCGTTGCACCTGGACCTGAAGTGACGAGGACTGTGCCGGTTTTGCCAGTTGAACGTGCATAACCATCCGCCATGTGGGCGGCCGCCTGTTCGTGACGTACGAGGACATGCTTGACACTATCCTGCGCAAACAGCGCATCATAAATGTCGAGTACGGCACCACCGGGGTAACCGAATACATGTGTGACTCCCACATCTTTTAGCGCTTCAACCACCATGGCAGCGCCTGACATCATTTTCACAGTCAAATCTCCTGTTTTATTGGATTTGTGTCTCGAAACCTTTCTTAAATTGTGTGCGGATTATACCGTAGCGCGGACTATAACGAAGGAGTTAGAAAGATTAAACAAAAAAATCGACAAAAGTGAGATATATATCCCAATATATAGAATAAATAGGATGAATATCCGCAAATAGGTTAAATTGCGGCCAAATATAGGATATTAAGCCGCATTTTTAGTACTTAATCGTCATCGATGACAATGTCGTCGTCATTCGACGAATTATTATCATCATCCGAATCAACCAAAGCGAGTTTCTTGGAGCCATAAATAGAAGCGGCTTTTGGACGGTTAATTCGTTTCTGATATTTCAGCCAGACTTTCTCTTCTGAAGATTCTGGCTCTACCTGACCATGCGCCACTGCAATATAACGTATATCCTGATCGGTTTCCGGCGCAATTTTGCCATCAACCAGTGCGGCGATCACACTACCACTTTCGGACAGAATTTTCGCTTCTTTTATCGAAAAATCCCCCGAGCGCGCAAAACCATACGGATAATTTCTTTTGTCCATAAATGGCTTCTTCACCAGACTTTCACGAGATTCGTTGGTCATAATAAAACCTGTTTGAAAATATGCTTAACGATGTCGACAACCTGCCTTTCAGCGGGTGTGAAAAACTACAATAAAAAATGCGTGAACACGCTACACAAGAAATAGATTTTATAGCCCCAGATGTCAAACAAAAAAAGCGGCAAAAGCCGCTTTTAGCAATATCTTCATTTAACTGTCATTTTTTGTGTGGGATCCAGGCCCAACACATCTCGCAAATCACCGGTTCGATGCCATTTTCGTCAGTCACTTTAACCGCAACCATCACCTCCCCCTTCTCTTGCGAGTGCATGAGTGCAATTTGTTCATCAGTTAGCATCGCTTCAGCCTGCATATCACCTTGCGCTCGCTTCACATATTGGAGGTTCATCGATTTGATTAGCGGCAGCTTATCACCGGGTAAGTTAACGCCAACAATAAAACCCGTTGCCGATTCGGCTAGCAATGCCATGGCTGCCGCATGAACACTTCCAATATGGTTTTGGACTTTTTTGCGATTTTTAACGTGAAAGGTGACCGATTTGAGATCAGAGCCAAGAATATCGAGCTTCGCCGTGCCGGCCAATTTAACTTTGTGGCGGAACATGGTGGTCATTAGCCAACGACTAACGCCAGCAGGAAAGCGGTTGGCTTTTAAAGCAAATTCACGGAGGGCATTTTTTCTCATAGTTCTGACTTCACGATCTGGTTAGACCAGTAAGACTACATGAAGTCAGAACAAAATCAAGTCATCCGACCAGACGAAACCTGTTCAGAGAAATTGCCGATTAGGAGCCAAAAATAACAACCAGCAATGCAACCACTGCCCCAACACCCGCAATTTTAAGCCCTTCTTTAAACACAGGCACTTTTGGCAGAAACATCAGAAACGCCGACACAACAAAGAACAACAGACCTAATCCAAAGAAAATGTTGAGTAAAAACAGCGGACTATTAGTGGTGGCTTTGTGCAATTTCACTAGCTTGCTAAGCACCAACGGATAATCTTTCTTAGTGACTTCGGCGTTACCGGTTTGCTTATCGTAATAACCTCCCGGAAATTCAATACGATCTGCAGTCTCAGCAGCGACGCGGAAGCGCTTCATTCGCAACTGCTGACCCAGCGCATCACCGTTCAGGCCCGGAGCCAACTGATGCTGCTCGGTTTGTTCATATTTGAGGAAATCTGTAGTGCGGAATATCAACAGTACGCCACTGACGGCGTAAATAAACATGATGCCTGCCAGGAAAAATCCTAACCAACGGTGATATTTGCGAAATGCGTTATGAAACTTCATCGATGCCATAGTGTTATTCTCTCAAAGGGTCAGCTGCAATGCTGCCTTCGTTATTATTGTGAGTTCGCCTGACTGGTCTTGGCCAGCGCTTATCAACGTGTAACGACATAAAAAAAGGACCTGACAGGTCCCGGTGATACGCGCTACTTTATTTATATTAATCTAATTGCATGTCTGAACCCAGCACAAATATGCGATATACAGACTGGTGATAACAACAAAAACATGCCAATAGCGTAAAAGCCATCTGGTAAATGCAGTGTAGACTTCGATGAAATTTTAAGAGGTATTACAAAAGAGAGATTGGAGCGGGAAACGAGATTCGAACTCGCGACCCCGACCTTGGCAATCACTTCGTGACGAGGTACGTGCTCTACCAACTGAGCTAATTTATTCTGATATTGAATTATCTGGAAGAAATTGGAGCGGGAAACGAGATTCGAACTCGCGACCCCGACCTTGGCAAGGTCGTGCTCTACCAACTGAGCTATTCCCGCGTAAAGATTGGTACGACTGAGGGAGAATTTGGAGCGGGAAACGAGATTCGAACTCGCGACCCCGACCTTGGCAAGGTCGTGCTCTACCAACTGAGCTATTCCCGCGTACATATGCAGTCTAACTTAAGAGGTAGTTAGTACTCAATCTCGACTTGCCAGAAATTGGCAATCACTTCGTGACGAGGTACGTGCTCTACCAACTGAGCTATTCACGCATAACAAATTTTCAGTCAACTTCCGGTAAGAGGCTGTGCCCTTCTCGAAAGTGGTGCGCATTTTACAAAAATATTGGCAATGCGCAACACCTATTTTGAATTTTTTTGCAGAAAGTGGATTGTTTGCTTAAATAGCAAACACCTTTTCCCGATAGTACTGCAATTCCGCGATAGACTCACGAATATCGTCGAGTGCCAAATGCACGCCTTTTTTAGTAAATCCGTCGAGTAGTTCTGGCTGCCAGCGTTTTACCAGTTCTTTAATTGTGCTCACGTCGATGCTGCGATAATGGAAGTACTCTTCCAGCTCCGGCATATACTTCACCATAAAGCGGCGATCCTGACCAATGGTGTTGCCGCATAAGGGCGATTTACCCGCATCAACGTACTCATTCAAGAAAGCAATAGTCTGGCGAGCAGCTTCTGCTTCACCCACAGAACTGGCGCGGCAGCGTTCGGTTAAACCACTGTTACCGTGAACACGTGTGCACCACTCATCCATACCATCTAAGATCGCATCTGGTTGATGAACAGCGATAACCGGACCTTCAGCCAGAACGTTTAATTGCGCGTCGGTTACAATAGTGGCAATTTCCAGCACTTTACAGGTTTCCGGGTCGAGTCCTGTCATCTCCATATCAATCCACACCAGATTGGTATCGCTTTTTGTCATTCTAGTTTCCTCGTCTTTAACATGGCACAGCGGCCAGACACACGGTATCATTGGCCAAGTATACGTTAACTTTGCAGGAAATCGTGGCAAAAAAACCGAAACTGACACAACGGCAGAAGCGACAGGTTGCAGCCAACCGCGCCCGCCGTCTAAATGATAAGGGCGGCAATCAGAAAAACGCGATTGATGCCAGTAAACTGATCCCCGGCCGGGTTGTTGGTCGCTTTGGTAAGCATGCCGATGTTGAAGATCAACAAGGTAATGTTTCCCGCTGCCATATCCGCCGTACCATCGAATCCGTGGTATGCGGTGATGACGTGCTGTTTGACGCCGGTGACGATAACGACAGCGGTGTTAGCGGCGTTATCGAAATTGTACAGGACCGTCGTTCCATACTCACACGTCCCGATTATTATGATGGCGTGAAGCCCATTGCTGCGAATATTGATCAGATCATTGTAGTCAGTGCGGTAAAACCAGAACTGTCGACGAACATCATCGACCGCTACTTGGTGGCCTGTGAAGAAATTGGCATTCCGCCGATCCTTATCCTGAACAAAATCGAATTGCTCAGTGATGAAGAATTTGAAAGTGTGAAAACCCAACTCGCGGTTTACGAAGAACTTGGCTACTCGCTGATTTATACCAGTTGTAAGCGCAGTGATGGACTTAATGACCTGAAAGCCTGCCTGAACGACAAAGTCAGCGTGTTTGTAGGTCAGTCCGGTGTAGGTAAGTCGAGCATCATTAACCAAGTATTGCCTGATGCCGATGAACTGGTTGGCGAAATCTCCGATAATTCTGGCTTAGGTCAGCACACCACCACGGCTGCGAAACTATTGCACTTCCCTGAAGGTGGCGACCTCATCGACTCGCCTGGAGTGCGGGAATTCAGCCTCTGGCACATGCCGGTTGAACAAATCACCTGGGGTTTCGTGGAATTCCGCGACTACCTGGGCGGCTGTAAATTCCGTGACTGCAAACACATGAACGATCCCGGCTGCCTTATCCGTGAAGCCGTGGAAGAAGGCAAAATCAGCACCGCCCGCTTCGGCAGCTATCATCGAATCCTCGCCACCATGGATGAACAGCGCCCCAGCTATACCAATCCGTTCTGATGCAGGGTTGGAAACGGGAAGCCCGCGGATAGGGGACGGTGCTGCCTGAGTGAACCGTCTGCCGCAGGGATGCGGCAGCCGAGGCCCCATGGATGGGTTTACGCCGTGTTCGCGAAGGCAGCACCGTCCTCTGTCCAGAAGGGCTTTCCGTTTCAAATCCTTTGCCGCTTATATCAAACACTGATGGTCAATAACGGGAAAGTGCATCCACTTGTTAACAACCTGGTGTACAATCCCACGCGACAGAAACTAGATAACTATTATTTTTCGGAGTGCCCGTGCTGGACTGGTTCAAGGTTAACCTACAATATATTTTGCCCAAGCATCTTTTATCCCGCCTGGTTGGCAAGTTTGCCGCAGCTGAGGCCGGTGGCGTTACAACGGCGTTTATCAAATTCTTCATCAAGAAATATAACGTTGATATGAGCGAGGCGCTGTACCCGCATCCTGAGCACTATAAAACCTTCAACGAATTCTTTACCCGTCAGTTGAAGCCGGAAGTTCGTACCATTGCTGAAGGCGATGACGTTATCATTCAAGCCGTAGACGGCGCAGTGAGTCAATTTGGCGATATCCGTCAAGACAGCATTTTTCAGGCAAAGGGTCACGACTACAGCCTGACTACCTTGCTCGGCGGAAAACCTGAACTGGCTAAGCAGTTCAAAAACGGTAAGTTCGCCACCATCTATCTTTCACCAAAAGATTACCACCGTATTCACATGCCTGTTGAAGGCACGCTTACCGATATGGTGTACGTACCCGGTGAATTGTTCTCAGTAAACCCACTGACAGCAGAAAATGTTCCCGGTCTGTTCGCCCGCAACGAACGTGTGGTTGCTTTATTTGATACGCCAGTGGGTAAGATGGCTATGGTGCTTGTGGGTGCAACCATTGTTGCCAGCATAGAAACCGTGTGGTCTGGTACCGTAACACCGCCTACAGGTCAAAACGTGCAGCACTGGCAGTACGACGATGAAGCTGCCGTTACACTGGCGAAAGGCGACGAAATGGGTCGTTTTAAATTAGGCTCAACCATCGTGGTGTGTTTCGAAAAAGACGCCATCGATTTTGAAGATATGGAGCCGGGTATGACTACCCGACTTGGTGAAGTATTTGGTTACGCGAAGGCAGGCAAATCCGCTTAAGCATGGATCCTGTCAAGCGAAGTCTGATAACGCTTCATATTACCGTTATCCTGTTGGGAGGCACCGGCCTCTTTTCAAACATCATTCCGCTGAGCGCTACCGATATTACTTTCGGGCGCTCGGTTTTCGCCTGTATCAGCCTTGCTCTGTTCATGCGCTTCGCTGGCGAAACCTTTGCGCTGAATAATAATAAAGACTACGGCATCGCACTGCTGCTGGGCGTATTGATGGCCGTGCATTGGGTGACTTATTTTGCCGCCATGCAGTATGCCGGTGTTGCCGTAGGCATGATTGCGCTATTTACTTTCCCGGTGATTACCGTACTTATCGAACCGTTTTTCGAGAAAATCCGCCTGGTATGGCAGGACTTTTTCAGTGCAATTACGGTCTTCATTGGCGTAGCACTGCTGGTTCCAGAAATCTCGCTGGAAAACGACACCACCTTGGGCGTGGCTATTGGAATTTTCTCTGCAGTGCTCTATGCCTTGCGCAATCTGATTCACCGCCAGCATTTCTCTCATTATTCGGGCGCTAAAGCCATGTCCTGGCAAATACTGGTGGTCATCGCCTGCTTACTTCCGGTAATCAGTGATGGCCTGCCAGAGGCCTCCGGTAGCACCTGGCTAATGCTGATGATACTTGGTTCTATGTTCACCGCGGTGCCTCACGCACTGGTCGCCAACGCACTTATTCACCTGCGGGCAAAAACCTTTTCACTCATCGCCTGCATGCAACCAATGTATGGTGTTGTGCTGGCTATGCTAATCTTAGACGAATCTCCAGGCATCAAAGCACTGATTGGCGGCATTCTGGTTACGTCGGCCTCTGTTTACGAAACCATGAACGCCAGTAAGCTGCACAAACAGGAAGACTAAATGTTAGTACTCGCACATCGCGGGGCCAGCAAAGCAGCACCAGAAAATACCCTTGCCGCATTTCGTCTGGGGTTTGAAATGGGTGCTCATGGCCTGGAATTCGACACCTATCAGGTGGATGGTGAAATTGTGGTTATTCACGATCGCTGGCTTAACCGCACCACCAATGGCTCCGGCCGGGTGGTGGACCAAACGCTAAGCTATTTACGCTCATTGAATGCAGGGAACGGCGAGCCTATTCCGTTGCTGGTTGAAGCACTTCAGTGCCTACCTGAATCCACGTTATGTAATGTGGAAATTAAAGGCATGACAAATCCCGAAAGCTGGCTTGCACGCCTGCTGAAATGTTGTGACATCGCCCAGATAAGTCCCGACAGCCTGCTGATTTCATCATTTAATCACCGCTGGTTACTTAGCCTGAAGCAACTTCGCCCTACCCTCAAATTAGGTGCTCTCACCGCCAACATTGAATTAAACAGCTTGCGTTTTGCCAGTGAGCTCGCGCCGTGGTCGGTGAACTACGCCCTTGATACTATTGAAGAAACGGAAGTGAAGCGCGCCCATGAAGCGGGCTATAAAGTGCTGGTTTACACTGTGGATAACCCTGAGGATATGCTGTTATTGCAATCTTGGGGCGTCGATGGGATTTTTACCAACAAGCCAGACTTGGCATTGGTAACATTAAAGTAAATAGCGGTTTGGCTACTTAGCCATGTGCTGAGACAGCACCGTATTTCGACAGCAACGACACTGACGACATAAACGCATGTTGATCCAGTGCCCCGCCACAATTAACGCAGCACCCACGGTTATCGTCAGTGGTTCAAAATCATGACCAAACATGTCTTTAAACCAATAAATAACGCCGCCACAGAACAGTAAGCCAAGCGGATAGTATTGACCGTGATAGCGAACAGCACCGTTTATCAGCGCCACAGCACCAATTAGCATTGAGATGGTAAGAATGGTTCGCTCAAACCAGATCTGCGCGAAGATCGATGAACTTATAAGCGGAATTAAAGGCAGCAGCAGAGGTAGCGCTAGACAATGCAACGCACACAGGCTCGAGATCCAAATCCCAAGCCTGTCTAATTTTGTCGGGTTGTCGTTAACCTGAATTCGGGACATGTCGCCACTCGCCATCAAAAGGGACGTTATAATATAACAACCATGGCAAAATGCAAAACACCAATCCCGAATTTAAGATTAATTCGGCGCGACCAATGTGGCTTCCGTCGATGTTTCGGCTGCTTGCTGGGCCATCATCGTCGGTTCAGCGGGTTCGAATAGCGAACTGACTGTCGCCAACTCAATGCCCATTTCTCGCAATTCCGGTAACCGTCGCTGCAGAATCTCCATTGTCACCTTATGAGGATGACCAATGGCAACCGCTACGCCCTGCTCTCGAGCCAGCAACAACATGCGATCAAATTCCTTTTCGATGGCCTCATGTTGAATCACGTGATCAAGGAACACATGCCGCCTGGCCACAGGAATTCCCGCGTGTAATGCCGCTTCTTCCGCCACGGTTTTTACCGACGTGCGACTATCGACGAAGAACAAATCCCGGTTTTTAAGAATATCCATGAATGCGCGCATAGGGTTGAACATACTGGTCAACCGACTGCCCATATGGTTATTCACACCAATGGCATAAGGCACACTTTGCAGCGCCTTATCAAACAACACTTCCATCTGGTTTTCGTACATACCCACACGTAATCCGTCGACGCCCATGTCTTGGCCGTCAAAAGATTCCATTGGCATGTGTAACATAATATCCCGCCCCTGGGCATGAGCCAGTTCGGACATTTCAGTTGTCAGGGGAGCATCAGGTAGAATCGAGAACGTCACTTCTCTGGGGAGCTTAAGCGCCCTGTGATCAGAGTAGCGATGACCGATATCGTCTATGATCAAGACGATTTTTGGTTGGACACTAGCAGCCGCGACTGGAAGACAGAAGAGTGTAAACAGCACACCCCAAAACAACGCAAACCAATCACAAAACTGACGGTCAGTTCTTTTGAGAAAACAAATTTTTAGCAAGCGCACGCCTATTATAATTTTATAACCCGGGTAATCAGAATCACCGGTTGACAGCAATGGGCTTGTGGCTCACGTTTATTATTTTCAGACCGTGAATCTCACCTGCGCAATGCCTGGCGGCGGCACTAATTACTTCAGGTTTGGTTACCCGACTTCCATTTGGGCTGTATTAGTATTTATATCCATACATAACGAGCATAACAGCGATTTTATAAATTTGAAATTTCTGAAGCGATTTTTTTGCTATTTTTTGAACATTTTTTTATTGAAGAACAAATGACTAGGCCGGGAACTACAAATCCAACCAGCCTGCAGGACTTAAGGCTTTGCCTTTATGACGGATTTCAAAATAGAGGTTGGGGTAATTCTGTCCGCCACTCTGACCTACCAGAGCAATGGTTTCGCCATCGGCCACCCGATCACCGGCTTGTTTCAGAAGCGCCTGATTGTGGCCGTAAACACTCATATAACCTTTGCCGTGGTCGATAACAGTAACCAACCCAAACCCGCGCAACCAATCTGAATAGAGTACCCGGCCGTGGGACACGGCACGAACAGAACTGCCTTCGGCGCCTTCGATGATAATGCCTTTCCAGCGTACCTGCCCCTGACGACGAGAACCAAATAAATTACGCACCCGTCCAGATGCAGGTTTCAGTAGCTTGCCTTTAAACCCAGACAAACCTGCCAGTTCAGATTTTGCAGATTCAGCGCGGCGACGAGCATCTTCGATAGCGCGTACCAGGGCTTCCTCGTTCTGACGCAACTCATCGACTTTTGCAGCATCGGAAGCAATCTTCTTATTGAGCTTTGCGAGTGTTTGGGCGCGATCGTCTTGTCGCGCTACCAACACATTTTGTTGGGCTTTTTGTTCATCAAGCAATTTCGCCAGGGTGCTGGCCTTTTCTTCCAGTTGTTGATTTACCTTTATTAACCGCGCCACGTTTTCACGAAAACCATCAATCTCTTTGGCTCTGGCTTTACTCAGGTACTGATAATAGGTAAGCACACGTTCGAAGCTGCTGGCTTCGTCTTGGTAGAACAGCATTTTTGCGTAATCGTAGTTGCCTGCCATAAATGCACTTCGTAATTGGCTAGCAAGCATGGACTGTTGTTGCAGTATGGCTTTTCTAAGCTCGCCCTGTTCAGCTTCCAGATTGGCCTGCTGACGGCGATTATCTGCCAGTTGGGTGGTCGTATTATTCAGCGCCTTCGCCGTTGCGGCAATTTCAAGCTCTGACTTTTTTAGCGCATCACGCAGCTCATCGGCATCGGCTTTGTTGGCGGCTAGCGTTGCCTGACGGGCTTTCAATTCAGCCTGTAGCTCTGCCAGTTTTGCCTGCTGCTCCTGGGCCACTGCTGACAAACTGAAAAGTGCCATAAGTAGGGTGGCTACCTGCAACAACAAACGCAGCCGCCGGCGCGAACTCGGGGCGGTTTCAGCAAAAAGCAGACTAGGTTTTAGGGCGTTCAGACTCATTCTCACTTCAGGCCAATGGCGACATACTACAAACTCAAAGGCCATACTATATCAACAAGATAGAGGATTCATCTATCCCGATGCAATGGATGTCGCCGATGCAGGCTGGTTTCTACGTGTTTTTTCTATATACTTTGCAGTCGATTTTTAGTCTTCCATGTAACAAAAGGGTACGCTTAAATGGAACAGCTCGTAGAATTTGCCGGTAATAATATGCTGTTAGCCGGTGCGTGGGTCGTTATTGTCGCCATGTTGATTCTTAGTTATATCACCACTTTTACTTCTTCGGTTAAAGAGGTAAACACCCACGAAATGACTTTGCTGGTTAACAAGGAAGACGCGGTGATCTTCGATACCCGTCCGCAAAAAGAGTTCAAGGCTGGACACATTGTCGGCGCTCGCCAAATTAAACCGGAAGAAGTCCGCGCGAAAGATTTTAAAAAGCTTGAAAACGTGAAAGACAAACCCATTATTGTTGTATGTGCAATGGGCAACAGCGCCAGAGGTATTGCTGCGGCAATGGCTAAAGAAGGCTTTTCAAACGTAAAAGTGCTTCAGGGCGGTATGAACTCATGGACGTCTGCTGGCCTGCCTGTTAGCAAATAAACCGGCAAGACACAGGAGTTAACTGTGAGCAAGGTAGAAATTTACACAAAAGGGCATTGCCCTTATTGTCATCGCGCCAAAGCTTTACTGGCGCACAAAGGCGTGGAGTTCGAGGAAATTGCCATTGATGTGCAGCCTAAACTACGCGACGTAATGATCGAACGAGCAAATGGCGGCTGGACCGTACCACAAATCTTTATCAACGATACCCACGTGGGTGGATGTGATGATTTGTTTGCTCTGGAATCGCAACAAAAACTCGATGCGCTTCTTGCGCAATAATTAATAACTCGTTTCAACAAGAACGTAATAAGCATTCAGGAATTATCATGGCTGAAGAAAATCAGAACACAAACGGCGCAGAGGCAGGCCAGCAAGCCCCGGGTCCTCAATTAAACATCCAGCGTATCTACACAAAAGATATCTCTTTTGAGTCGCCAAATGCACCGGCAATCTTCCAGAAGGAATGGAAGCCTGAAGTTAAACTTGATATCGACACCTCAACCAACGTTGTGGGTGAAAACGCATTTGAAGTTGTACTGTCAGTAACGGTTACTGCGTCTATGGGCGAAGAAACTGCGTTCCTGTGTGAAGTGCAACAAGCAGGTATCTTCGTACTGGGCGCCGAACTGCCAGACCAAGCTAAAGCACCTATGCTGGGTTCTTACTGCCCTAACCTACTGTTCCCTTATGCTCGTGAAGCAATTTCAAACATGGTTAACCGTGGTACATTCCCTCCACTTAACCTGGCTCCGGTTAATTTTGACGCTATCTTCGCTGCTTACATGCAGAAACGTGCACAGCAGGCGCAAGAAGGCGGTCAGCAGCTAGACGCATAAGTCAGTGATGAACTCAGGTTCGGTAACTGTATTGGGGGCGGGGTCTTACGGCACCGCCCTCGCTTTTTGTTTAGCCCGTAATGGCAACCCAACGCTGTTGTGGGGACGAGACAAATCGCACATGGATGCATTGGCAAACGATCGGGAAAATGCCCGTTATCTGCCAGGCGCCACATTTCCCGATGCGCTCACCGTTGAGTCTGATCTGGAAACGGCTGTTGCAGCCAGTCGCGATATTCTTATCGTGGTACCCAGTCACGCTTTTAAGGCCCTGCTGGAAACCTTAAAGCCTATTTTACAGTCACAGCACCGTATTATCTGGGCCACCAAAGGTTTGGAACCCGGTTCAGGCAGACTACTACGTGACGTAGCTCTCGATGTGTTAGGCGAACAATATCCGCTAGCCGTGCTGTCAGGACCGACTTTTGCCAAAGAAATGGCTGCTGGCTTACCTACGGCTATTTCTCTGTCTTCGACCTGCGAAACGCTGGTTGATGATTTTGCCCGTAAACTCCATTGCGCCCGGTCGTTTCGTGTTTATAAAAACCCTGACTTCATCGGTGTGCAATTGGGTGGTGCGGTTAAAAACGTCATTGCTATCGGTGCTGGCCTGGCAGATGGTTTAGGTTTTGGTGCCAATGCCCGTACGGCGTTGATAACCCGTGGTCTGGCCGAGTTAACCCGGCTTGGGGTAAAAGTGGGCGCGCAACCTGAAACCTTCATGGGAATGGCGGGCCTTGGCGACTTGGTGCTTACCTGTACCGACAATCAGTCACGTAATCGCCGGTTTGGTTTGGCTTTAGGTCAGGGTAAAGACGTTGAAACGGCAATGACTGAAATTGGTCAGGTGGTAGAAGGCTACCGCAATACCGAAGAAGTGCATGCGTTGGCGAAAAAATACGAGGTAGAAATGCCCATCTGCGAGCAAATCTACGCCGTGCTTTATCATGGTAAATCGCCGAAAGAAGCGGCCTTTGCGTTGCTGGGAAGAGATTTAAAAAGCGAGTAATGACTCGCTTTTTTATCTCTTGTATCTGCCTTTTGCTTACTACAAGAAAGTAACTGCAAGTGACACTATGGGCGATTGGTAAGCTGAGGGCGTCCGCCTGCTTCTAAGTACACCGTTGATGCAGCTGCAAGGGATTGCTGATAGCTGGTGATCACAGTCAGTTGAGCCGAGAACCAACTACGCTGAGCACTCAGTAGATTCAGAAAATCAGTATCACCCGCTTTGTAGCGAATTTCCGCCAGCTTGTATAATCGCTCGTTATTTTCCAACGATATCAAATCGAGTTCATACGCAGCCTTTTGATACGTAAAGTTATCCAGCGCATCCAGCAACGACTGAGAAGCAGTGATGGTCGTAGCTCTGAAGTTATTCCAGGCCAGCTCGCGGTCGGTCGCCGCAATCTTTTTGCCCGCTTCAATTCTACCGCCATCGAATAATGTGGCCGCACTGCTCAGCGCCGCACCTACACTCCAGCCAGAAGCCAAATCGAGCAAATCATTCACCGACAAATCAGCACTAAAACTGAGCCCGGGTAACCCCTGAATGCCGGCCTGATACACGGCAATATCTGCTTGCTGCAACGTTACATCAGCAATTTGTACATCAGGGCGTTGCTTTAACACACTGGCGGGCTGATATAGACTGATTTCCGGCACTGCCATCGCCAGAATTGACTCTTCACTATTCACAGGTGTGAGTACCGCATCACCCAGTAATACAGCAATGGCCCGACGGCTCAGTGTCGCCTGATTGTTGAGTCGAAGTAGTTCGCCACGTGCAGTGAGCAGAGTATTCTGTTGCTGACTCACCTCAATACCCGATGCATCACCTTCTTCAAAGCGAATACGCACTAATTCATAGAGCTGGTCTGCCGCCTCGTAGTTCTTACGTGCAATTACCAAACGCTGCTGTAATGACAATAGGTTGAAGTACTCACTGGCTAAAAGGCCCTGAACCTGCAGAGCCGCGCTCCGTTGGGTAAAACGCTGACTATCAATGCCCAACGAGAGCCCTAACTGTGTTGCTTCACGACTTCCCCACACATCGAAGGTATAGCTCAGCCCCACGTTTCCTGAAGAACTACTAGAGGTATTTCCATCATCAAAGTCCTTGCCGGACCGCCCGCTAATACCTGCACTCACATCGGGAATATTATCGGCACGACTTTGTTCGAGGAGTAAAACCGCCCGGTCCACCCGCATACGGGCTTCTTCCAGGCTCAGGTTGTCAGCCATCAGCCGCGTCATGAGTTCATTTAACGGCGTAGAGCCGAACACCGTCCACCAGTCCTGCTCAACCGCAACCTGGCTATCCTCATCGGTGTAAAATTCGAAAATGTCCGGTGTTTGAATGTGCTCACGATAAGCCTGCTCGTTTGGTGAGTAAGCACAGCCCGAAAGCATAGCGGCCACTAGCAAGCCGACAGATTTATTGTTCATATTAATCCTCTGACAAGGCTTCTATAGGGCTAAGACGGGATGCTTTTAGTGCGGGCGCATAGCCGAACAATACGCCAACCAGCAATGAGGTAATGAATGCCAGCACGGGCGGCATCAAGGTATACGCAACGGAAATCGAAAACTGGGAAACGATGAGAATGACACCATAGCCCAGTACAATGCCCACAGCACCACCCAGAATACACACCACCCACGCTTCAATATTAAACTGCTTGAGAATATCTGCAGGCTTGGCGCCGGTAGCCATTCGCAGGCCTATTTCCCGCTTACGCTCTGACACGTTTACCAGCATGATATTCATTACGCCAATACCGCCTACAAACAGCGAGATTGCCGCAACTGAAGCTAACAGCCAGGTCAACGTATTTTGGGTTTCCGTTACCGCTTCCACGAGAGAATCAGTGGTGAACACCATCACATCTTCTGCTCCATGACGCTGTTTAAGCGTTTCCAACACCGCGTCTTTCACTTGTGAGGCAACATCAGAGCCCGATGCCTTAATGGTAATACCGCTTAAGTAATCACGGCCGAAAACTTTCAGTCGTCCGGTCGTTACCGGGATCAGTACTTCATCATCCTGATCGCTACCACCAGCGGTTGCGCCTTTTGATTTTAATACCCCAATCACCTGATACAGCGAGTTTGACATAAGTATGTACTTACCAACTGCTTGCATTTTATCTTCGAAAAGAGTTTCAGCAACGGTGTCACCGATCACCACGACGGGTGCGTAATTCCTCACATCTTCCTCAGTGAAAAATACGCCTTGGGCTATTTCCCAATCTTTTACGTGAAGGTAATCCGGCGTGGAGCCTTTAATCCGACCGGAAAAGTCGTTTTCACCATAGCGCATGGTATTTCGGGAAGAGCGCTCGGGAGCAACGTACATCACTCCAGGGATGTCTCTCAATGCATCCGCATCGGCCAGCGTTAACGTGGCAACGTCGCCCGAGTTACGCATATTTCGCCCACCCGGACGCACAGAAATAAGATTGGTACCAATGGCTTCAATGCGCTTGAGTACATCTTGTTTACCGCCCTCGCCTATGGCCATCATCGTCACCACGGCAGCAACACCAATAATGATGCCAAGTAGTGTTAGCAGAGTACGAAACCAGTTAAGCCGCAAAGAAGAAAATGCCATGCCGAGCGCGGCAGCGCCGGAAATACTTCGAAACGCCTGAACAGCGCCCTGCGTGCTCTCTTGGGGTGTCTCTTCCGGTACAGCTTCGCCGCTGTCCGATACGATTTTTCCATCCAGCAAATGCACCTGACGTTCGGCATGTTCTGCCACGGCAGGATCGTGGGTGATAAGAATTATGGTAACGCCTTCACCATGCAGCTCTTTAAGCAACGCAAGCAATTGCTCGCCACTGGCTGAGTCGAGGGCACCGGTTGGCTCATCGGCAAGAATAACCTCTGCACCGTTAATAAGCGCCCTGGCAACGGAAACCCGTTGCTGTTGCCCCCCCGACATCTCACCAGGTCGGTGCTCAAGGCGATCGCCTAAGCCCAATCGGGTCAACAATTCTGCGGCCCGCTTTTCACGTTCTTGCTTGTCGGTATTACTGTAAATGGCAGGCAGTGCCACGTTCTCAATGGCGGAATGGCTGGCCAGTAGCTGATAACGCTGAAACACGAAGCCGAAGGTTTTTAAGCGCAGCGCCGACAGCTGTTCCTGCGTCAGTGAATTAACGTTGTGCCCGTTGATGGTGTAACTACCCGCAGAAGGTGTATCCAGACAGCCGAGAATATTCATCAGCGTGGATTTCCCTGAGCCAGACTGACCCATAATGGCAACAAACTCGCCCTTACGGATTGTCAGTGAAATTCCATCCAGTGCACGAACTTCAGTGCCTTCCGTTTGGTAGCTACGCACCACATTATTGAGTTCGATGAGAGAAGGCTTACCCACGAGGCATCCTCGGTGGTCCGCCATCCGGGCCGCCAAAACCGCGCTGGCGTTCCTCACCACTTACCGCAGCAGAGCGCTGACCGGAAGCGATTTCGTCGCCTTCGTTGATACCGGAGAGGATTTCAGCCTCGGTACGAGTTGTCACGCCCACAGTCACAGGCTTGCGAACCATTTCGCCATTTTCCCTGACAAGGACAAATTTTCTTCCCGGTGGTCCTCGCAGCGCCCCTAGAGGCACAACTAAGGTATCCTCCTGCTTTTCTTCAATGAAAAACACCTGAGTGGTCATGGAATCCATAAGCACGCCATCGGGGTTTTCAATATCAATGAGTACCTGATACAACACAACATCGTTAATAATGGTTGGGGTAGGAAGTACCTGACGAACCGTAGAGTGATATCGTTTTTTGGTGTTGCCAATTGTCGAGAAGTAAACCGGCATGCCGCGATAAATTGACTCTACATCGGCTTCTGACACCTCGGCCCGCAAGGTCATGGTAGTCAAATCTGAAATTTGCAGTAGTTCCGGTGCATTTTGATTGGCGTTCAGGGTTTGGCCCTGACGCACGGCGATGGAAGCAATAGTCCCGCTGATAGGTGCATAGATACGGGCAAACCCTAATGTCACTTTGTCCCCCGCCAGCGACGCCTCGTTAGAGCGAATTTGTGCAGAACTGGCTTTAATCCGTGAATCCAGTACTTTCACATCAATGCGACTACTGATAGCCACATCTTCACTTACCGCATTTTGTTCGAATAGATTGTTGTTGCGTTTCTCTCGCAGAATGGCCAGTTCACGTTCCGCCTCAAGCTGGGCTAACTGCGCTCTCATCGACTCGAGTGCTGCTTCAGCATTCTGTACCTGCGTTTCGAAAACGGTAGCATCAATATCTACAAGTACCGCTCCCTCTTTAACCACATCGCCTTCTTCAACGTGAATTTTTTCAACCTGACCCGAAACCTGCGCACCGACTACTACATAATGCTTAGGTTCTAATTGGCCGGTAGCAATAATGCTTTTTTCGATTGTGCCTTTTTGGGCTGTCGAAAACGTTGTTGATTCAGTAGCACTGGAAGATCCAGAAAGGGAAGTCCAAAGTTGATATGCAGCCGCAGCGATAATAATGGCTGCCAGTAACCATATTAGCGACTTGATGGATCCTTTTGAAAACACAGTCTTTCCTTATAATTAAAACTCTAAAATACAAAAGCCCGCAGTCATATACCACGGGCTTTGCACAACTTAACATTTCCAAACATTGGTTGTAGATGAATGCACTATTATAAGTGTTTTACTATCTTGACCTGCGTGGCATTTAATACTTCGAATATCTTTTGCTTGGCTTCTAATGTGTCTTCCAGTTGCGCACTTAGCGCCTGGAGCACTGCTTCTCTGACCTTATTTTTGTCGTTTTCATAACCCGGTTCATCAGGGTTAAGTGATACCAATAGTAATTTGGAATTATTGACATCTTTTGAGTGTGCCATATAGCTTTTACGATACGTCAGTAAAATACTGCGCACAGATGCTTGCTGCTCTGCATCCAGGGCAAGCTTAACTGTCATATCTAGTAAACTGCTTTCTGTATCTACAGGGTTAAATCCGGCGATAAGAGGGAGACGCTCACCATTACCTTTCCGGTTCTGACCACGAACAACCGCGTCGCCATCTTGACGCTGATTCCGCCCTCTTGCTGCCCCACTCTCGCTTGCAGACGAAATGCTCTGGTTTCTTCCAGCGTTATTCCCTGCTTGCCCGGAATGATTGCCAGTTGCTGCATTGGTTGCGCCATGCTGCCCTGTAGCGTTTGCCGATACCGGTGCCAACCAATTTATTGCTATCACACTGCAGATTACACTGACCAGTGCCGATAAAATTAAATGCTTCATATTACTTCCTAAGATCACCTTTGGGTATGGCACTGCCCCTAGCACTCAGTGCCGTTACATTTTTCTTCAGCTTTTTTTCGTATTTGGATTTTTTCATGACAAAACTGGTTACCCCGGCCACGGTCATTATCAATGCCAGGCTCATTATCAAAAGCATAACCAGCAGGTAATAAGGCGTGATCCCCCGTCCGGTATGCAAAGGCAATATCATCTGATAAATCTTCTGCCCCAGAGTGTGATCAGCAAACGTTTGTGTAGCGACCACTGCAGCCGAGCCGCTATCAACAAACACATAACTGCCGGCAAGACCAAGCCAATCGCCTTCGGTTGCAAATCTGAATTGCATTGTGCCAGCCAGGCTGGCGGCAGCTCCACGAGCCCGGGTCGCCCCAACACTGACTAACTCTGCTCCCGGAAATTGCTGCTTAGCCAGAGTAAGACTTTGTTCCCAATTACCTCCCGTATATACAGGCGCATGAACTACGGGTTTGATGGGGGAATCGGTAAGCAAATTCTGCGCTACGCTTCGATACGTGATAGCTGCACCGGTTAATGTGAAGAGCAAAACAAAAACAACGGTAACGATGCCAGAAGATAAATGGGAAAAGTACCAGGCTGATATTTTAGTCGATGCTGGCACCAGCCTGGAAAATTTGAATGTACGACGTTGAAACCACCACATATAAATGCCGAGCACACTGATCAGTGCAGCGCCAAGACCACACCATGCAACCCATTCTGCGCCGCTAAGCCCTGCATATTCAGTTCGACCAAGTAGAAAATTCCGATGTATTCTCAGTACAAACGGGAAGAATCCGTCGCGGTCTGAAACGTTGTGAGCGACTTCCCTGAGTGTAAATGGGTCATACCAGTATGTCTCTCCCCGAAGCACCACCCTGAATAACGGTGACGACTCAGAAGGGAAATATATTGACCGGGCCTGCGGATGCTGTGTGATAAGCGCAGCAAGCCCGGCAGACAAAACTGAGTCGGTGATTTTAGTATACTCATACCCGAAGGTCTTTTCAGTTTCGAGGTAATCGTCGAACCCAGTTAGTAATCCAGTAAAAAGGGTGACGGCAAAAAATACGCCAAGTGGAAAGCCAATCCAGCGATGGAGCGTGGTAATAAGTTTGTGCATTGTGGTGTTATGCCTGCTTTAAGACCATGCGGTAAAGTCGGCTTTTTCAGAGTGAAGAGCCGACTTTACCTTTCAGGGAAAGAGCGTAAAGGTATTAAAAGCTGTACTGCACAGTGAGCTTAATATTGCGCCCAGGCTGATACGTGGTCACATCAATCGCATCTCCGTTTTCATCAACCCCCTCGGTTATTGCCCGTTTGGCGTACAATTTATCGAACAGGTTAGCTACCCGCAGTTGTACCAGAAAGTCATCGGTAACCTGATAGGAGCCAAACAGGTCCACAATGGTGTAACCTTCGCGACGGCGTTCAATGTTACGTTGCACGTACTCTCGATCATCACGGTTTGTGATATCGACACCAACACGTGACTTACCATCGAGCAGGTACATACCTGCTGATGCATTTATAGATGAAGGAGCGATATCTGCAAGCTTGGCTCCTGTACTGTCTGTTCCGTCCATATTCTGCGCAGTCAACGCGGCAAAATAGTCATTGCTGGTGTAGTTCACAGACAATTCAAAACCATCAATTTCTGCGTTGTCGATGTTCTGAAACTGGCTGACAATGACAGTATCGATAGTGCCATCGTTACCTACATCGGTTTCGTACGTCCCGGTCTCCTGTGAGCTAATCAGATCTTCAACATCATTGCGAATATAGCCAAACTGGAAGTTAAACTGATCTTCAGAAGAGAACAAACCGCTACGGTTATAGCGAACTCCGGCTTCCCAGCTGTCAGATGTTTCACCTTTCAGTGATTCGTTGGGCAGCAGTTCAGAACAGCTTCGACGACCGCATATCGCTTCAGGGTCACCGCGTCCGTAGGCTTCGTGAACAGAAGGACTACGGAAGCCTTGACCAACAACAGCATATAACGTGAGTCCTTTTGCTGACGTTTCTTCAAGTGGAGCCCAGCTCAGGCTCACTTTTGGTGAAATTGCAGATTCATCAATGGAGGAACCGTCATTTTCATTTTTAAAGTTGTCGTAACGAACACTCCCGACGACTTCAAGGGTTTCTCCAATGTATACCGTATCGCTCAGGTAAATACCGTACTGGGTGCGCTCCCGCTCAATTGGGTTACCATCATTACTGGTATAGGCGGTCAGTACATCATCATTGGTGTAATCCACGCCGTAGCGGAGCTGATGAATCACGTCATCACTCTGAATAAAGTCGCTGATATTTTCGAATTCGAAATACGTTGTATCTACGCCCCACTCTGTCGCGTCATCGCCACCCACAGTCTGCCTCCAGCGATTGGTCGATGTTGTTGAAAAGCGGGTTCTGAGGTTCAGGTACTGATTATCTTCAGGATTAAACGCGTACATCACGCTAGACGTTTCCTCCGTTACCTCTGTCTCACGCGGGTCGCTGTATGCGCCACTGCCTGACGTGGTGCGAGCAATGTATTCTTTTTCGTTACGCTGGTACGAGGCTTCTAAGCGCTGCTCATCAGTTGGAGTATATACAGCCTTAAACAGTCCGTTTATATCTTCAGTACCTGTTGAACCTTCAAGGGTTTCACGTCCTTCGCCGTCTTCGTATGGGTCTGTATCACGACGAACGAGAGTCGTAGACACTGCAAACTCTTCACTCAGACTCTTTGCCGCATCAACACTGAGATAATTACTCTGGCCGTTGGTTTCGATTCCGGCGCGCAGATTTACGCCATAATCCTGACCTTGTTTAATCACGTCTTCCGGGTCTTTAGTTTCAAACAACACTACACCGCCCAGAGACCCGTTTCCGTAAACGTTTGACGCTACGCCAGGTACAACGGTGATGCTTTTATACATGTCAGGCTCTATCCAGGTGCTTCCGGCCCCACCATGTCTTACCTGACTAAAATTCTTTGGTGCACCTTCCACGCGAACACTTATTTGATCCTGCGAAAAACCGCGAATGTAAATCAAAGAGCTTTGCGGGCCACCTTCCTCATCAATTTGAATGCTGGTGGTTTTTCTCAAGGCGTCAGCCAGCGTTGTGGACTGTTGCGCGCGAATATAGTCGTCAGTTATCAGTTGTGCGCCCTCAGATGCGCCTACGCGCTGGCCGTCAACTGCAACAACTTTATCCGCCTCAGACACAGTTGCCTCAACTTCTACTGTTGGGAGTACTTCTTCCTGTGCGAACGTTGACGCCGCAACAAACCCTAGTGCGAGTGTGATTGCATTTAACTTCATGTTGTTACCTAGTTGAGTGAGTATTTAATGGGTACCGTCAAAGTGGACGGAAATTTTGAATGTAATGACGCAACGGGGGCGGGTAGCTGCAAACCGACAAACAGTTTTTCTGTACTGCTGTTGAGGTGCTTGCTTTTGGCACGCCGGAGTAGCCGAAAACTCTCAATTTTGCCCCGCTTATTAACGACAAACTTGACGGTTACCACACCTTCCGCTCGCCGAATTCGCGCTTGCTTGGGATAAACCTTTTGAGCGTGAATAGCTGAGAACACCGTTTCTTTGTAGTTTGCCCATTCGGAATCGGTAATGCCGCTGCCGCCTAAACTGTCATAATTCTGCCCATCGCCTTCCTTTGCCTCCAGCGCTGCTTGTTGTATACCAGCAGATAAAGCCTGAGGGGGAACCTCAGGAAAAGGCTGTGTTTCTGAAGATTGATTATCTGCAGGGCTGCGGTCTTCATTTGCAGTCTCTTGCATGACAAGCTCTTGTCTGGGCGCTTCGGTTTGAGGCTGCTCTTCTACTTCTGGTTGGTTAGCAGCTGGTTTTTTTTCGACTTCCAAAACCGCGTTTTCCTGAATGTCAGCGGCTCGCTTTCTGCTCGAATCTGGCAGATTTTCGATAGCCGATTCTGATAGCTTGTCAGATTTATCACGGTCGCCTAATGCGTCGTTTTCTACAGCAACGACGTCTGTGACAGGTTCATTATTCTGAGGTTGCTCACTAATCACATCACGCTCAGGCTGCGCACTGTCAGGAGAAGAAGGTTCACGAGCAATCTCCATTATTGTAGCTGAGTATTCTGGCAACGATTTTCCTGCCCGGGCTTTTTCCCCGCTACTTTCATCGTTCAACCCCATAACGATGAAAATTGCTGCGTGCAACGCCATTGAACCTACTATGAATTGAGTTTTCATGGCAGAACCTTCTCTGTCACTACCGCTACTTCACGGATGTCTGTAGCACTTAGTTTCGCCAGAGCCTGGTTCAACACCTTGCCTGTCACATCTCCATCGGCAAATAGAACAACAGGTGAAGGCGCTTCTTTAATTAACTCTGCGTCGCTTACACTTATTCCACGCCAAGTTAATTCACCAGCCACATCCAGGTACAACCAATCGTTGGGATCTGATTCGATAGCGCGTTTCTCAGCGATTTGCTCTGGGGGTACAATGGCAGGCACCGCTGATTTCTGCATTTTTCCCGTCATAAGAAAGAAGATGAGTAAGAGAAAAACCACATTAATTAACGGTAAAACGGGTTCGATACCTGGTCTGGCCGGTGGTTTCGCCGTAAGCGGATTGAAATTCATTTCGCATTCCCCTCCGGCAAAGGCACTTCAATGGCCAGAGATACATCAGAGAAGTGTTCGCTTAACTGGTCATAGCGAGACATGACATGTTGCAGCGCTACATCATCGCTATACCCGAGAACAATTCTTGAAACGCTGCTTTTTCCCAATTGACTGAAAAGTTCATCGCAAGGCTGCACGACATTCTGATATTTGC
Source organism: Alteromonas sp. ABH2_165 (assembly GCF_056159945.1). Lineage (NCBI taxonomy): Bacteria > Pseudomonadati > Pseudomonadota > Gammaproteobacteria > Alteromonadales > Alteromonadaceae > Alteromonas > Alteromonas sp. ABH2_165. The sequence goes on from NZ_JBSWWF010000005.1 coordinate 294,594, forward strand.
ACTGAACCGAGGACTCAACGACTACTTTGGCAACGCCATCCTTTTTAACGCCGGTAGAACGGGTACTCGAAAGTTTGATGTCATTTTGTTGAAAGCTCTGAAACTGCATCACCAGCATGAAAAAAATCAATAAGATGAATACCACGTCAATTAACGGCGTGAGTCCGATTGATGGTTTTTTTGATGCTTTTGAAACAAGAGCTGTCATGATCAGCTCCTGCTCACTTTGTCTATGATGTAGCGATTAAGCAGCGCTGCGGAATTCTCGACTTTCTTATCAAGATAATGCCATGCGACAAGAGCGGGAATAGCGACGATGAGACCAGCAGCAGTGGTGAGCAATGCCTGCCAGATACCATCAGCAAGAAGCGAGGGATCGATCTGTCCTTCTACCTGCGAAAGCGTAGCAAAGGCTTCAATCATGCCAAGTACGGTGCCTAGAAGACCAATAAGGGGGGCTGCAGCTGCCACAACTTCCAACGGACGCATGGTCTGTCGGAATGCCGTAAGATGCTCAAAGGCTATGGAAGACAGTCGTTCCTGCAGAGAATCGGCCTTATAACCTGATTTTGTTGCAGCTTGCTCAAGGGCGTGAACGACAGGGTGCTGCGCCGCAGCAGAAGTTGAAACAGGCGCATTAATTACAGCCGCGCGGCTTTGCAGTAAAAGCCAGGCAATGGTAGCCAGTGAATAGACCGAAAGTAGAATGAGAATCCATAGTACCCATCCACCTGAAAAAATAAGTTCCATACATCCCCCAAAAAAGGATGCTAATGATAATAATTCTCACAAGTATTTCAATATAAGTGAGGTATACTTTCGTCTAGAATTTTGAAGGTTTTGCTACCGCGCGCCATCGTAGCCAAGCTGACGCCAGCTTTCGTACACAAAAACAGAGACGGCATTAGACAAGTTCATGCTTCGGCTGTCTGGCAACATAGGAATACGAACACGCTGCTCTGGCGGCAGTGACTGAATAAAATCATCCGGCAATCCGCGAGTCTCCGGGCCAAAAATTAGTGCGTCACCCTTTTGATACTGCACGTCACTATGAAAAGCTTTTCCCTTGGTAGTACAGGCAAATATACGTTGCGGCTGCTGTGTTTCCAGGTAGGCATTGAGATCGGCGTGGCGCTTAACATCAGCAAACTCGTGGTAGTCCAGACCGGCCCGACGTACACGTTTATCATCCCACTCGAAACCTAGAGGCTCAATTAAGTGAAGTGCAAATCCTGTATTCGCACACAGTCGAATTATGTTGCCAGTGTTAGGGGGAATTTCAGGCTGGAAAAGTACTATATCAAGCATTCTGGGATCACGGTTGCATACTAGGGGAAGCAAGGATAAAGCGTGATACGCGGGTTAACAAGCCCACAGTGGAACGGGGGAAGAAGTTCCTACCTGTGAGCCATTTTGGTGCAACGGGCTTTTACAGTGCGTTAAGTACCCGGTTTGTTTGTGCCATAGCGGCCCAGCGGCGGGCTTTGCGCTGTGATACAGGACTACTGGCAAATTTTGCCAGACGGTCTGAAAGTGGGCTAAAAGTATTCACTGAATGACCATAAACAGATGATAAATCAGTATTTACTGGCGCTTCTAATTTCATAGTTCGAAGAAAATCATATTTTTGCATTATTTCTGCCTTATGCCGCTACTCTATGGGCGGTCTCACTGTCGTCTGAATTTCACAAAGTGAAGACACAACGTAGGGATTTCTTCACTCTATAGACTTTAGTAGTGCATGAGCCATACCGCAATTTTCTGTGTAATAAATATTTCATTAAAAATGCTTGGCGATCAGGATCTTATAGAAAAGTATGAGAAAGGCACCTTTCTAATCTACATGTGAAAAGCACTACATGGTGTGAAAATCAGAGACACTTTTGTAAAAAAGTCCTGGTATTGGACTCATCGACTAGGCGAGAAAATCGAAGATAGCCTGGAATGTATCGTTGCGAATATCGTCTTTTTCGATAAACAACTCGTGGTAAGCCCCTGGTAACGATTTTGCCGTTACCGCTTTCAACTTCTGCGCTACCCGCATCTGCCGTCGATTATCAACCACCGTATCGCTCCCTGCGCTCAGTAACAAACAAGGTTGATTAAGTTCACTCGCTCTCGACTCGATAATATCTATCGCGTGCAATGCCGCGCGAAGCCAATGAATAGTAACGCCACCCAATTGCAACGCCGGTTGTTCTGCGTAGAGCATTCTGAATAAACGATATCGGATACGGCTGTGGGTTAAATGGTTGTTTTCAAAAACCGGGGGCAGATAGTCTTTTTGACCAACAAAATAATCTGTGGCTAAGCCTGCCTTAGTAAATTTGCGGGTAAAGTGGTTTAGCAATTGATTCGCCAGCCAGCGCGGTAATGCCGGGCGAATACCAAACATGGGCGAGCAAAACACCAGCTTATCAAAGTAATCTGGATGCTCAAGTGCGGTGAGCGCACCAATTGCACAACCCATGCTGTGTCCGACAAGATATCGCGGGCCCTTAGGTTGAAGTACTTTCACCTTTTGCTCGATAAACGTTTCCATGTCAGCGACATACTGATCGAAGTGCTCTACATAGCCCTGGTGGGGGTTTTCCGTCATCCGCGAAGATAGCCCCTGTCCGCGATGATCATGAATGAATACCGCATAGCCATGGTGAAAGAAGTCGAACACCACTTCTTGGTATTTCAGATAGGCTTCAATACGACCACTGGAGATAACCACGGTCCCCCGGGCATTCTGCGGAACGCTATAGGCATACGCCAAACGAATGTTATCTGCGGTTTTTAATGTGCCGGTTTTAACATGGCGCTGCCAAAAGTCGGCAATAACTTGCGGTTGAACCGTTAATTGGTGTTCTGAGGAGAGTTTCCGTTCCATTACTTCTGCCCGTCCATCGGCACGGCTATGGATACCGCGAGGCCACCGGACGTATTTCGGGTTGCGTGAATCTCGCCATGATGCATTTCCACTGCCGCTTTTGCAATGGCCAGGCCCAACCCAACACCACCGGATTCTCTGTCGCGGGCAAGGCTTGCTCGGTAAAACGGGGAAAAGATAGATTTACAATCTGCTTCATCGAGGCCCGGCCCGTCGTCGCTCACAACGACTTCCCAATCGGTATCGGTAACCGTAAAACATACCGACACGCAAGACTCGGCATAACGAATGGCATTGCGTATGACGTTTTCCACCGCACTACAAATCATCGTATGGTTAACCACAATCTTGGCACTTGGAAACGGTGACACTTCGACTTTTTTTCCATGATTACCCGCCTCGAAGGTCGCATCAGCCAGCGTACTTTGAAACGCTTCTTCCAGAGAAAGAGAATCAAATTGCGGCACCGCTGACTCAGCACGGGTCAGAGTAAGCAATTGGGCCACCAGAGCCTCCATGCGCTCTGCTTCACGTTCAATTCGGCTAAGTGTCGCCGGGTCGACATCCTGCTGGTGAGCAATCCCCAATGCCATCTGTAATCTGGCTAATGGCGAGCGTAACTCGTGAGAAATATCGGCCAACAAACGCTGCTGGCCCTGCCACATTTTTTCTAGCTGACTGGCCATGGCATTAAAATCGCGGGACAGCTCGCCAAGTTCGTCTCTGCGTAATGCGGGCTTTTCGACACGGGCTTTCCAGTTTCCAGTCGCCAACGCCTTACTGCTTTGTTGCAATTGTTTAATCGGTTTAACTAGCGAGCGGGCAAACAGATATGAAAGCACAATGGTAATTACCAAAGCGATACATAGAAAATAGATAATGGAGATTTCACCCGTTGGTGGCCCATTAGGTCGCATCATAAAAAGGGCAATCTCTTTTGACCCTACACTGAGCTTTACCGGTCCCACGGTTTCGAAGTTTCTGCGGATTAAAGACAGAGGTGAAGGTTGCTCTGACAGGCGTTCTATGTCTCTTATTTCATCAGGGTGCATAGGCGGCCCTGCATGCCGAAGGATGTTCCCGGAAGCGAGATCGACACCAATAATGTGATGACGGTTTATCCGATCAGCGCGCCGCACCATTTCCTTCAAACTGAGCGCTTCATTACTGTTTTTTGCCATCGACAAAATGGCATCACGAGCCTCGTTAAGTAAAACGATATCCTGGCCTTTTGGCGGACTAATCTCGACATTATCAGTAAAAAAATTCACCGCATAAAAGGTAGTAACCGCCGTGAAAATAAAGGTTATCCAGAACCACAAAAACAAACGCCCGACAACGCGCCGGGCTGGGTTAAACCGGGAGAACAGGGTCATGAAGCGAGTCTTAATAAATATCCTGAGCCACGGATGGTTTTGATTTTTTCATCGCGGGTCGTTTCTGACAGCTTTTTACGCAAGTTACTCACATGCATATCGATACTACGGTCGAACGCCTGCAGCTTTTTACCCAGCACCTTTGAACTGATTTCTTCTTTTGTAACCAGTTGACCGGCATTCACCATTAATAAATGCAGAATTGCAAATTCGGTGTTGGTTAACGTTAAGCTTGTATTATTGCAGGCAGCAACTTGTCTGCTCACACTCAGAGAAATGTGATTAATTGCCAAATCCTGCTGCTGACGCATTTGCCCGGATAACTCAAGGCGACGGAATATGGCTTTTATTCTTGCCAAAAGCTCGCGATGATTAAACGGTTTTGGCAGGTAATCATCGGCTCCCAGCTCTAACCCTAAAATTCGATCAAAATCATCGCCCCTGGCGGTAAGCATCAATACCGGGGTAAGGTGACTGATTCGGAGCTTTTTCAACACCTCAAAGCCGTCCAGCTGCGGCATCATCACATCCAGCAGAATAAGCTCAAAGGTTTCACCCGATGTTGCCAGACGCAGACCTTCCACGCTGTCGTTCGCCACAGTCACAGCATAGCCAGTAGCTTCCAAATAAGTACGAAGCATATCGGTTAACTCGTGATCGTCGTCAATAATCAGAATGGGCTGATTTGTCGCTGGGGCGACCATGGATCTTTCTCCTACGTGTTGCGAGCGTGCATAACGCTGACTACCTGCCGATGACATAGCGCGCAATACCGACATGGAAAAAACGGCCTGAGTCATTATTATAGTCTCCAAATTCTAGGTGATAAGTTTACCTGATAGAGACAACGCAAAAATCCATTCGCCAGAAGCTTTACGCAAGCTTTACATTGCAGCGCAGTGCAACCGGCCAGTACTTCGGTTTAATCAGTACTCCGGTTTAAAAGGTAAATAATCCTCGGCAAAGAAAAGCGGCGAAGTAATGATGAGGTCAGCAGTCGCTGACGAACACGCTACAGGAACATTCCACACAGAGCATAAACGTAGTAACGCTTTCACATCAGGATCATGAGGCGCAGGGTTTAACGGGTCCCAGAAGAAAATGAGCGCGTCTAACTTACCCTCAGCAATGAGTGCCCCAATCTGTTGATCGCCTCCTAATGGCCCGCTTTTGTATCGGGTAATGGCAAGGCCTGTGTCATCGGAAATGAGTCCCCCGGTTGTTCCGGTGGCCACCAAATCACATTTGCGCATGGCTTCGATATGGGCATTTACCCAGGCAAGCAATTCGGCTTTTTTGTGGTCGTGCGCAACCAACGCAACCGTTTTTCTATTCATTTTATTGTCCTATTTATACTAACGTCTACAGGCCAAACCAGTAGCACACCGGATTAATGCCAATACCTTGTTGTCAAATGAATGTCACAGATTAACGATTTACTATATCACGAAAATTAAACAGCCAGATACGATGAAATATTTATACATATTTATTGCATATTTATTCCATGCGAGTAGAATTGGCAACGGTTTAGTAATCTCTGCGTAATTCGACGTGTGCTTTTTTGGGTCTGCCTGGACCTTCCCGCACACCTCCACGACAGAGAATTTAACAGGACACACTCATGAATCAACCAACCAGCAAGCCCCTATGGCTGGCTGAAAAGGTAAAACAGTTTAGCTCTCCCCTGGCTGGCTACACACAGCACAGCGAACACCGACGATCCGGTGTAGACTTGCTTTTGCGGTAGCGCACTTTTTACCTTTGTAGGCGAGTAAACAAAACAGTATCCCTTACTCGGTTACAAAGGTAGAAAGTGTTTTTTTTCCCTCACAAACTTAATTAAACCATTATGTTGAAAGTAGCTATTATCGGAGCCAGTGGTTACACCGGCGCACAACTCGTTGACTTGGTTCACCGTCATCCGGCAATGGAACTGGCGGGTACCTTTGTTTCTCAAAACAGCGCCGATGCAGATAAACCGATCTCTGCAATTCACGGCCAGTACGCGCATCTAAGTCAATACACGCTAACACCTATCTCAGACGATACTCTGATCACCCTTGCCGAATCCATGGATCTCGTGTTCCTGGCAACGCCCCATGAAGCCAGCCATAACTGGATGCCAACACTGAGCAAAGGTAAAGCAAAAGTACTCGACTTATCCGGCGCATTCCGCATCAAAAACACCGAGGTATTCGAGCAGTTTTACGGCTTTAAGCACACTGCTACAGAATGTCTCGACAAAGCGGTTTATGGGTTGGCCGAGTGGTATGCCAGCGATATCGCTGCAGCAAGCATCGTTGCTGTGCCTGGCTGCTACCCCACCGCATCATTATCAGCGTTAAAACCACTGGCAGAGAACAACCTGCTCGACAGTGCGGTACGCCCGGTCATTAACGCTGTATCTGGTGTTAGCGGTGCGGGTCGCAAAGCCGCCCTTGCCAACAGTTTTTGCGAAGTGAGCTTGCAAGCCTACGGTGTATTGGGGCACAGACATACACCGGAAATTGAAGCCTGGCTGGGTACGGGTGTTATTTTCACTCCTCACCTGGGTAACTTTAAACGCGGCATTCTGGCCACGGTTACCGTAAAACTGAAACCCGGCGTGACTGCAGAGCAACTCAACAGCGTTTATCAGAATGCCTACACGGGTAAGCCGATTGTGCGTCTGCGTGAAAGCTTCCCGAAACTGGATGACGTGGTAAATACCCCCTTCGTGGATCTTTACTGGAAGCTGGATGAAACCTCCGGTTACGCGGTAATCACCAGCGCTATTGATAACACGCTAAAAGGTGCAGCTTCACAAGCCATGCAGTGTGCGAACCTGATCAGTGGCTTACCCGTTTCTGAAGGGTTGGTAGCGCAATGAGCTTATCTCCTATTGTAATTAAAGTGGGTGGTGCGCTGCTGGAAGACGAACAGGCAGCCTTGTCATTGCTCACCTCTGTGGGTGAAGTCATGAAAACCCGTCCGGTGATCATCGTACATGGCGGTGGTCCGCTGGTTGAAACCCTGATGGCCGCGCTGAATTTGCCTAGCCAGAAAATTGATGGTTTGCGGGTAACGCCTGACGAACATATGCCCTATATCTGTGGCACATTGGCAGGCAGTGCCAATAAATCCCTTTGCGCCTTTGCCATTCGCAGTGGCCTGACACCCGTTGGCCTTTCATTGCTGGACGGCGGCATGGTAAGTTGTGAGCCGCTGGACGAGAAGTATGGCGCGGTAGGTGTACCTGCAGCCAATGATCCAACATTGCTGAAGTCACTGACCAGCCAGTCACTGCTGCCAGTGGTGAGCTCTATCGGCTCAAGCGACAGCGGTCGTTTACTGAATATTAACGCCGATCAGGCGGCGACGGTTATTGCGCAGCTGGTAGACGGTGAACTGCTTTTACTGTCTAACGTTAAAGGCGTACTCGACGGCAATAAGCAGCTGATTGCTGAATTAAATCAACAACAAATCGATTCATTGGTAGATGATGGCGTTATTACCGATGGCATGAAAGTGAAAACCGATGCCGCTTTATTAGCGGCCGCATCACTGGGTCGTCCGGTGACGATTGCCAGTTGGGATGCCAACATCAACACCATTTTAAATAAGGATACCGGTACGCGCGTTGCGCCATAGCCGTATTGAGGATATTGACCATGAAACAGGATTTATTGTCCTTTGCTAACTGGACACCCGAAGACACGAAGGCGCTGCTAGATTTAGCCGTAACGATTAAACAAAATCCAGCGAAATACAGCCAGGTACTGGCGGGCAAATCTGTTGCCGCCCTGTTTGAAAAGCCGTCTCTGCGTACCCGCGTAAGTTTCGACATTGGTATTAATAAACTGGGTGGCCACATGGTCTATCTGGATGTTCAGGGTGGCAAACTGGCTGGTCGTGAAGACAACGTCGATACCGCTGCGAATCTGGCGTGCTGGGCAGACGCTATTGTTGCCCGTGTGTTCTCACACAGCACCCTGGAAGACTACGCCAAAGCGGCGAAAGTACCGGTAATTAATGCGCTGTGTGATAAATATCACCCGTGTCAGGGTTTGGCAGATTATCTCACCATGTACGAGGCGTTCGGCAAAACCGAAGGCTTAACCATGGCTTACATCGGCGACGGCAATAACGTCACGCATTCTCTGTTAATCGTAGGCGCACTGCTTGGTTGTAATCAGGTTGTGGTAACCCCACCAGGCCACGAAGCCGATCCTGAAATTGTTGCGCAAGCGCAAGCCATTGCCGACAAGACTGGCGTTAAAATTGTGCAGAGCAACGATATTGATGCAGCAATCGGTGCAGACGTGCTTTATGCTGACACCTGGCTGTCAATGGGCGACGACACGCCACTGGAAGCCATCAAAGATAAATTTATGCCCTATCAGGTAAATGAAGCCCTGATGGAAAAAACCGGCGCAAAATATGTGATGCATTGCCAGCCTGCTCACCGTGATCTGGAGATCACCGGTTCCCTCATCGACAGCGAACAATCGTTGCTGATGCAGGAAGCAGAAAACAGAATGCATGCACAAAACGCTATTTTGACCAAACTACTAAGTTCCTAAGAGGACAGGTTTTAATGAAAAAGAACGTGAACAAAGTTGTACTCGCTTACTCTGGCGGGTTAGACACCTCGGCCATCATTCCTTGGCTGAAAGAAAACTATGACTGTGAAGTAGTGGCGTTTGCTGCTGATGTGGGTCAGGGCGACGAAGAACTGGAAGGCCTGAAAGAAAAGGCCATCGCTTCTGGCGCCAGTGAATGTTACATCGTTGACCTCAAAGAAGAGTTTGTTAGCGAGTACATCTATCCAACGCTGACTACCGGTGCGATTTACGAAGGTGAATACCTGCTGGGTACGTCAATGGCACGCCCTGTTATTGCCAAAGCGCAAGTTGAAGTTGCCCGTAAAGTGGGTGCCGATGCACTGTGCCACGGTTGTACCGGTAAAGGTAACGACCAGGTTCGCTTTGAAGGTACTTTCGCTTCACTGGCACCTGATCTGCACGTTATCGCGCCATGGCGTGAGTGGGACATGGTTTCCCGTGAAGATCTGCTGGCTTACCTGGCTGAGCGCAATATCAAAACCACGGCTTCTGCGACCAAAATCTACAGCCGTGATGCAAACGCATGGCACATCTCCCACGAAGGTGGTGAGCTGGAAGATCCATGGCAAGAACCTACCAAGCAAATCTGGACAATGACAGTTGATCCAGAAGATGCACCTGACCAAGCAGAACGTGTCACGCTGTCTTTCGAAGAAGGTCGCCTGACTAAAGTCAATGACGAAGCGCTTTCGCCTTACCAGGCACTGGTTAAACTGAACACTATCGCTGCTGCACACGGTGTGGGCCGTATCGATATCGTTGAGAACCGTCTGGTAGGCATGAAGTCTCGTGGTTGTTATGAAACGCCAGGAGGCACAGTAATGGTTGCAGCGTATAAAGCGCTGGAAACCATGGTTCTGGACAAAGCATCACTGAAATACCGTGAACAAATCGGCCTGGAATACTCACACGTAATGTATGACGGTCGCTGGTTCACGCCGCTGAACGATGCCCTGCTGGCTGGCGCTGCGTCTTTCGCTAAGCGCGTAACCGGTGACATCGTTGTGAAGCTTTACAAAGGTCAGGCTACTGTAACGCAGCGTCGTTCTCCTAACAGCCTGTACTCAGAAGACTTCGCCACATTCGGTGCTGATGACGTATACGACCAAAGTCATGCTGAAGGCTTTATCCGCCTGTTCAGTCTGTCTAGCCGTATCGAAGCACTGAAAAAGCAACAGCAGTAAGGAGACTATCATGGCATTGTGGGGCGGCCGCTTCGCGGCAGGCAGTAGCAACATGTTCCGGCAGGTGAATGACTCCCTGCCCTTCGACCGGGTAATGGCAGCGCAGGATATCCAGGGCTCTATTATTTGGTCTCGTGGTCTGAAGAAAGCAGGCGTTCTGTCGGAAGACGAACAGAGCCAGCTGGAAGCGGCGCTGTCAGAGCTTAAGGCGCTGGCAGAAAAAGGGGAGCTGGATTTCGACGCCAGCCCGGAAGAAGATATCCACAGCTTTGTGGAAGCAGCCCTCATCGACAAGCTCGGCGATATTGGCCGTAAGCTTCACACTGGCCGCAGCCGCAATGACCAGGTAGCAACAGACTTCCGCCTGTGGGTTCGCGAACACGTAGATTCACTTAAGGCTGATCTGAAGTCATTAATCCGCGCCCTGCTGCAGACGGCTAGCCGTCATCAGCAGGCGATTATTCCTGGCTACACCCACTTACAGCGGGCGCAGCCAATTCATTTCGCACATTGGTGTCTGGCCTATGTGGAAATGTTCAAACGCGATCTCTCGCGGATGAAAGATTTAAAAGCACGGATGAACCAGTGTCCGCTGGGCTCTGGCGCACTGGCCGGTACGACCTATCCGGTAGACCGCGACATGCTGGCAAAAGAGCTTGGCTTTAATTCACCGTGCCTGAACAGCTTAGATGCCGTATCAGACCGTGACTTCGTGCTGGAACTGCTGTTCTGCGCGTCTACCAGTATGATGCACATTTCTCGCATGGCGGAAGACCTGATTTTCTATAACTCAGGTGAAGCTGGCTTCCTGCAACTGGGCGATTCCGTGACTTCAGGTTCCTCACTGATGCCACAAAAGAAAAACCCGGATGCGCTGGAGCTGATGCGCGGTAAATGTGGCCGTGTATTCGGTAGTCTGCAAGGTCTGCTGGTAACCATGAAAGGTTTGCCACTGGCTTACAACAAAGACATGCAGGAAGACAAAGAAGGCGCCATCGATACCGTCAACCAGTGGCACATCTGCCTGTGTATTGCTGTTGAAGTGCTCGACTCTTTGTCGCTGAATGAAGAACGCTGTCGTGAAGCCGCTGCCCAGGGTTACGCTAATGCTACTGAGCTTGCTGACTACCTGGTAGAAAAGGGCATTCCATTCCGCACTGGTCACGACATCGCCGGTAAAGTGGTTCTGGCTGGTATCGAAAAAGGCTGTGCCATCGAAGATTTGCCGCTGGCCGACATGCAGGCCATCTGCGATAAAATCGAAGACGATGTCTATCCGGTACTGCAACTGGAGTATGGCGTCAACAAACGTAATATTCTTGGTGGCACCAGTTACGAAACAGTGACCAAAGCACTGTACACCGAACTGGAAAATCTGGATAAGCTGGGGTAACGCAAAAAATGGTGTTAGCCCATCATGACGGCATCAAGTTATTCCGTAGCTCACTGCCCTACATCAATGCACACCGGGGTAAAACCTTTGTACTGATGTTTGGTGGTGAAGCCATTGAACAGAGTAATTTTGCCAACATTATCCATGATATAGCATTGCTGGCGAGCCTGGGTGTTCGCCTGGTGCTAGTGCACGGTGCCCGCCCTCAAATTGATGAGCGGGTAAACCTTCGCGGCATTGAAGGTCGTTTTCACGACGATATCCGCATTACCGACAAACAAACGTTGGAATGTGTGAAAGATGCAGCGGGCTCGGTGCGTAGCCATGTGGAAGCATTGCTCACCATGGGACTGCCCAACTCCCCTATGCACGGTGCGCACATCCGTGTGTGTACGGGTAACCTGGTGGTTGCCAAGCCAATGGGTGTACGCGGCGGTATCGACTACGAAAATACCGGGCTGGTACGTCGTATTGATACAACCGGTATTAACGACCACCTGAACGATGGCTCAATCGTGCTGCTTTCGCCTATGGGATATTCCACTACAGGTGAAGTGTTCAATCTGTCTCATGAAGACGTTGCGACGCAAGCCGCCATTGCACTGAAAGCAGACAAAATTATCGTTTTCTCTAAAGACGACGGTATTCGTCATAACGATGGCAAACTGCTTCGTACTATCGAGCGCCCTCAGTTAGAAGAACTCGTCTTTAAAAATGAGATTGAAACTGAGCATACGGTACTTAGCGCGCTGACAACCAGCGTGGCTGCGGGTATACCTCGGGCACATTGTATTAGCTATGAAACCGATGGTGCATTATTACAAGAATTGTTCACCCGTGACGGTGCTGGTTCGCTGGTACTAGAACATCATTATGAACAGTTACGTGGTGCAACCATTGAAGACGTTGGCGGTATTATTAACCTCATTAAGCCACTGGAAGAAAGTGGTGCACTGGTAAAACGCTCCAGAGAACGTCTGGAAAACGAGATCAACCAGTTCATCATTATCGTTCGTGACGGTATGATCATCGCGTGTGCCGCATTGTATTTGTACCCGGAAGAAAGCAAAGCTGAACTGGCTTGTGTGGTAACTCACCCGGACTATCGTGGTAAAAACCGCGCCGAGCGCATTCTCGACGAGGTTAAACAACGGGCACTGGATGCGGGTATTAATACCCTGTTCGTTCTGACGACACTCACGGCTCACTGGTTTTTGGAACACGGCTTCCGTGCTGCCGATCTCGGTGAACTGCCTCAGGCGAAAAAAGAGCTGTACAACTTCCAGCGCAAATCGAAAATTTTTACCCTCGAGCTGTAAATAGCTTATAAGCACAGTTTGCTTTTGCTGACTGTGCTTTCTCTCTACTTGAAGCCACGCAGCGAAATCCATCCTCCTCGCCCTTCTGCAACGAAAAAAGCAAAAGATAATCATTCTCATTAATGCTAATATCTGGCCGCGTGTTAATCACTCGTACTTTTTTCTTATTTTTGTCGTCAGTTATTTTCCACATTCCAGGTTAGTACCATGTTTTCCAGACTTTTGTTTTTATGCTTCATCAGCTTTTCTTTACTCGTAAGTCCCCTCTTCGTCGTGGCGAAACCAGATATGACTATCAAAACCGGTAAAACGGTGGCCGATACCGGTGCTGAAGGATATCGGTTTGTTCGCTTAACCCTGTCACGGGAAGACACCATCCAGCATCGCCAAATCGATTACCGGGTCAACCTTGCTATTCCGACGACACCTGCACCTGATGAAGGTTTTCCCCTTTTGATAATGTTAGATGGCAATGCTGCCTTAATGGAAGTCAATGCAGACTTGCTGGCACAGGTGTCAAAACGCGCAGGCCCCCCGCCCGTACTGGCATTTTTGGCCCATGATAACGACTTACGGATAGACGGTGATGCCCGGGCCTGGGACTACACGCCTGCGGTTTCCGACGCGCAGCTTAGTCAACGTGAAAAGCGTCCCGGCAGATCCTACGGTGGTGCCGATCAATATTTAGCGTTTATCACTCATGATGTGGTTTCAGCAATTTCACAACACACCCAAATTAATATGCAAAAGCGCGGGCTATGGGGGCATTCTTATGGCGGCCTTTTTGTCCTGCACGCTTTGTTCACCCAGCCCGAAGGTCTTGCATTCTACGCACCCGTGGACCCATCGCTATGGTGGGGAGAGGGCTACATTCTGAAAGAAGAGAAGTCTGCTACAAACACATTAAACAGCACTCAGGGCAAGTCACTGTTTGTGGTGACGGGTTCCGGTGGCGACAAGAACCGCTCGCATAAAGACCGAAACGATCCTGCACTGGCGGCAATCTATAAGGCTAGAGAAGCTGTTCCGGGCGATGAAATATCCAGGCTAGTTGAACGTGTGAACGCGAACAACGTAAACGCGAAGCATATTACGCTATCCGGACTTTCCCACGGTGCGACATTGGGAGCGTCTCTGCCTGAGGTCTTCGCGGCGTTTTCTGAATTCACCCGAAGTAACAATTAATCAAGTTCCTGCTTCGTGGATATCTTCAGTCAATTTCTGGTGCTTCCAGAGTTTGCGGATAGTGTTCAGGTTCACTGCAATCAAGGTCATCTCAAGCAAGGTGGTGCCAATTGAACCAACCAGAATATTGTTGGTTAACCAGCAAAATGCACCAATGAGAAAACCAATTCGCATAGCAATGCCACGCAAACAGAATACCGCGTAGGTACCCACGCAGCTACCAAGAATGGGGAACATGTCTTTCCAGGATTCGGCCAGCCAAAACCCCCATGCGAGTGTGATGGCAATAAACACCATCGCTACAACAGGAGAACCGGTTTTTAACGACAAGCCGGTTCGGACCACAGACAGCAGCGCACTAACCGTCGCAGTCATGGCCCCCAGCAAATAAAAATGAAAAGCATGGTTGATGTTCATGATCACCATCAGAATTTTGAGACGGCGATCGTCTTTCTGATAGAAACACAACATGCCCAACACAAAGCTTAGTAAGCCCACGGCCTGGGCAAAGTTAAATTCGGGAAATGTCATCAAAAGGGGATTAGCGAAGCGATGTCATCAAAGTATCAGGGAAGATGACAAGGTGCAAACACAGTGTCTGAGGAGTGCAATTACACTAAGAGACATCGCTGCGCTAAAAGGGAAGAAAAGAGCGGACACTCCTTTGCCCGCAAACAGGCTCAATTGTCAAAGTTGACGGTAACTACTTCGTTAGCAGCAACACTGACTTCTTTAACAGTTAAAAACGTAAAATCGTAGCCATCGTCGGCTTCCGGATCATCAAAATTCGCCAGGCAAGTAAGTGCCAGGGTGTAATCACCCGCTTCGAGGTAACCTACGCCATAGGTCATCTCGTCCGATGTTTCATCGGCGTTTACGGTAGCCGTGGCGATAGGACGAAATTCAGTATCAGTCGCACTGGGGTCGGCGTCATCGCCTAAGGAATCTGGGTCAAGGCCAATGCCTTCAAACACATAAACCGCATTGCCCTGGGTGTAGTCTGTCTTAACTGCACAATCAGGATGAGTGACTACGCCTATATCAACTTTACCTTCAACACTGCCGGCTTCACTGTTATCCACCAAACGAATACCACGAGGTTTAAGAAATACTTCTTCCTGGCCTACCGGATTCACCAAGCTCTTACGCAAATCGAATTCAACGGTAAACGTTTGTTGCTCATTAACCTCTGCCGTGAATCCATCCAGCTTCACTTCACCACTTGGAACAGAAAGCGGGTACGTGCCATCCTGCATTACTACGTAACTTTGTTCCAAAATCGGGATCCGCACCTGCGTATACACGCCAGAAGGAATGTCTATACCATCGATAATCGATTTGTATGCCGTGCCTTGCAGTTGTAACAGGTCGACCTCTAAGGGCAATCCGTCTTCTTCGGTAACATCAATCACCACTGGCTCGCCATCGCCAATCAACTCTACGGTATCGAAATACACAATGACTTCACGGGCAAAATCTACTGGCGCGTCGGACACGTTAAGCGTGAAGTTTGTAACGAACTCTTCAGTATCATTCGCCGTGGTGTCGCTGCTGCCACCACCGCCCCCGCACGCTGCAATTAACAGGGAGGATGAAAGTAGTACTGCTGGTACTCGGCAACGTCGTATGCCCTTAGTAATTCGGCTTTGAATTGTCGTGGCCTTGATAGGCAGGGTTGCTTTCATCATCATCTCCGTTGAGGTGGTCCGTGGTCGACGCTTAAAAGTAAACAATCTAAGCGGCTATTACTTATGTGCTTCCATCAACACATACTACAAGTGCTTATATCAAGGGTTGTGCCAGTTGATTATTTTTCTAATAAAACAACACCTTAATTAATAATCGAGATTAGTAAGTTAGATTTCGCTTTCATTCTTGTTGCGAACTGCCGACAGTTTTTCCTGAAAACTGAATCAACAGACGAATAACAATGCGCGGCGGTGATTTCTTCAACGAATCAGACTGGAATTTTAAAAGACTGGTGGATTTACAGGCAGGATAAATCTTCAAATCAAAGACTTACGAAAATTGTGATGCAGTGACTTTGTCACTAATTAACGACATGGCAATATTCGGGACAAAAAAAGCCGTGCAGTGCACGGCTTCCAATTCGGTAAGACAATTAGATACTGGTACGTTTGTACGGACGATATTCCGCTTCCCAGAAGTTGTCTTCGATCTTTTTGATCAGCACGTCATCAGAAATTTCTAATGCCAGATCCTGTTTCATCGCGACCTTGGCCACCGCAAAGGCAATCTCTTTACTGAGTCCCGAAATAGCAGTGAGTGGCGGAAGTAATGAACCTTCACCGGTGTTTGCGATGGGTGATGCCGAAGCCAGCGCGTTACTGGCGGCCATCAGCATCTCATCGCTGATAAGCTTGGCTTTACTAGCCAACACGCCAAGGCCAATGCCCGGGAAGATATAGCTGTTGTTACACTGGGCTATTGGATAGATTTTGCCCTTATATTCCACCGGCTTGAACGGACTGCCCGTGGCAATTACCACTTCGCCATCGGTCCACTCGATCACCTGCTCAGGACGGGCCTCAACCTGTCTGGACGGGTTACTCAGCGGGAAGATGATGGGCAAGTCACAGTGACTCTTCATGGCGCGGATAACCTGCTCGGTGAACAGACCCGGCTGACCGGATACACCAATCAGTACATCAGGTTGTGCACAGTGCATCACATCCAGCAGTGAAGGATACTGACCTGAGAATTTCCAGTCAGCGATATCCGACTGAGAATGCTGTAGCTTCTGCTGGAAGTCACGTAAGCCTTCCATGCCTTCCGTTATAAGACCAAAGCGGTCAATCATGAACACCTGGCGGCGTGCCTGTTCGTCAGACAAGCCTTCCGACACCATCTGTTGAATCAGCATTTCGGCAATACCACAACCCGCAGAACCGGCGCCAACAAACACCACTTTCATCTCCGAGAGCTTACGTTCCGTTGTGCGACATGCCGCCAGAATGGTACCCAGCGTGACCGCCGCGGTTCCCTGGATATCATCGTTGAAGCAGCAGATTTCGTTGCGGTAGCGTTTAAGTAATGGCATGGCATTGGGTTGCGCGAAGTCTTCAAACTGAATCATCACTTCCGGCCAGCGACGTTTGACGGCTTTAATGAACATGTCGACAAACTCGTCATACTCTTCCTGGCCAATACGCGGGTGACGTGCGCCCATATACATTGGGTCGTTCAGCAGTTTTTCGTTGTTGGTGCCAACATCCAGCATCACGGGCAATGTATACGCCGGGCTAATACCACCACAGGCGGTATACAGCGACAGCTTACCGATAGGAATACCCATACCGCCAATACCCTGGTCGCCCAGGCCGAGGATACGTTCACCATCGGTTACCACGATAACTTTCACCTTACGCTTGGTTGCATTGCGCACGATATCATCGAGTTGGTGGCGCTCTTCCCAAGAGACAAACAAGCCTCGGGAACTGCGGTAAATATCGGAGAACTGTTCGCAAGCATCACCTACTGTAGGGGTGTAGATGATAGGCATCATTTCTTCAATATGCGACTGGATCAGGCGATAGAACAAGGTTTCATTGTTGTCCTGGATAGCGCGCAGATAGATGTGCTTATTCAGTGCATCGCTAAAAGAGCTGTATTGCATAAAGGCTCTTTCAACTTGCTCATCTATAGACTCGTATCGTGGCGGTAATAATCCGGTCAGGTTAAACGAAGCCCGCTCACGGGCTGTAAACGCGCTGCCTTTATTCAGCAGCGGCGTTTCCAGCAATGAAGGGCCAGAGTGAGGGATATATAAATATCGGTTGGAATCGTCTGACATTGCTTATCCGATTTATAGTTTTTTGGATTGTTGCCCGCCCCTATCTTCTCGCCTAAAAGATATCTTCCGGGGTGGGCGCGGTATTCTCTTCATCCTGAGCAGGATCGACAATTTCATCGTCAAGCACATACACCTTCGGTTCTGTGCCCTGCGCAAAATATTCGAATAGTGTCGTATGGTCTGTCCTTCTGGTCAACTTCCCAGTGGTACGATCTATACGAACGCGGACCACTCCATCAGGAATGGCCATGGGTTCTTCAGGTACGCCATCAAGCATATGCTGCATAAATCGTATCCATGTTGGCTGCGCAGCCTTAGCACCATCTTCGCCACCAATCATTGCGTTACCCAGCCAGTTAAACTTCTCTGGATTGCGATTTATCAAATTCTGGTTACGGGTGGCACGGCCAAGGTTTCGGTTCATGTCGTCAAAACCCACCCAGGCGGTGGCGATGATGTCGCGGTGGAAACCACTAAACCAGGTATCCCGCGCATCGTTAGTGGTACCGGTTTTCCCGGCTAAATCGTCACGCTGCAGAATATTTCTTGCCCGCCACCCTGTACCCATCCAGTACGTTTTCTTGTTCCAGCTGCCGTTGGCACGCACACCAGTACGCATCATATCGGCTACCAAAAACGCGTTTTGCGAACTAATAACCTGAGGCGCAGACGGTTTCACTTTACTGCCGGCTTCACTGAGCTGCACCGCGCCCCCTAAACCTGCATCAGCGTTAAGCTGGGCTTCCAGCATGGCTTCAAGGTTTTGTTCCTCGCCATCACGACTTTGTTCACCATCCTCGGTGCAAGGATTACAGGCCCACTTAGGCGTTGCCTGCCAGAGGTTTTCGCCCTGTTCATTTAGCACACGGTCGATGAAATGAGGGGTAACCAGATAGCCGCCGTTCGCAATTACCGACATTCCCCGTACTACTTCCAATGGGGTATGGGAGCCGGAACCCAGCGAGACGGTTTCATCGTTTGGCACTTCATCCAGTTGGAAACCAAACTTGGCAATATGTTCTCGGGCTTGTTGCAGACCCACACCACGCAGTAAGCGCACTGACACCACGTTCTTTGATTTACCCAGCGCCACACGCATTCGAATTGGGCCATCGTATTCCGCGGGTGAATTCTGAGGACGCCAGGCAACACCGGTGGAAGCATCCCACTGATTGATCGGTGCGTCGTTGATAACCGAAGCCAGTGTGTAACCGCTCTCGATGGCGGCAGAATAAATAAACGGCTTGATGTTAGAGCCAACCTGACGCTTAGCCTGGGTAGCACGATTGAACTGGCTTTGGTAAAAACTATATCCACCCACTACTGCCTGCACGGCACCGTTGTGAGGATTAAGCGCAACCAGTGCGCCACTTACTGTAGGTATTTGAGCAATGCGCCATTTGTCTTCCTGTAATCGGATATAAATTACCGCACCCGGGGTGACGATATCCGACGCAGTTTTGGGGTCATCACCTTGACGTGAATCGGTGATGTAAGGGCGAGCCCAGTCCAGGCCTTCCCATTCGATTACCCGCTCAACGCCATTTAAGTCGGTAACGGTTATCGAAGGCTCCAGTTCTGATTCCGGCGTAGGTGGGTCGAATACCTGAGTGACAACCGCTGGAACCAGCGGATGAAAATGAGGAATGGCATCCAGTGCCTGCTTAATTTCATCCGGCGTCCACAGCTTGTTTTCGTCAGTGGGCGCATTCTCGCTTACTTCCACATGCTCGTCGTCTTCATCGGCTTCCGGTTTACCCCAAAGCCAGGTTATCGGGCCGCGATAGCCATGACGTTCGTCATAATCGTGAAGATTGCGTATTACTGCTTCTTGCGCGGCTAATTGCGTATCGGCAGGCGCCGTCGCATAAACTTGATACCCCCCAGTTTCTGCCTCTTCCTTACCGTAAATTTCAACCATTTCGTTGTAGATAAGGTCTGCCAGATAAGGGGCATCCAGATCGATTTCTGCACCATGTTTACGAGCGGTCACCGGCTGGCTGGCGGCCTCATTGAATTCTGCCTGAGAAATAAACTCTTCATCCAGCATACGCAGCAGAACAATGCGACGGCGTTCCACAGAGCGTTCTGGGCGACTCACTGGGTTGAGTACTGAAGGTGCCTGCGGTAAACCGGCAATGGTGGCGATTTGCGCTAAACTTAATTGTTTTAAGTTTTTACCATAATACACCTGAGCGGCGGCACCGAAACCAAATGCACGGTGGCCTAATTCAACCCGATTCAGATAAAGCTCGAGGATTTCATCTTTTGTGAGCACTTGCTCCATGTGGATGGCAATGAATATTTCTTTAATTTTACGAATAAAGGTTTTGTCGCGGGTAAGGAAGAAGCCCCTTGCGAGCTGCATAGTGAGCGTACTGGCGCCCTGCTGCTTCTCTCCGGTAAGCACCAAATTTACAGCAGCACGGGCGACACCAATGGGGTCAATTCCGTAATGTTCGTAAAAACGGCTGTCTTCGGTAGCAATGACCGCCTGAATGAGTTTTTCGGGTACATCCTCAAGTTTTACTGGGATCCGCCGTTTAACTCCATACTGAGAAATTAATTTACCGTCATAGGTATAAATTCTCATAGGTGTCTGCAGACGAACGTCCTTGAGGACAGTAACACTCGGCAGGTCAGGTTTGATATAAAAATAAATGCCTGCAAGTGCCGCCACGCCTAGCGTGCCGCCTATCAGGGCTAAAATAAATAGGGTTTTGATATACTTCACGAAGTTTACATTACCAAGAGTGTTACGCCGATTGATGTCAAAAATTTATACCTATGTACCTGTGTGAGAACCATACAGATTAAATATTTTGCGTTACATTCTATTTTAAAGCATTAATTTTGAAATTTCGGACGCCAGCAAATGAAATCGCTGTTTAAGAAAAAGCTGCCACCTATTGTGGGCCTTGACATAGGCACTCGTCAAATAAAAGCGGTGTTAATTGAACGCACGGCCAAGGGCTTTATGTTGCAGGCTTTTGCGTGCGAATCGATTAATAAACGTGCATTTAACGAACGAGAGATTAAAGACTTCGACGCGGTGAGTCTGGCGCTTAAGAAAATAAAGAAAGCATTAAAGACAAAAGTTAAGTCTGTTTCCATCGCTGTTGCGGGTTCCTCGGTGATCAGCAAAGTCGTGCCCATGGACCCAGAACAAAGTGACTTCGAGTTAGAAGGCCAAATCGAAATCGAAGCCGATAGCCTTATCCCTTACCCGTTAGAAGAAGTTTATCTAGACTTTGAAGTACTCGGCCCAAGCCCAACGCATGCAGGCAAAGACAGCGTACTGTTAACTGCTGCACATAAAGATCTAGTAGACAGTCGAATTACTCTGGTAAGAGAAATTCCATACGAGCCGAAAGTGGTCGATATGGAAGTCTACGCGCTCAGTAACGCGTTGTTTTACTTTCATCCGCTGGAATCTGAAGAGGAACGCGTGTGCTGTATTAATCTTGGCGCTTCGTTGCTGCAGCTTTGTGTGTGGCAGAATGGCGAAGTGATTTACACCAAAGAGCACGCCTTCGGCACCAATCAGCTTATTCAGGACCTTGCAGCCATTAATATGCTGGAGCCCGACGAAGCAGAACGTCAGGTAATGGAAGGTTCACTGCCGGGAAACTGGCAACAAGATACCCTACCGATTTTTGTTGCGAACCTACAACAGCAAATCCTCCGTGCAATACAAATGTACGTTTCAACACTGCATGCGCAGAGACCAGAAAAAATTGTTTTATCGGGTGGTGGTGC
This sequence comes from Alteromonas sp. ABH2_165, assembly GCF_056159945.1. Lineage (NCBI taxonomy): Bacteria > Pseudomonadati > Pseudomonadota > Gammaproteobacteria > Alteromonadales > Alteromonadaceae > Alteromonas > Alteromonas sp. ABH2_165. The sequence goes on from NZ_JBSWWF010000005.1 coordinate 316,109, forward strand.
AACCATTCCGGAACTGGTTGATGGCCTACGTCAAGACCTGGGAATGGACGTTGAAGTTTTCAATCCTTTTGACGGTATGACAATTAATCCTAAGCTCGATCAGGAGCGCTTAATGAAATTGGCTCCACAGTTAGTAACAGCTGCAGGTTTAGCCAGTCGGAGCTTCACTGAATGGCACATATAAACTTTCTGCCGTGGCGTGAAAAGCTTCGCCAGCAGCAAAAGCAGCACTACATTATTGTTACCGCGTGTATCGCCGCGTTTGTTGGCGCAGTGTTTTGGACCGTGGGACAAATCATTGATATTCAAATTAACAACCAGAACTCCCGCAACAACTATCTTAAACAAGAAATTAATGTTCTCAATAATCAGATAGCAGAAATCCAAAGAATCAAAGAAAGTAAAAAAGCCATTGAGCAACGTATGGCGCTTATTGAACAACTGCAAATTAGCCGCAACATTGCCCCCTCGGTGTTCGATGAACTTGCCAGATTAGTACCGGCGGGCGTGTCTTTCAGAACAATGAAGCGGCGCGGCAATAATATTGAAATTCAGGGGCTCAGCGACTCAAATAACCGGTTATCTGATTTTATGCGCCGCCTTGAAAACTCGGCGGTATTCACCGGCGGTGAGCTGTCGTCGATTAAGGCTGATACCTCAGCCACAGACGCAGTAAGCGATTTCACCCTTAAATTTACCATCAGTCCTAAAGTTGCGCCGGTGATTCAGCAGCCTAAAAGCGGAGACGCAAAATGAGTTTTGATGTCAGTAAATTAAAAGAACTCAACGAGCTGGATTTCGAACAGGTCGCCATCTGGTCTAAAGAAGTCAAGATTGTCGTTGTTGCATTCGTCGTCATTGTGGTTGGCGCGCTGAGCTATTGGTTCATTGTTAAACCCAAACTCCCTATTCTGGAAAGAGCGCAAATTGAAGAACAGGAGTTAAAAGGTCAGTTCCAGGCTAAATATCGTATTGCGGTGAATTTGAACTCCTACATTGCCCAGCTCAAGCAAATTGAAAACGACTTTAAGTCGATGCTGCGCTCGTTACCTACCAGCAATGAAACACCGGGATTACTCGACGACATCACCTATGTTGGCACCACGTCGGGGCTCACATTTAAGCTTCTAAACTGGCAGCAGGAAGTCCCGAAAGAGTTCTACACTGAACTGCCCATTGAAGTGGAAGTATCTGGTGGCTATCACAATTTTGGTGAGTTCGTGTCTGAAATAGCCGATCTGCCGCGAATTGTAACCCTGCACGATTTTGAAATTACCCATGAGGGCGACCGTCTGAACCTGCAAATGCAGGCAAAAACCTACCGCACGTCTCTGACCGGCAAGGAAGGAGCGAAACAGCCATGAATAGAAAGATACAGCGTGTCATTTTTCTAACACTTTCGCTTGGCTTGGTTAGTGCATGTAGCCCTAGAATTGACGATTTAATAGCGTATACTCAACAGGTTAAAGCAACGACCACCGCGGTGGTCGAACCGTACCCGGAATTTAAGCAGCAACCGGCCTTTGAATATACCGCATCTTCATTCAGAAGCCCGTTTGCTCGTCCGGTAGATAGAAGCTCCCCGGTGGTGCAGACAACCAAAAATAATTGTTTGCAACCTGATTTTGAGCGCAAGAAAGAACCGTTGGAAAAGTATGGTCTTGATTCTCTGACGTTATCTGGCACATTTTCTACCCAGGGTATACGCTGGGTATTGTTCAAGACTAACGAAGGCAATCTGTTAAAGGGCCGTGTTGGCAGCCATTTAGGACTGTTTTTCGGAAAAATAACGTCAATCAACGACGAATCTATCAATATTGAACAACTGCTACCCGACGGAACGGGATGCTGGCAACGAGAAAAAACCACGCTGTCGATGAGCTCGTCAGCAGGAGATAATAACAATGTCTGAGCGTTACATTTTCAATAAAACACGCCTTGGTCGGAACCACAAATCGTTGTGGCTGGGTAGCTCTGCGATTGCCCTGGTAATGCTTAAAATGCTGTCGGCGCCAGTGATGGCTCAGGAACAGGAAACTGTGCTGCTCGATCCTTATGCTGAAGCAGAAAGAATATTCACATCTACGCTGAATAATATCGATTTCTCTCGTGAAGCCGGTAATTTAGCGGTAACCACCATCGAATTCGATAACGATAAGTTTTCCCCTCAATTACTTGAAGCGCAGGGAAAGCTCACTATCACCTTGCCTAAAACCGAATTAGGCGACAATCAGCTGGTTGAATTAGATGTTGTTCAGTTTGGTACTGAAGTACAGTCTATTGAAACCTTTCAGGATGCCGATAGCGCCAGCCTGGTGATTAGCTATCAGGGCACGGTATTAGCTCGCCATCGCAAGCAAGGCAATACCCTTCGCATCGAAATTCAGCCAATGACTGAAGAAGAGCTTGCGGAGCTGGATAAAGACCCAGAATACTCAGGCAAGCCTATTTCTTTGGACTTCCAGGACGTACCTGTTCGTCAGGTATTGCAAATTATCGCCCAAACCAACGGCTTTAACCTGGTGACTACCGATACGGTTACCGGCAATGTCACTATTCGTCTTGAAGGCGTGCCTTGGGATCAGGCGCTGGCAATGATTCTAAAAATCAAAGGCCTGGATAAGCGCATGGAAGGCAATATTCTGCTGGTCGCCCCAGCAGAAGAACTGACTGCCCGTGAGACCGCACAGTTGCAGTCGAGCAAGCAAGTGAAAGACCTCGCGCCGTTAACGACAGCCAACATCACCGTTAATTACGCGAAAGCTGAAAGCCTCGCGCAAATTCTGAAATCCGCAGATGGCGGCATTCTTTCCGAACGCGGCTCCGTAACAGTAGACGACCGAACCAATACCTTGTTGTTAAAAGATAATCAGGCATCTATCGATGAAGCCCGTGAAGTGGTGAACGCGCTGGATATTCCGGTTAAGCAGGTTTTAATTGAATCACGCATGGTAACAGTGCGAGATAACGTAGACGAAGCCTTGGGTGTACGCTGGGGCTTCACCAGTACAACCAGCGATGGCGCGGTTTCCGGCTCCATTGAAGGTGCAGATTCTGCAGCAAGCGGAGTACTGCCTACTATCGCCAATCGCATGAACGTAAACCTGCCTGTGTCGAGTGACAACGCGGCACGTATTGGCTTTCAGATCGCCGATTTAGTCGATGGAAATATTCTCGACCTCGAACTATCTGCGCTGGAATCTGAAAACAAAGGGGAGATTATTGCGAGTCCGCGCATTACGGTTGCCAACCAACACGAAGCGTATATCGAGCAAGGTACAGAAATTCCTTACGTTCAGGCTGCATCGAGTGGCGCAACCTCGGTGGAATTTAAGAAAGCGGTGTTAAGTCTGAAAGTCACCCCGCATATTACACCGGATAATCGCATCATTCTGGATCTAGTGGTAACGCAAGATACCCGTGGGGAAACGGTAGACACCTCCACCGGCCCGGCTGTCGCTATCGATACCCAGGAAATAAAGACTCAGGTGTTAGTCGATAATGGAGAAACCGTGGTGCTTGGTGGTATTTTCCAGCAAACCAGTACGTCCGACGTATCTAAAGTACCCTTGTTCGGCGACCTGCCCGTGGTGGGAAATCTGTTCAAGCGCAATGCTTCTATCTATCAGAAGCGAGAGTTATTGATTTTTGTAACACCTAAAATTGTGGCGGAATCACTTTAATAAATCCCCGACTTCTCATGCACGTCAGGTTCGTACGCGAACCTGACGTTGTTGTTTTCGGCGCTAACGCGCTGATTTCAAAGTCTATCGATTAAAAGTGCAACAAAACTTGCATCCCGACGCCGTAAACTGAGATAATCCCGCTCTCGAAATTAAAGCGAGGTTCAAGAGTTGTATCTGTTGGCGAAGTGAACGGGTACAAGTGAATGGGTAGCATGGCAGGTAATACCGCTGCCCCAAACAGAATAAAAGTTGTGATATAAGCAAATATGGCTGAAAAACGTAATATCTTTTTAATTGGCCCCATGGGTGCTGGTAAAAGCACCATCGGCAGACACCTTGCAGACGAACTTCACCTAGATTTTTTTGACTCCGACCAGGAAATCGAGCGCCGCACTGGTGCAGATATCACATGGATTTTTGACCTGGAAGGTGAAGAAGGTTTCCGCAAGCGCGAAGAAAACGTCATAAACGATCTTACGGACAAACAAGGTATCGTGTTGGCGACGGGCGGTGGCTCTGTAACGAACAAAGCTGTACGTAACCGTTTATCTGCACGGGGTATTGTAGTTTATCTGCAAACCACCATCGACAAACAAGTAGCTCGGACTCAGCGCGACAAACGTCGTCCTTTACTGCAAAAAGGTGATCCTGAGCAAATCCTGCGTAATCTGGCGGATGAGCGCAACCCTCTGTACGAAGAGGTTGCTGACTATATTGTTGATACCGATGATCAATCTGCTCGCGCCGTTGCGAATCAGATTATCAGTAAAATCGGACTATAAAATCTATCTGTGAAAAATAGGGAGCTGCGTGATGTCGATGTTAACTGTAGAGCTCGGAGATCGTAGCTACCCCATTCATATAGAAGCAGGTTTACTTTCTAAACCTGCCGTTCTCTCTCCTTACATCAAAGGCCCACTTGCCGTTATTGTCACCAATGACGTGGTTGCACCGCTCTATCTTGATAAAGCCAAAGCGGCCTGCGGCGATGTGCAAATTGAAACCATCATCATCCCCGATGGCGAAAAGCATAAATCTCTAGAACAGTTCGGCGTTATCATGACCCGCCTGCTGGAAATGAATGCTGCCCGCGATACTACCCTCATTGCTTTGGGCGGCGGTGTAATTGGTGATTTATGTGGTTTTGCAGCGGCCTCATACCAGCGTGGTGTGCCGTTCATTCAGGTGCCCACTACCCTGCTGTCTCAGGTTGATTCCTCCGTTGGCGGGAAAACAGCGGTTAACCACCCTCTTGGCAAAAACATGATTGGTGCATTCTATCAGCCTGTTTTTGTTGCTATTGATACTGACACCCAGGCTACCCTGCCAGCCAGAGAATTTGCTGCCGGCATGGCGGAAGTGATTAAGTACGGCATCATTTATGATAAAAAATTCTTCAAGTGGTTGGAGGATCATGCCGATAAGCTTAAAACACTGGAAACAAAAACCCTGAGCGAAGCTATTTTTCGCTGTTGCGAGATTAAAGCCGACGTGGTGGCTAAGGACGAGCGAGAAGGCGGATTACGTGCCATACTCAATCTAGGTCATACGTTCGGTCACGCCATCGAAGCAGAACAGGGATACGGAAATTGGTTACACGGTGAAGCAGTAGCGGCTGGTACAGTAATTGCGTGCAAAGCTGCACAAGCACTTAACTGGATGGATGCGTCAGAAAGCCGACAGGTCACTGCATTGTTTTCTGCATTTGACTTACCTGTCGATGGTCCTGACACCATGGACAAAGACGCGTATATGAAACATATGCGTCGGGATAAAAAAGTCGAGGCGGGGAATATTCGCTTTGTCATTCCCCAGGGTATTGGCCACGCTGTAGTGACGAAAGACGTCAGCGATGAGATTCTAACCGACATTCTCAGCTAAGCTGACGGCATTATCGAAACTATTCCAATTTGTTTCCGTGTCGTTAAGTGCGCACACTTGTAATCAGCTGAGGGCATAAAAGTGCAATCTGAATTGCATGAACGACTGGAATATCTGGTCAACTATTCTTCACAACTCATTTTTGTCAGTGGCGACTCTGCCGCGCAGCAGAAGAAAACGCTGGAATCATTTGTATTCCAGCAACATGACGAAACTGAAATTGCGTATGTCACCGCAGATCCCATTATGGAACTCGCCGACTACCGCAGACAGTTGTGCAGACAGCTTCTTGGCACGCTGGTTGGTAGTTACACCAGGCCTCTGAACGAGTTACTGGCTGGTCTCAATGAACACGTTGGGCCAATTCTAATCACTATCACCCAGGCCGAGTATATTCCTGACTCCCTCTTGCAGGAGTTATGGGATCTTGTGCTTCAAAGTCGCTTTGCAGGTAACAAGCAGCACCTTAACGTATTATTGTTTGGTGAGTCTTCATGGGCGGAACGCGCTAAGAAATGGCTGCCAGCGAAAAACACAGATACGCCTCTGCTTATAAGTAGTCAATCAGTGGCAACTCAACAACCTGGCTCAGAGTTAGATAAGATGATTGAGAACCGACGTAAGGCTTTTCACGAGCATGTAGCTAAACGGGATGGCTACGATGGATACATGGAAACGCAGAGTACAAGTCTGCTTAAAAAGCCGTTATTTATCACACTGATGATCCTGTTACTTTTATCCATTTTCATTGCAATCGTTTACTGGCAATACAGAGACGATATTGACGCCCTATTTTCGCCGATTGACCAGAATCGACCACCGTATACTACCGCGGTTAAACCAGGCTCTGCATTTAACGAATTAGCCAATGAAGAAGCAGAGGGAACACCCGCTTCTGATCAGCCTGTGGTTTCCTGGGACGATGCAGTAGCGTCTATTGATGACAACGACAGCGCACAGCCAGCTGAGTCTGCAGAAACAGAAAGTGAAGACCTGCTGAGCTTTATTGAAGATGTTAGCGCCGATCCAGAAGCTCGCTCAGGTAACGTCGATGATAAAGACGTGGTAAACAATGCACAAACCCGAGCAACCAGCACGGTTCCCGAAGAACCGATGGCCGCTTCAGGTTTCGACAATTTGATTACCGGAACGAATAACAGCACATCAAACGGTACATCCGCGTCTACATCGGGAAGTCGCGAACCTCGTGAACAATTCACAGCCTCTCAAATAGAAGAGCTGCCTTTGAGTCGTCGAAACTCTGAATCACGAGCCGCCGTCGCCGCTGCGCTGTCTGGGCAGACGAATTCATACAGAGAGCCGGTTGTCGAAGCCCCTGTTGAAGAAGTGCCAGCAGAGGAACCAGTAGCAGAAGCGCCTAATGCAGCGGAATTAGCGGATGCAGAGCCAAGCCCTGAAGAGGCTGATTTAGAGACGCCAGCGATAACGCCGTCACAACCGGAGCCCGTGCAGGTAGCTAAGACAGAACCCGCGCAACCTATCGTTACACAACCCCCTGTTACTCAAACCCAGGAAGAAGCGCGCAACGAGCCCACTCGTGAAGTTATTCAATCCCGCGATAGTTCAATGAAGAGCATCGCAGCGAGTAGCCCTAATTATGATAACTGGGAGTTAGTAAATAACATTAACCCAGACGACTACATCATTCAGCTTGCTGGCTTAAAAGATGAAGCGCTGATGCAGGAGTTCATTGAAGACAATTCAATGGAAAGCTTTATCTGGATTTATCGCACCAACCGTTACGGTGGGAACTGGTTTGTTGTGCTGTTTAATGACAGGTTCAGTACTTTTTCTGAAGCCAATGCAGCCATTAAGTCCATCCCGGCATTTCAGGGTAGCGAAAAGATATTCATCAAGCGCGGTAGAAACGTAATTGAAGAAATAGAAAAGGTTTTTCCTTAATGGCAGTAGCGATTTGGGTAGACGCCGACGCATGTCCGGTAGCAATTAAAGAAATTCTGTTTAAGGCCGCGCCGCGCACCCAGACAACGGCCACCTTTGTGGCTAATCACGGTATCAAAGTTCCTCCTTCCCCCTGGCTTAAGCGTCTTCAGGTTGAAAAAGGCTTTGATATCGCCGATAACGAGATTGTTCAACGTGTCGGTGCCGGAGATCTGGTTGTCACCTCAGACATCCCCCTTGCCGATGAGGTTATCGCAAAAGGTGCTGAAGTGGTTACTCCTCGAGGTGAACAACTCACCCGTGAGAACATCAGGTCGCGACTCAATATTCGCGACTTCATGGATACGATGCGAGCAAGTGGCGTCCAAACGTCCGGGCCGCCCCCATTGTCACAAAAGGAACGGCAGGCATTTGCAAATGTGCTAGACCGTTTCTTGGCAGCAAATCGCCACTCCTAGCTTCTTCGCTAAAACTTATTAAATAGCCGCTTTCTTAACCCTATTCGCTGTTAAATGCAGCGGTTGTTACATTCCAGGTTGTCGGGATCGATGATGACAGATACAATCATCATTGGTTCTTTGTTTCCGCTGTTCAGACCGCGATAACTCAGACCAAATTTCTAATAACATCCTATAACACGTTAAAAACGTGGTGTGCGCGTGGGTAATTTTCAGACAGCATGATGCAAAAAAAGAACCGGGCCTTTTTGAAGTGGGCCGGCGGAAAATACAGCCTGGTAGAAAACATCAATGCCAAACTCCCTTCGGGCAACAGACTCATCGAGCCTTTTGTCGGGGCGGGTTCTGTATTTCTGAACACCGACTTTAAGCGCTATCTGCTGAATGACATTAATCCTGATCTGATTAACCTGTATAACTTTCTGAAATCCCAGCCTGATGCCGTGATTCATGATGCGTCGCGATTCTTCACCGATGCTCATAATAATGAAGAAACCTACTACGCTTTGCGCAAAGAGTTTAACGACACCAGCGATGAATATTATCGGGCAATACTCTTTTTATATCTGAACAGACATGGCTACAACGGTTTGTGTCGATACAGTTTAGCGGGGAACTTTAACGTTCCTTTCGGCCGCTATAAAAAGCCGTACTTTCCAGAAGAGGAAATGCTGTATTTTTCAGAGCGTTCGCAAAAGGCGGTGTTTACTTGTCTGCCCTTCGAGAAGGTGTTTAGCCGTGCGCGCCGTGGCAACGTAATTTACTGCGACCCACCCTATGCACCGTTAAGCAAAACAGCCGCTTTCACCAGCTATGCAGCCAAAAGCTTTGGTCTGGAAAGTCAGCACCAATTGGCCACACTCTCTATCAGGGCGTCGTACAAGCGTGGAATACCAGTGCTGATTTCTAATCATGATTTGCCGTTAACGCGCAATCTTTACGCGAATGCAGACATTTCTGAATTGTCAGTGAAACGTTCGATTAGTCAGAATGGGGCAACCAGAAAACCGGCTTCAGAGTTGCTGGCATTTTTTGCGCCGAATCCAGACCTCCCGCCACCTAAGCCAAGAAAGCGAAAGCGCAAACCTGCGTTTAGAACCACTAATTCAAAATAAAATTGACCAAGCCTGCCAATGCAGCAATGAGTAGGCAAACAAACAACACGCCAATAACGATGTACCCGGTGAGTTTTCCGCCATTGAAGTCGCGTTCATAATTTTGCTGACTCTGCACACCAAACGCGCTGGCGAGTACGCTTAGCAGCATCCCTCCAATGCCTGGAGAACGAGGTTTTTCATCCATATAGCGGATTACTGCCCTTTAGACGACGAGAAATTGCTTTCCGAATTACCGTATAGCAATTCGAGCAAATCAAAGAAGTGTAATTGATAAGAAGAGGATTTACCCACCGCCCATTCCAACCAACTAATTTCTGGCGCGAGCAATGCTGAACACTGAGACGCAGGGTTAGTCGCAGCAGAAGGCTGCATTTGGTAGGTGGTGGCGCTTTCTGTACCCAAGTCGCAAACGACTTGCGATACTGAAGGAGGGTTAAAATATGCAGCCGAAAGCATTATGGCTGCGCCGATAAAAGCACCAAGTGGCTTTTTCGCGCAGGGACGCTTTGATTGAATCGGTTTGTTCTGTTCCATGACCATCACCGTCGGCTAAAAAGTAACCTTATTATAATCATAAACAGCAATCTAACAAGCTGTACTTTGTATTTGTTAAACCAGCTTAATATAAAAAACCCGAAGCCGAAGCTCCGGGTTTTCACACTCAACGTTAGAAATATTTTCGGTGAGACTTACAGCTCGAAGTCTACGCCGTAAGCAACAACGAATTTGATTGAATCGTTGTCAAAGGCATCTGCACCGGTGTCATCCAGGTCAGTACCAGTGATTGCAAAGCTGAAACCGTCTTTCGCGATAGATACTGCCCAGTCAGCGTAACCATCTGGAACACCGTTGAACGCTTCAGCGAAGTCACCTTGGTGATAACCTACGTGCAGACCCAGCTCAGCACCGCTTGCTACAGGCATTGCATAGTCAAGAGAAAGGTAAGAAGCTTGCGCAAAACCAAAGTCTTGGCCTTCACCTTCGTCGGCTTCAGTGTTAGCCAGCAGGTACAGAGACGCGCTGAAACCTTCGTAACCGATAGTACCGTAGATTTCACCGAAATCGAATTCAGCAACAGAATCGTAGTTGTAGTACAGGTAACCTACATCGTAAGTAAAGCCTTCAGCTTCACCAGAAAAACCGAAATACAGATCGTGCTCATAGGAGTAAACGTCGTCTGCACCGTAGTTTACGTTAGATACCCAAGTACCTGCGTAAAAGCCACTTTCGTCGGCGTAGTCGATACCACCTTGTACAGCTGCATCGTTAGTGGTTTGTGTAAGACCACGCCAGATGTAGTTGTTTGTTACACTTACGTTCGCACTCAATTCTGCAAAAGAAGGCGCAGAAGTTAATAAAGCAGCTGAAGATACTGCAACAGCCAGTAACGTTTTTTGAATGGAAGTTTTCATGTGTTCTCCGTTGGATTTATATAATTGTGTACTTAACTTGAGATTCTGTCTTATTGTTCTTTTTAATCTTGTCAGTAATAGGCAAAAGTGATGCCTAACTGGTTTTTTCGACGAAAAAATGAATAACTAACTGAAATCAATGAATTTTAATTCACATTTTCGTGGAACGTGAAGACGGTGTAAATCTTTAGCACCAAGATGGGTCGCACCAGGGAAAAGCAAAATCACCAAATTGGTGCATCGACGCAGAATGTGCGTTAGAACAGGAAAAAACTTCGGTAATTGACTGTGGGCAATCTAAGTCAATTGACTTAAATAGGCGTACGTTATAGCCAATACAGCGGGAAAACAGATGCACCACAAGACATCAGCATCGGCCCACGGTATCATTCAAACCGCTTCCTACCGTTTACAGGGTATCAACATGAAGAACTTCCTCATTGCTCCTTCTATTCTTTCAGCGAACTTTGCCAAACTGGGCGAAGATGTAGATGCAGTGCTCGCTGCTGGCGCGGACGTTGTGCATTTCGATGTCATGGACAACCACTATGTGCCCAACCTCTCATTTGGCCCGATGATCTGTGAAGCGTTGCGTAAACACGGTGTCACAGCCCCTATCGACGTACATCTAATGGTATCGCCAGTAGATGACCTTATTGAGAAGTTTGCTGATGCCGGTGCCAGCTACATTAGCTTTCATCCAGAAGCGTCGCAGCATATCGACCGCTCTTTGCAGCTCATCATAGATAAAGGCTGTGAACCAGGCCTGGTATTTAACCCGGCTACGCCGCTACATTATCTCGATCATGTTATCGACAAACTTCATCACATTCTTATCATGTCGGTGAATCCAGGTTTTGGTGGGCAAAAATTCATTCCATCTACCCTGGATAAAATCAGACAAGTAAAGCAGCGGATAGAAGAAAGTGGCAAAAATATCCGAATTGAAATTGACGGTGGGGTAAAAGTCGATAACATTCGTGCCATTGCCGAAGCGGGAGCAGATATGTTTGTTGCCGGTTCCGCCATTTTCAACGAACCCGATTACAAAGTTGTTATTGACCGCATGCGCGATGAACTGGCAGCAGCGCAAAACAACTAACACGCATTACAGCAGGTACAGGTAATAAAATGAGCAACAAACCAATCGTATTAAGCGGCTGTCAGCCATCAGGCCAACTTACCATCGGTAACTACATGGGCGCACTTAAGCAGTGGGTTTCTATGCAGGACGACCACGAATGCTTATATATGCTGGTTGATTTGCACGCGATTACCGTGCGCCAGGAACCTGAAGCCCTGCGTGAGGCATGTTTAGATGGCCTTGCTCTGTATCTTGCTTGCGGCATCGATCCTGAAAAAAGCACGTTGTTCGTTCAGTCTCACGTGCCAGAACATGCGCAGTTGGCGTGGATCTTAAACTGCTACACCCAAATGGGTGAATTAAATCGCATGACGCAGTTCAAAGATAAATCCGCCAAAAACGTCACCAACATCAATGCGGGCCTGTTCACCTACCCTGCACTCATGGCAGCCGATATCCTACTGTACCAGGCGAACCAGGTACCGGTTGGCGACGATCAGAAGCAGCATTTGGAACTGGCCCGAGACGTGGCGACCCGTATGAACAATATTTACGGTGACATGTTTGCCATTCCAGAACCTTTTATCCCCAAGTTCGGTGCGCGTATCATGAGCTTGCAGGAGCCGGCCAAGAAAATGTCTAAGTCGGACGACAACCCGAAAAATTTTATCGGTCTGCTGGAAGATCCGAAAAAACTGACCAAGAAAATTAAAAGTGCTGTTACCGATTCTGATGAACAGGCACGCATTTACTTCAACACCGAAGAAAAGCCAGGTGTTTCCAATCTACTTACTTTGCTGTCTCTCGCGACTGGGCGCTCTATCGACGAGTTGGTACCAGAATATGAAGACAAGATGTACGGGCATCTCAAAGGCGATGTCGCAGAAGCCGTAGTTTCACTGCTTGAGCCTGTGCAAACTCGCTTTAAAACGCTACGTGAAGACCGCGCTTATCTTGATGAAGTGATGAAAAAAGGCGCTGAGAAAGCCTCAGCCCGTGCAGCAGTTACACTGGATAAAGTGTACAACTCACTCGGCTTTTTACCGCGTCCGCGCTAAGCCACCTTTTACATATGGGATCAGCCAGTGTTGTTATTAATTGATAACTTCGATTCCTTTACCCACAACCTGGCCCGTTACTTTACGGAACTGGGCCAGGAAGTCAGTGTGGTGCGTAATGACGCCATCACACTGGCTCAGATCGAAGCAATATCTCCAGATTACCTTGTGCTATCGCCGGGTCCCTGCACGCCAGACGATGCCGGTATTACGTTAGCAGCCATCAAACACTTTGCCGGTAAAATTCCTATGCTCGGTGTTTGCTTAGGCCATCAATCTATCGGTCAGGTATTTGGCGGCACAGTAACCCGTGCAGACAAAGTCAGGCACGGAAAAACTTCACCACTTTATCATCGTGAAAGCGGGCTGTTTGAAGGACTGCCCCAAGGTTATGAAGTAACCCGTTACCACTCTCTGGTTATCGAACCTTCTACGCTGCCTGACACATTGCAGGTTGATGCCTGGTGCGAGGGACAAAGCGGAAAACGAGAAATCATGGCCATAAGTCATCAATCGCTTCCGGTTTGGGGGGTGCAGTTTCACCCTGAATCGTTACTGACAGAACATGGGCATGCAGTGCTGCAACGCTTTTTATCTCTAGCTTCATAATTTATCTTGCATAAATCGCTCAAAAAGCTAAAAAAAAACGCTATATTGGTCGATAAATGGGTACGATTAGAGTTATAGGTTTGTTGTCATGCTCTCACACCCAATACCCGAGAACAGCAAAAGTTGGTCAAATATCCGTAGGAACTTACTTGCCGTGAATGAAAACTCCGACAGTCTCCCTCCTGTATCTGAACGGTTTGATAACCTGCTAATCGACGCTGCTCGTGTATCTGAAATGATGGGCCGCAGAAGTCCGGGTGAGGTTGCCTTTGCCCAGTCGGAACAGGGTGATGCCAGACGACAGCTACTGCATGTTGAAAAAGTTGCCATTGAGAATAAGCAACTACAGCAAAAAACCGAAGCCAGCCTTATTGACCGCGTAAATGCAGAAGTACACCAGCACGTTTTTGATCTTATTCGCGGCGAAATTGAAGACGCAGAAACTGTACTCTCATCGGTTCTCGGTTTAAGTGAAGATGTGGCACCTTTGCTGGATGTGCTCTCGGTTCGCGCAACATCCATAACCCGTATCGAGTCACACGCCAGTGCATTACCTTGGCTTTACGATGACTTAATGGCTATCGTTAACACGCCTAAATTCAGACGTAAGGATTCCCGAGGAAAAATCATTCCTGTGGAAACCATGCGCACCGCATTGAGTTTTATCGGCATTGAAAACCTCAGATTGTTGATACCGGTATCGGTACTAAAACGAGCACTGCCTAAAATCACCGATCCTTACCCGGAAATTAAAACCCGGCTTTTAAAGTATGGCGAAGCCATTGGTTTATCCATGCGGGCGTTAGCTGACGATTACGGCGTGTCGCCGCACGAAGCTTTTACCATCGGTATCTTTTCCCAACTCGGGCGCAGCACTATTGCTCGGCTTTATTTCAAAGCCTTTGAGCAGGCAAAACTTTCACTGCTCAGAGAAGCTGAAATCGCCAGAAACGCACCACTGCACACCGCGATGCAGAAGGCGCAACCGTCGGCCAATTATCTTATTGCAATGCAAGAAGAACTCGCCCCAGCATTAACGGCTAAGCTCACCACAGCCATGGGTTTTAAGCGATTACGAATCGCACTGCCATTTACTGAAATTGCCGAACAAGATAAACACCCACATGACGTGACTGAACTGCTGAAAAAAGCCCAGGCTTACGCCTCTATCCGCATGTTACATCAGGGCAAATTCCTTGAGAAAAGTGAAATTCCGCTGGCACTGCACAAAACAGGTTTTGTTCGCAGCGAACGAGATGTTTTGAAGGTGACTGAGCTGTTCCAGCTTCCTCTCATCGATGATGATAAGATTTGATAGTGCCTTTTTAGTCCAAATCTGCGCACTTTTTAGACAAAAGCGTTCCAGCATATAAAGTTTTTTAGTGGATATTCATTCAAGCCAGTGCGTATCCACAACCTATACTAAGCTCACCACGGCCGGTTTCTGTTAGCTTGTTAACAAATTGCATCTCTTTCTGCTTAGCCTCTGCATGCTTATGCACTTTTTATGCAAAATGAGCTAAACCCCTCTAAAAATAAGGCCTTGAGCGGAACCCGCCGAGGTTACAAAGCGTCTTATTAGTGGCATACTGATAAGCTAATTCGTACTTTTCGCATCCAGAACTGATTCGCATACAAGCTTGTTTGCACCGCGGATGCCCGATAAAAGAGGTAACTGTAATGAACGTAACTCGCGCAACCTTCGACGAGGTCATGGTCCCTAACTACAACCCAGCCAACATGGTGCCGGTACGTGGTGAAGGCTCCCGCGTGTGGGATCAGGAAGGCAATGAATACATCGATTTCGCAGGCGGAATTGCGGTAAATGTACTGGGCCACTGTCACCCTGCTCTTGTCGGTGCATTAACAGAACAGGGCAACAAACTCTGGCACTTGTCTAACGTTTTCACTAACGAACCCGCATTACGTTTGGCGAAGAAACTTACCGACGCTACATTTGCAGAGCGCGTTTATTTCGCGAACTCAGGCGCCGAATCTAACGAAGCGGCACTGAAACTGGCTCGCCGTTATGCGTTGGAAAAATTTGGTGAAGATAAGAACGAAATCATTGCGTTTAACCAAGGCTTCCACGGCCGTACGTTCTTTACCGTAACAGTTGGTGGTCAGGCAGCGTATTCGGATGGATTTGGTCCTAAGCCAGGCGCGGTTCTGCACTGTGACTACAACGATCTGGAAGCGTTTGAAAAACTGATTTCTGAAAAAACCTGTGCAGTGATGATGGAGCCATTACAGGGCGAAGGCGGCATCATCTCTCCTGATGCAGACTTCGTTAAAGGCGTACGTGAATTGTGTGACAAGCACAATGCACTGCTGATTTTTGACGAAGTACAGTCGGGTGTAGGCCGTACAGGTCAGCTTTACGCTTACATGGGTCTGAATGTAACCCCTGATATTCTCACTACGGCGAAATCGCTAGGTGGCGGCTTCCCTATTGGCGCTATGCTGACAACGGCTGAAATTGCTGCGCATTTGAAAGCCGGTACTCACGGAAGTACCTATGGCGGTAACCCGCTGGCCTGTGCTGTTGCAGAAGCCGCACTCGACGTGGTGAATACCCCAGAAGTACTGAACGGTGTGGTTGAGCGTGAGAATCTGTTCCGCGAATTATTGGGCGAAATCAACGACAAATATAACGTGTTCTCTGAAGTGCGTGGTAAAGGTCTGCTGTTAGGTGCCGCCCTTAATCAAGACTATGCAGGTCGTGCCCGTGACTTCCTGGTTGCCGCCACAAATGAGAAACTGATGTGTTTGGTTGCGGGTGCCAACGTGGTACGTTTCGCGCCCTCACTGATCATCACAGAAGAAGAGATCCGTGATGGTATGGCGCGCTTCGAACGTGCAGTTGCCAATGTAGTTAACGCCTGAATTTAGGCTTGCGAGTAAGCAACTATGCATATCATTCGCCCAATCAACAATAACGACTACGACGCGCTGAATAACATCGCTGTTGAATCCGGTATTGGCTTTACCTCCTTGCCGGTGAACGAAACGCTGCTGCGCAAAAAAATTGCGCGGGCTGAAAAAGCGTTCTCCGAGCAAGTTACCCAGCCCGGCAATCAGTCGTATCTGTTTGTGATGGAAGATACCGTCACCGGTACTGTTGTCGGTACCACCGGTATCGAAGCCGCGGTTGGACTGGATGACGCGTTCTACCACTACCATTTGGGTAAAGTGGTGCACGCCTCCCGGGAATTGAATATCCACAACACGGTGGATATCCTCTCTGTGTGTAACGACTACACCGGTGTGACAGAAATCTGCACCCTGTTCCTGCGCGAGCAGGCTCGGGGCGGCGTGAACGGCCGTTTTCTGTCTAAAGTTCGCTTTTTGTTTATGATGGAACACCGTGAACGGTTCTCAGAAACCATCATCGCAGAAATGCGCGGTGTAAGTGACGAGGAAGGGAAATCGCCGTTCTGGGCGTGGCTAGAAGAGCATTTCTTCTCGCTGGACTTCCCTACCGCAGATTATCTTACCGGCATTGGCAATAAACGTTTTATTGCTGAACTCATGCCTAAATATCCTATTTACGTTAACTTACTGAGCAAAGAAGCCCAGGCAGTCATAGGTCAGGTTCATCAGAAAACCCGTCCTGCATTAATGCTGCTGGAAGAAGAAGGTTTCAGTTGCCGGGGTTACGTGGATATTTTTGATGCTGGCCCCACTGTGGAAGCTAACCTCAGTCATATTCGTACCGCTCAGATGAGCCGTAAACTGCCGATTGTCATCGATGATCAAGGTGCAGCTCAGGGCGGTCAAACTTGCTATATCATCAATACCTCTGTAGCTGATTTTCGCGCCGTTGCCACCGACTTGGCGGTTAGCGAAGATCGCGGTGTCGCCGTGATCTCACGATTAGCTGCAAAGGCACTTAATATAAACGAAGGCGACATGGTGCGATTCGCACCGGTCAGTTTTCGAGACTAACGACAGGACAATTTCATGCAAACTACGCACTTTATTAACGGTGAGTGGGTCGCTGGACTAGGCCACGCTCTGAAATCAATCGATCCAGCCAAAGATCAGGTTATCTGGGAAGGTCAGGCAGCCACGGCAGAGCAGGTAGATAATGCCATCGAAGCCGCCCGTAACGCACTGACCGACTGGTCATTCCGCAGTTTTGAAGAACGCCTGACTATCATTAAAAGATATGGTGAACTGCTGGCGGAACACAAGCTAGAATTAGCCAAGCTGATTGCCCGCGAAACCGGTAAGCCTGAGTGGGAAACAGCAACCGAAGTCGGCGCGATGACCGGCAAGATCGGTATTTCTGAGAAAGCCTATCACGACCGCACCGGTACGGTTGAAAACCCAATGCCAGTAGGTCAGGCATTTATCCGCCACAAGCCTCACGGTGTAGTCGCGGTATTTGGCCCTTATAACTTCCCTGGCCATCTGCCAAATGGTCACATTGTGCCTGCGCTCATGGCGGGTAACACCATCGTATTTAAACCTAGCGACCTTACTCCAGCCGTTGCTGAACTGATGGTTCAACTGTGGGAAAAAGCCGGTTTACCAGCAGGCGTACTGAACCTGGTTCAAGGTGAAGTAGAAACCGGTAAAGCACTGGCAACTCATGCGGGTATCGACGGTCTGTTCTTCACCGGTAGCTCGCGTACCGGCAAAATTTTGCACGAACAGTTTGCCGGTCACCCCGGTAAGATCCTGGCGCTGGAGATGGGCGGCAATAACCCGCTTATCGTTAAAGATGTGGCCGACACCGATGCAGCGGTGCACGATATCGTGCAGTCAGCCTTTGTCACCTCAGGCCAACGTTGTACTTGTTCTCGTCGTCTGTTCCTGCCAGAAGACGCCGCTGGTGATGCTATTCTGTCTCGTCTGATTGATGTGACAAAACAAATTAAAGTGGGTGAATACGACGCTGAAGATCAACCATTCATGGGCGCAATGATCTCTGCCAAAGCAGCAAAAATGATGGTCGACGCGCAAGCTGAACTGGTCAATCTTGGTGCCAATGTGTTGCTTGAACTCACGCAACCGGAAGCAAATAAAGGTTTTGCTACGCCGGGTATTATCGATGTGACCAGCATTCTTGCCAGTCTGCCGGATGAAGAGCATTTTGGTCCGTTATTGAAAGTGATTCGTTATAGCGACTTCGACGCCGCCATTAAAGAGGCTAACAACACCCGCTACGGTTTGTCTGCAGGCTTCCTGGGCGACAGCGAAGAAGATTACCGCTATTTCTTCCAGCGTATTCGTGCCGGTATTGTTAACTGGAACCGTCCAATTACAGGTGCAAGCAGTGCTGCTCCATTTGGTGGTGTGGGCGAAAGCGGTAACCATCGTGCCAGTGCTTACTATGCTGCAGACTACTGCGCCTACCCGGTAGCGTCTGTAGAACTGGACAAAGTGACCCTGCCTGGCTCGTTGAGCCCAGGTCTGACGCTGTAAACCAATAACAAGGACACAGACTATGCATACTAACGTAGATACGTTGTTTGCCCGCCTCTGGGACAAGTATGTCACTATCACACCATCAGCGCATAAAATTCATGCGCTGTTGGTCGGCGAAGAAAACGGTGACGACATCGTCAACGACCACGTCGCCTTTCGTACCTTTAACCTGGATAAAACCCGCCTCGACAAGTTGGCGGCGCATTTTCTGGCGTTAGGTTACGAAGAGAAAGGCCAGTACGATTTTGAAGCTAAAAAGCTCGATGCCAAGCACTTCGAACACCCGGACGATACAAAGCCAAAAGTTTTTATCAGTGAATTGCGGGTAGGCGAATTATCGCAGCAGGCGCAGAACATCATCAGCCGTCTGGTTGAGCAGATGGATGGCGAGCTGGTGACGGCGGAAACCTTCCTGTATTCAGGCCCACAGTGGGATTTATCGAAGGAAGACTACGACACCCTGCTGAACGAATCAGAATACGCAGCCTGGCTTGCGGCATGGGGTTTTCAGGCCAATCACTTCACAGTTAGTGTTAACCACCTGAAACAGACCCAGTCACTGTTTGATGTGAACACGTTGCTGAAAGAAGCTGGTTTTGTACTGAATACGTCTGGCGGCGAGATTAAAGGTGGTGAGGATGTGTGCCTGGCCCAGTCTTCCACCATGGCTGACAAGGCCGACGTGAAAATGGGTGATGAAACCCTGCAAATTCCTTCCTGCTTCTATGAGTTTGCACAGCGCTATGCTATGCCTGATGGCAAGCTGTACCAGGGGTTTGTAGCCGCGTCAGCAGATAAAATCTTTGAAAGCACGAATGCCCGTTAAAAGTCTGTCTCTTTAGGTAGTAGCTTTTAGCTCAGTAAAGAACAAAACAGCGGCTAGCCTTTAACCGGATAGCCGCCGTTTTTTTATTCGCCGCCGCAATCATTCTACGGAGGGGTGCATAGGAAGCCGTAAAATAAACTCACTGAACTGCGCGGGCTTATCAAAATAAAATCCCTGCAGCAGGTTCACATTTGCCTCACGAAGCAGGGGCAGATATTCAGCAAGCTCTACCCCTTCAATTACCGTGTGTATGTTTAATTGCTGCAACATGGCTATGATTCCCTGAAACAGCGCCAATGCCTTTTTGTTATAGTGAATATCTTTAAGCAGACTTCTGTCGAGTTTTACGGTGTCGAAATCGAACATTTTGAGATAACTCAGAGCAGAAAACCCACTGCCGAAGTCGTCCAGCGCGAGTGAAAAGCCACTTTGTCGCAAGGCATTCAATGCAGCCAGAGCGCGTTCTTCATTTTGAATGAATATAGATTCGGTTAGCTCAATCTCAATTAAGCGGGGCGGAATATTCCGGTTAAAGCAGATTTCAGAGGCTTCGGCAGGAAACAAAGGATCGAGTAATTGACTTGCACTTATGTTTACGGCCAGCGGAACGGTAAGCCCATGTTCTGCCATCACTTCCAGATAATCGCAGGCGCGGGATAGCGCCATCAAGCCAATCTGAAAGTCCAACTGATTTGCCTCCGCCAAGGGGATAAAAACGCCAGGCGACACATTGCCGTGCATGGCAGAATGCCAGCGGCACAACATTTCACCGGATTGCAGTACGCCCTTAATGTCGTATTTGCCCTGCACGTAAAAATCCAGCCGTTCTTGCTCAATGGCCTTGCGCAAGTCAGACAGTAAACTCACCTGGGCTTTCATGCTTTCCCACAAGCCCTGCTGATAAACATTGGCCCGCCCTTTACCTGCCATTTTCGCCTGGTACATTGCTGCGTCAGCATTTTGTATTAGACGCTCTATGCTTTCTCCATCATTCGGGTAGGAGGCGATGCCCACACTGGCAGACAATCGAAGTTCAGTACTGGTCGACATGATCTGCAATGATTCGATGCCGCTGATAATATATTCGCTGATGTCCATAGCCGTGTCTTCGCCACACGTGGGCAAAACAACAACAAATTCATCCCCGCCCCAACGAGTTACGATAGTGCCTTCGAGCCTAATCCTCTCGAGAAGCCTTGCCACACTACGAAGGCAATCATCACCCACTTCGTGTCCAGCACCATCGTTTACCAACTTAAAGCCATCAAGGTCGATAAACAGTAAACTGAACGCTTTTTCTTCCTGCAGTATGTACTGCAACGACTCGGTTAGACCGTTGCGATTATTGAGGCCTGTGAGATCATCGTGCATCGCCATCTGCCGTAAACGGTTTTCGTTAAACTTACGTTCAGAAATGTCGCGGATGGTGGCAATCACATAAGGCCGTTTTTGATACTGACTTTCAAATCGGGATAGCGAAACATCCACAGGAATTTCTCGCTCATCCGGTGTGATCAAAATACTCTCGAAACGGCTTTGAGAACCTGAAACTGAGGCAAAATGCCGGGCAGAATCTACCAGCATAGAGGGAAGCGAAGTGCCGATAAGCCGTTGCTTATCACCTGCGCGCAACATACCAACAAAGGCACCATTGCATTCGGTTATGGTGTAGTCGCTGGCAAGTACCAGCATGGGTTCGCGCGAGCTGGCAAAGGCGGATGCCATCAGATGAAAGGTTTGCTCAACTTCCCTTTCGCTCGTTATATCGCGGGTTGTGCCAACGATATGTACCGCTGAACCAAATTCATCTCGTTCAAGAACCCGCCCGCGCAAACGCATCCACATAAACTGTTTTTTGCGTTGAAACCGAAACGAAAACTCAAGACGGTCTTCACCTCCGTGCAGCACAATTGCCCATTGCAACTGGAGTTGGCTTAAATCTTCGTCGTGAATTTTTTGCAGTAAATCGAAGGGGTTACTTTGCCATTTTGACTCACGTGCAGAACGCAATGAAAAGGTGCGGATAGTGATCTCGTCGCAGTCAGCCTTCCATTCCCAGTAAGATTCCTGAGCGGCCCACATAGCCAGCCGTAAGCGACTCTCCGTACCTTGGCTTTGTTGTAACGCATCAAAAAGTGCCTCACTCTTTTCATTCAAGAGGCTTTCTGCCTGCCCTCGAGCGGCCTTTTCTCTGCTTAGGCGACGCTGTAGCGCTGCAATTTCCTTTTCTGCATCACGTTGAGACACGTCTTCATTCCACTGTTATTAAAAACTCGTAGGTGTGTGGTTTATCCGATTTAGTGGTTACCCGATGTATTTTCTGACCAAAGTATTCCGCTGCACCGTCCATTAATCCTTCAGCCAACGGCGCTAACTCACGCACTGAGTAGTATTCCAACACCATGGTATTCTCGGTGCGTGAAACGACAGTGAATGTAGGTAAATCGGCATCAGGATAAAGCTTTCTCACCTGAACATGGATATCGTTATCTAGCACGCTCAGTGCATCTAATAGATTCTTGCTTCCGGACATCACCTGCCCGTGCGACTGCGCTAAGCGGCCGAACAGGTAATAGCCGAAACCGTGAAGCAGTTCTTCAGGTGGCTTGCCGGTTTTCGCCACCAGCACGCCAAGAATCTTCTGCATCTCACTGAACGGGTAATACCCCACGGAGGTATATGCACCATCGTTATCCAGTTCAGCTTCGGTGATTACCT
The DNA here is from genome assembly GCF_056159945.1 of Alteromonas sp. ABH2_165. Taxonomy (NCBI): domain Bacteria; kingdom Pseudomonadati; phylum Pseudomonadota; class Gammaproteobacteria; order Alteromonadales; family Alteromonadaceae; genus Alteromonas; species Alteromonas sp. ABH2_165. The sequence continues at coordinate 338,318 of NZ_JBSWWF010000005.1, forward strand.
CATCGGCAAATTCCGGCGACACATTTTCTTCAAGCATTTCTATCAATGTTGTAAAAACAACCCCAAGCATACTCAGACCCTTTTAAAACTGTCTGAATTGAGTTTAGCCGAATGTTGGCGTTCAACAACTCATAGGGGCCGGATATTCAGTATGTTTCTCCATCACAGGTTAAGAAATACTACTCCTGATTTTCTTCTGGTTGTGCGCCTTTAGGCAATTCAACCACCACTTCATCAACGCGCTGTAAGCCCCGTGGAAGTTTATTACCCCGACGTCCACGTTCACCGTGATAGTGCTCGAGGTCCGATGGCGACAGCGTCATACTGCGTTTACCGGCCACCACTTTCACAGAAGCGCCTTCTGGCACTACGGCGAGTGCACACACATATTCTTCACGGCTTTTCGCCTTGGCAGACGGAATATTAATAATCTTATTCCCCTTACCCTTCGACAAACTCGGCAAGTCGCGCAGTGGAAACAGTAGCATGCGGCCTTCGTTTGAAATGGCCAGACAGAAATCGGATTCAATCAAGTTTACCCGCTGCGGCGTGATCACTTTTGCGGCGGTAGGCAAACTCAGGAAAGCCTTACCCGCTTTGTTTTTACTGATCATATCAGCAAATTTGCCAACAAAGCCGTAACCAGCGTCAGAGGCAATCAGGTAGCGCTGTTCTTCATCCCCCATCAGCACATCGGTGAATTGCTCGCCACCCACTACGCTGAAACGCCCGGTAAGCGGTTCGCCTTGACTACGGGCAGACGGTAAACCATGAGCATCGCAAGAGAAGGTTCGCCCGGATGTATCGAGGAACACCGCGGGTTGGTTGCTACGGCCTTTGGCGCTGGCAAGATAGCCATCACCCGATTTGTAGCTAAGCCCTTCCGCGTCCACATCGTGGCCTTTGGCACAGCGCGCCCAGCCTTTTTCAGACAGCACCACAGTAACCGCTTCAGACGGAATAAGTTCTTTTTCAGACAGTGCTTTGGCTTCGCCCCGCTCTACCAGCGGAGAACGGCGGTCATCGCCGTACTTTTCGGCATCTTCAAGAATTTCTTTCTTGATAAGGGTTTTCAGGCGACGATCTGAACCCAGCAGAGTTTCTAGCTTCTTGCGCTCTTCTTCCAACTCATCCTGCTCACCACGAATTTTCATCTCTTCCAGCTTGGCAAGGTGACGTAGTTTCAGTTCGAGGATGGCTTCGGCTTGTTTATCTGAAAGCTCGAAGCGTCGCATGAGTTCCGCCTTCGGATCTTCAAAGGTACGGATAATCTCAATCACTTCGTCGATATTCAGGAAGGCAATCATCAAACCTTCAAGAATATGTAAACGGGCCAGTACTTTATCTAAGCGATATTGCAGACGGCGGGTAACCGTGTCTTTACGGTAAACCAGCCATTCGGACAGAATCGTACGCAGATCTTTGACCTGCGGACGACCATCCAGACCTATCATGTTCAGGTTTACCCGGTAGCTCTTTTCCAGATCCGTGGTAGCAAACAAGTGCTGCATTAACTGTTCAGTGTCGACCCGGTTAGAGCGCGGTGTGATCACCAATCGGCAAGGATTTTCATGGTCCGATTCGTCTCGCAAATCGCTCACCATGGGCAGCTTTTTGGCCTGCATCTGACCAGCAATTTGTTCCAGCACTTTCGCGCCAGAGGCCTGATGAGGCAATGCGGTAATAACGATGTCGCCATTCTCTTCTAAGAATACCGCACGCATTTTTACCGAGCCACGACCGGTTTCGTACAGTTTACGAATATCACTGCGAGGGGTAATAATTTCGGCATCGGTGGGGAAGTCCGGGCCTTGTACATGTTCAAGTAGGTCGGATAATTCGGCTTTGCTGTTATCCAACAGCAATGCGCAGGCATTTGCCACTTCACGCACGTTATGCGGCGGAATATCGGTGGCCATACCCACTGCGATACCAGTTACGCCGTTAAGCAGAATGTGTGGCAAGCGCGCAGGCAGGTTTTTTGGCTCGTTCAGTGTACCGTCGAAGTTAGGTACCCAGTCAACGGTGCCTTGTCCCAATTCTCTAAGCAGCACTTCACTGAAGCGTGACAAACGGGCTTCGGTATAACGCATGGCTGCGAACGACTTGGGATCATCCGGTGCACCCCAGTTGCCCTGTCCATCCACCAGCGGATAGCGGTACGAAAACGGCTGCGCCATCAGCACCATGGCTTCGTAACAGGCGGAATCGCCGTGTGGGTGGAATTTACCCAATACGTCACCCACGGTTCTGGCGGATTTTTTATACTTGGCGGTAGCCGATAACCCCAGGTCAGACATCGCATAAATAATGCGTCGTTGAACGGGTTTTAAGCCATCAGAAATATGTGGTAGCGCCCGATCCATAATAACGTACATGGAATAATTGAGGTAGGCGTCTTCGGTAAACCGGCGCATCGGCAGCTGCTCAATACCGTCCCGGTTGATAATAATGTCGTCGCTCATGCGTTCTTTTCGTTATGTAGATGATTCACTGCTTTTGAGCCATTGTGAGCCAATCAATGCCGAAGCGCAATATGCCGGAAGGCGGTATGCCTGCATAAGCGGAATTTCACAATTGAAACTAACCGACGATGACGATTTGAACGACTTGCTGGCAGTTTCACGTTCACTCTACACTCGCGTATAGGACAGAACAAAATGACCAAGGAACCTATGCCTGCTCGCCATCTTATTAAGCTCAGTCTTTTGCTTGCCGCTACGCTGCTTTTCGCGTGTAGCTTTAACACCCGCAACACTCAGCAGCAAATGGTAAATACTCAGCCAGCACCAACACCACTTTATCGTGACCCTATATACGACGGCGCGGCCGACCCCACGGTCATGTGGAACCCTCAAACCAAAACCTGGTTTATGTATTACACCAATCGACGAGCCAATATGCAGTCTCCAGATGGCGTAGAGTGGGTGCACGGCACGCCCATTGGCATCGCAGAATCGTCTGACGGCGGTGTCACCTGGAAATACAAAACGGATGCGGTTATTCACTACCCCACAACATCACCGGATGAAATAACCTACTGGGCACCGGATGTATTTTTCGATGGTACGCAATGGCACATGTACCTCACCATTGTGCCCGGCATATTTAGCGACTGGAAACATCCCCGCACCATCGCCCACCTGACCAGTTCAGATATGCTCGAGTGGCATTATCAGTCCACGCTGTCACTGGCAAATGGGAAAGTGATTGATGCCGATGTGATTGCTCTACCAGAAGGTGGCTATCGCATGTTCTACAACAACGAACCTGACGGTAAATCAGTGTATTTTGCTGATAGTGAGGATTTGTTTCATTGGCAAGACAAAGGCAAAGCGGCCCTGGCTAGCCGTGGCGAAGGCCCGGTGGCATTCAGCTGGCGAGGATACTGGTGGCTAATTGTCGACGCATGGCGGGGATTAGCGGTATACCGTTCTGATGATCTCATGCAGTGGCAACAACAACCCGGATATCTGCTAGGCGAACCGGGTATCGGCAAGGATGACGGCATCAATGGCGGCCATCCCGACGTGGTTGTGGAAAACGGTCGCGCCTACTTGTTCTATTTCACCCACGGTGGCCGCATTGGAGACAACGCCAATAAAGATAACGTTGAGTCACGTCGCAGCAGTATTCAGGTGACGGAGTTAATCATGAATGACGGCAAAATTTCCACCGACAGAAATGCGCCCACCTTCATTACGCTACCTGAAAAATAAAACCCTCGGTTCATATGTGAAATTAATCCTTCATAGTTGTTTACGACATGTGAACAGGCGTGATTGAATTTAACCGACTTATTATTAATCATGATGTGAAATCTATGCGTTCTGACTTTTCTTTAATCAAGGTGTTCAAGACCCTGACCGCTGTCAGTGTACTCACCACTGTTATTGGTTGCTCGCAAACGCAAGAAAACCATGACGTTCAAGCACAGGTAGATTATCCCGCTTATCTGTTTGCCTCTTTTCGCGGCAACGGAGAAGACGGCTTACATCTGGCTTACAGCCGAGACGGCCTTAACTGGACTGCGCTGAATAACGATGAATCGGTGCTGCCCCCCACCGTAGGCACAAAGCTTATGCGCGATCCCACGCTTATTCGCGGCGTGGACGGATTTCACATGGTGTGGACATCAGGTTGGCAGGATAACGGCATTGGTGTAGCCCACTCACAGGACTTAGTAAATTGGAGTGACCAGCAGTTTGTACCTGTAATGCAGGATTACCCTTCTGCAAGAAATGCCTGGGCGCCAGAAATCATCTGGGACAACGATGCGCAAAACTATCTGATTTTCTGGGCAACTACCCTTCCAGGCACTTATCCAGACACCGAAGCGAAAGCGGATAAAGGCTGGGATCACCGCATTTACGCCACCCACACCGCTGATTTCAAAGCATACTCAGACACTGAACTGTACTACCAACCCGACTTCAACGTCATTGATGCGACAATCACACCGGTAGATAACGGCTATGTCATGCTAGTTAAAGACGAAACGCGATATCCGGCTGCGAAGAGACTGCATGCCGCGTTCAGCGATTCAATCTCCGGCTTCTGGAGTCTGGATGCAAAAGCGTTCTCGCCTGATGGATTATGGGTGGAAGGCCCCACCGTCTTGCCGTTCACGCTTAACGGTGAACAAGGCTACATGGTGTACTTCGATGCCTACATGAATCATCAATTTGGTGCCATGTTCACCAAGGATTTCAAAGCCTGGGAAGATAAGACGCCCAGCTTGAATCTACCCACAGGCACCCGCCATGGTAGTATGCTAGGGGTGACCGAAGCAGAACTACAACAACTGATTAACGCATACGGCGACAACACCACGCATTTTACCCCGGCGCAACTTCAGGAAGTTTGTACCGGTGAGCCTCTCTCCTGCCAGCTATCAGCGAGTTCCGGTAACTATGGTGTAGCAATCACCTCCAGCAGTAAATACTCATCTGTTTATGCCGAAAGCCGTCGACTGATGTATGCACCGGAAGTTGCAGAGCAGAGTACACCAGTGCTTCATCTTGCAGTGAACGTGCGCGATGCAGAGGGCCAACCGATACAGGATATCGACGAGCCCAATGTGGATGGTCTTAATGTAACTCTGACCCAACCGCTCAGCGAAATCACCGGCATTGATGTAACGAAGAAAGCACACACCCGTTCGTTGTTCATTATTGGCGACTCCACCGTAGCCGACCAGACGCGCCAATGGCAGAAGCCTGCAGAACAACGCTACAGTGGCTGGGGACAAATGCTACCTGCCTGGTTCGGCCCTACCATCACCGTAGTGAACTACGCCGACAGCGGCGAAGGTACCGAGGCGTTTTCTGTTCCAGATGGCGTGCTTTGGCAGCAAATGGCGGGGCAGATCCAGCCAAATGACTGGGTGCTTATTCAGTTGGGTCACAATGACAAGAAAACCTCCAGAGGCGACTATGTAAACCGCATGAATGGGTTGCTGGAGACCATTATTGGAAAAGGCGCGCACCCGGTGCTGATTTCCCCCATGATCAGAAACCACGGCATTGAACTAAGCGAACAGCATATTTACGGCGACCTCGTACTACGCAATGAACTTCCCGAAATCGCCAAGCAGAATCATGTGCCATACATCGATTTAATGTCGGTGACCAATGACTGGGCCAACAAGCTTGGCCAGAAAAACGCGCAAACCTTTTTTGTAGAGAAAGACAAAACCCACACAAACCAACAGGGCGCACTCACCTTCGCCGGTTTTATCATTGAGGAAATCAAACGCCAGCAGTTACCACTGACACACTATTTACGTGCAACGGCTAAACAAGGAACAGGTCAGTAACCATGAATTCATCACAGCATTTTCGTTTTCTTACGTACTTTCTATTCTCGTTGTCAGCAATATTAATGTTGAGCGCATCAGCGCACAGTAAAGAAGCCGAAACACTTTCACCCGCCACTATCTTTATTGCGGGAGACTCTACCGCTGCCACTTATACGAATGCCGATCATCAGGGCTGGGGCGCCATGTTCAGCGACTTCTTTAATGAAAGCAAAGTCCGTATCGACAACCGTGCCCGTGGCGGCCGCAGTACCCGCACATTCATCGCCGAAGGACTCTGGCAGAAGCTCATAGACGATATCAAACCCGGCGATGTGGTGCTTATCCAGTTTGGCCACAATGATGCCAGCCCGGTTAACGACGACTCCCGCGCCCGCGGCACCATACGTACCACCGAAGATGATTACCGCGACATTCATAACCTGCTGACCGATAAAGATGAACGGGTGTATTCCTTCGGCCACTATATTCGCCAAATGGTTAGTGACGTACGCAAAAAAGGCGGTGTGCCTGTGTTGCTGTCGCTCACCGTGCGTAACATCTGGAAAGGCGAGCGTATCGAACGGGGCTCCGGTGAATATGGCGGCTTCATGCATTCACTGGCGATGGAGCTGAATACACCGTTTATCGATGTGACTAATGCTGCCGCCGATGAGCTGGAGGCACTGGGCATGGAAAAGACCGCTGCCCTCTATCCCAAAGATCACACCCACTTTCATACGGAAGGCGCGAAGCTTCACGCCCGAAAAGTAGTGGCTGCGATGAAAGGCCTGCGCCCTGCGCTGCCCGACGACTATTTCTCTGCCGAAGGCAAGGCTGTGGATGCCTACGGTTGGACTTTTGTGAACCTGCCCGTAGTGCAAAACCCGTCACTGCGCAGTGTATTCACTATTGGTGATTCAACAGTACGCAATGGCCGTGGAGACGGAAGTAACGAACAGTGGGGCTGGGGCGACTTTATTCATGAGTTTCTGCCGAATGCAAACGTGAATTTCGTGAACCGTGCCGTGGGCGGACTCAGCAGTCGGACTTTCATTACCGGCGGCCACTGGCAACGGGCCCTGAATATGATGAAACCCGGCGATATATTGCTGATGCAGTTCGGGCACAACGACGCCGGTGCGCTGAACGATGATTCGCGGGCACGGGGCACCATTCGCGGCACGGGCATGGCAGAAGAAACCATCGACAACATGCTGACGGGCGAACAGGAAACCGTGCACTCCTACGGCTGGTACCTTCGCAAGATGGTGGGTGAAGCAAAAGCTCGCGGTGTTATCACCGTGATCTGCTCACCCGTGCCTCGTAAGAAATGGGAAGAAAACGGCTTCCGCATTGCCCGCGCTACAAATAGCTACCCGCAGTGGGCAGAGCGTGTAGCCCGCAGCAGTCAGTCTGGCTTTATTGATTTACATGAGCTTGTTGCTAGCGCTTACGATGGGAAACCTCATGAAGAAATCGATGGCTATTTCGGTGATGCGCATACCCACACCAGTGAGACTGGTGCGCGGATGACGGCAGAAATTGTCGCTGAACGCCTTAAACCCATGTTGGGGCTGTAACGATGAAAGGTGTGAATATAGGCGTACGCGCCCACGATTTCGCCCCTGGCACACCAGAGCAAGTTGCCGATGATCTTAGCCAATATCCCATTTCCTGCGTGCAGTTGGCGCCATTAAAATCGTTTCCCTATCTTGAAGAAGAACCGGCACGATTAACAAAAGCCTATGCCCAGAGAACCCGCGATGCGTTTGCCGCTAAAGGTTTACAAATTGGCGTGCTCGGTTGCTATATCAACCCAGTGCACCCAGATCCGGCAAGCCGAGAAGCCTCGCTAAGCTGGTTTGAAAAACACCTGGAACTGGCGGCTTCCTTCGGCTGCAATATCGTGGGCACGGAAACCGGAAGCCGCAATGCAGATTGTACACATCACCCTGACAATCTCACCAGCCGTGCCTTTGATGAACTGGTTGAATCGGTATCCAGGCTGGCAGCGACAGCAGAAAAGTATCAGGTGAACGTAGGCATAGAGGGGGTCGCTTACCACCACATCATCAATTCAGCAGAGCGAATGGCTGAAATGCTGAAGCAGGTGAACTCGCTTTACGTGAAAGTGATTTACGATCCGGTAAATCTGTACCCACAAATCATGATGGCAAAGCAAGAGGATGAACTCGACAAGTCTTTCGACCTTTTTGGTGATGCGATTGTCGCATTTCACAGTAAAGACTTTGTGCTTAATAACCACAATAAAGAAGGGGATTTACCCTCAGGTACAGGCAGCATGAATCATCACTATTTACTCCGCTGGATTCACAACAACACGCCCGACGTACCCGTTATTTTGGAAAACACCAATTGCAACAACGTGTCATCTGTACTCAATTTCATGCAGTCACAACTTACTATCTGAACAAAAACTACGTGCCGGTTTTGAACGACTGAGGCGCTTATTTACCTTTTCTCACGCGTGTTTATCCAAATTTCTGTACCCTACCTACCGAAGGATAAACACGCAACTTCATTCAAATAATCGCTTCTGGAAAACCTAAGTAGTGCCGTTATCACGGTGCACCTGCGCATTTCCCTCATTTGATTTGTTCCATATTTAAAATTTTTTTTACATTTTGAGAATTTATTTCTCGCTGTTTTCAGGTGATTTTCACGTGAAATTTCTGCGGCGAGTAACCTATGAGCCCGATAAGCGGCAAAAACGTGCTCTTTTTCATAGCCTTAAAAATATTAAAAATCAGTACCTTAACCATAACATCAATCACCCTATTCCACTATTGAAACTTAATGGTTAATTGTCGCGGAAAATCTTGACGCGTGAGCGGGGATGAAAACCCTTGATTGGAAATGATTGGGGCATGTTGACGCAATTTTGGCCCACGATTACCATCCGGATCGATGTAAATAAAATATTAAAAACATGTACGGAAGCTTACATCAAAACCAGGCCATAACAGCTAATCGAGGTTAAAATGACAAACTTCAAGGACAACAGAAGACAAGCCGGTCAGTACCCTACACTCGCCACTGCCCGCAAACCACTAGCCACTCTTATTTCTCAATTGTTGATTGCAGGTTCTTGCGCCACACTGGCCATGACTGCACCGGCATTTGCTCAGGACAACACGCAACAGCAACGCGAGGACAGCGTTAAAGTCGCGGACACGGCAAATACCAAGACAACAGAAGAAAACGAAGAAGAATTCGAAACCGAAATCATCGAGGTGAAAGGTATCCGCGCCAGCCAGCGTGGAGCTATCGACCGTAAAAAGATGGGCGGTACTATCATGGACTCACTGGTCGCCGAAGATGTTGGTCAGTTCCCAGATAAAAACGTGGGTGAAGCCCTGCAGCGTATTCCCGGCGTTCAGCTTGACCGTGACTTCGGTGAAGGTGCATCAATCAGTATCCGGGGTGTTGAACCCAGCCTGCTACGGGTTGAGGTAAACAACGTATCCGCTCAAGGTTTTGGCGGTCAGCGCGCCGTTGACTTCCGAGCCATGGCTTCCGAGCTGATTCGCTCTTTGGACGTTATTAAGGGCTCAGAAGCCCGTCTCACCGAAGGTGGCATTGGTGGTACCGTGCAGGTAAACACCCGTAAGCCTAACGAGTTTGAAGAGAACTACCTGTCGTTGAATGCTGAAGGTCAGTATAACGACCTTACCGGCGAACCGAATGACCGATTCAATTTGGTTGGGGTATATAAATTTAATGACGACTTAGGTTTATTGGTTAACCTTACGTCGGAAACCAAAAACACCATGATTCACGCCATTCGTAACACCGAATGGATGCTGTTTGATGATTACGATAACAGCTCGGAAAAGACATTTGAGAACGAATATGCCGGAGTAACCGATCAAGCTGCTTGTGTTGACGTAGACGACCCCACGCTATGCGAACAGCAATGGTATGAGTTTTCACCACGTATTCCACGCTATGGTATCTGGGGCCGTGAAGAAGACCGTATCAGCGCGAATGCAATGATTCAGTATCAGTGGAACGACCGGTTGTCTTCTCACATCGGTTACACCTATAACGACCGGGATAAGCTGGCTACCGACCTTAACCTTCATCTCGAATCCGGTTCAGCAGCCAGAGTGAATCCAGACTCAGTAGTGGTTGATGACCAACACAATGTTACCTACTTCGAAACTGCCCTCGCTGGAGTGACGAACCGTACACTGAAATTCGGTTGGGAACAGACCACTTCTATTCTTGAAACCGGATTCCGGTACGACGGCGACACCTGGACCCTTGAAGGTCTGGCCTCACAATCAGATTCAACCCAGGACATCGATTCTAAAGACACCCACATTACGGCTGAAGGGATCGCCGGTATTGCCGTGCAGCTAAACAACGAAGGTATGCCGGAGTGGAATTTCAATGATGGCTATTTCTACAATAGCGATAACCCTGCTGACATGTCTGACGGCTTCGATGTAAATGACCCGTCCAGCTATCGCTCACGTTCGCGCTACAAGTACGCACCAAGCCACGATGAGTCTGAAGAAACCATGGCGAAACTGGATTTCACCTACATTCCAGATTCTGACTTTGTAACTAAAATCCTAACCGGTGTGCAGTACACCAAACAGGATATGGTTAACGCCAACTGGCAATACAACATCATTCGGGATGTTGGACAAGAATACAATGGAGTTGAATGGACTGTTGATGATCAGGTTGCGTTGATTTCCGGAAATACCTTCCAGTCTGATGAGCTGTTTGATGGCTACGACTTACCGGTAGATACGGTGGGTAGTTATCAGGCTGTCGATACCTTCCCGTTTATCGATGCCATTCAGGCCATTGCAGATGACAACACAACCCGTGAAGATCTCGACGTGCGCTCTGGTAACTACGATGTGTCTGTAGAAACCCGGGCAATTTATCTGCAAGGTAATTTCGAGACTTACTTTGGCGATATGCGCCTTTGGGGTAACGTGGGTGTGCGTTATGTTGAAACGGACACCGCAGCCAACGGCGACGTACGTGAAATTATCATCGTCGACCAGTTAGATGAAAACGGCAATGTAATGACCAACCCGAATACCGGAGAAGATCTGGCCGGTGTGGAAGACCCGGATAGCCCGGATTGGTTTGAAGGTCGCCGTACCGTTGAAGGCGACTACAGCGACACGCTGCCAAGCATCAACCTCAACCTGGGTATTATTCCTAATGAGCTGGTACTTTACATGGGCGCTGCAAAAGTGATGTCACGCCCTAAAACAACCGATCTTAACGTGAATGCAACCTGTACGGTTTACCAAACACGCCGTTCTGTTGAAGATCAAATCAATAACGTATGTACTGCCGGTAATCCAGCACTTAACCCATACCGTGCTACCCAATTCGACGTTGCGCTGAACTGGTACCCGGATGAAAACTCGGTACTCTCAGCAGCATACTTTGTTAAAGACATTACCAGTTGGATCATCAATGCAGAAACCCGCTACGATGTGGATTTCTTCGGTGATGGTCGCCTTTGGGATGTTCGCCAGAAAGTGAATGGTTCAGGGGTAAAAACCCACGGTATCGAACTGCAGGCTTCAACAACCTTCACCTGGTTACCCGCACCGTTTGACGGCTTCGGGGGCGCGGTGAACTATACCCGTATGTCTGCGGATGATGTAGGTCTGTTTAACCAGCTAAATGGTGAAGAGCTGCCATTCCCCTCTCAGTCTGAGAACAGCTATAACCTCACTGCGTTCTACGAAACTGACGTTTGGAGTATTCGTCTGGCGTACAACTACCGTGATGAATATCTGGCGTCTCCTGCAGACCGTTCAGGTAACCCGGTATTTGTAGATGATTCAGGCTATCTCGACGCCAAGATTGTTTATAACATCACTGAAAATCTGCGGGTTTATGCTGATGGTCGTAATCTGACTGGCGAAGTGAAGTCTTATAATGCCGGTGAACACCGCCTGTCCGACATGCAGTGGTCGGGTCGTGAATATGCGGTAGGTGTGACCTACCAGTTCTAATCCGTTTCCCGGTGGGCCATCGTGCCCACCTTTTTCTATTTTAAGACCTCCCAATGAAACTAACCCGAAGACAACTACTACAGGCTGGTGGTTCCGGTCTGGGGCTCGGCCTGTTGGCTGGCCAATCCTTTACGCTGAATGCTGCCACTGCGGCCAATCAGCGAGTCTATCCCATCGATAAACTGATTCACGGCGTCTGTTACTACCCCGAGCTGTGGCCGGTATCAAATATTGATGCCGACATCGAAGAAATGCTGACGCTGGGCATCAACATGGTTCGCATGGGCGAATTTACCTGGGCGCTGACAGAGCCTGAACCTGGTGAGTACGATTTCAGCTTGCTTAAACTCACTATGGATAAGATGCATCAGGCCGGTATCAGCGTGGTGCTTTGTACCCCGACCGCCACGCCGCCCGTTTGGCTGACACATGATCACCCCGAACGACTGCATAAAAATGATAAGGGTGAGATCATGAGCCATGGTGCTCGCCAGCACGCCAGTTATGCTCATCCTGCGGTCAGAAACGCCTGTTACAACATCGTTGAGAAAATGGCTGCAGCATTAGGCAGGCATCCCTCGGTGATCGCCTGGCAAATTGACAATGAAATGAAAGCCCATGTGGCCAATGACTTCTCCGATGCCGCCGTAGCAAACTGGCACCAATGGCTGAAAAAGCGTTTTACTACCATTGAAAATCTCAATGAGGCATGGGGAACCCATGTCTGGAGCATGCACTACCAGTCGTTTGAACAGGTACCCGCCCCGGTGGTCACGCCGTTCCTGCATAACGCCTCGCTGTCCACGGCTTACACCGAATTTAACCGTGAGGACATCAGCGACTTTATGCTCGGGCAGCGGGAACGCATCAGAATGCATTCTTCAGCGCCGGTTACACATAATGACAATCCGGCGTTTAACATCAATCATGAAACCTCTATGGACGCGCAGGATTTTCCCTCTTTCGATGCGTACCCGTCTTACCAGCAATGGTCTGCACTGGTCTTCCGCTCAGACCTTTACCGCGCGGCGATCCCCGGCAAACCATTCTGGCTGATGGAAACCAGCGTGTCGCATAACGGCTGGCTGGGCAATCATCAGGTGGCCCACCCGACCGGGTATCTGGCCGCAGAAGCAGCACTTATTTATGCGCTGGGCGGAAAAGGTTTCAGTTACTGGTTATGGCGTCAGCAGCGCACCGGCGCAGAACTGCCGCACAGCGCTATTAAAAGTACCTGGAACGCGCCATCGGTGGGTTACGAGGAAGTACGTAAAGTGGGCGCGTTGCGCAACAGACTCGACCCGGTTCTGGCTGGCGCAGAGTTTCAGGTGCCGGAGGTAGCCGTGACCTACTCCGATCTGGCAAGAGCGATGTTTGAAACGGAAGGCATGGACAAGCGGGAGGGATTTCCATCGCGCTACCGGGATGTTATTGCAAAATGGCACCACTACTTTATTGAGCTGGGTATTGCCCGGGATGTCAGGTTTGAACATGCCGCACTGGATGGTCTCAAGCTGCTGGTCACCCCGGCGATGCCGGTGGTCACCGAGGCTTTTCTCGCCCGCATTCTGCCTTTTGTGCAGGCAGGCGGGATTTGGATAGCCGGGCCGTTAACGGGCTATCGCGATAAAAACCATACCAATCACACCACCGCCGGACTCGGTCTGCTGGATAAATTTGCCGGTGTTCACACTGAGTTTGTCGTGCCTTTGACGGGAATGAATGCTACCGGCAGTGCAATGGATATGACGGTTCCCCTCAGCGGATGGACCGCAGCCATGCAGCCGCTTCCGGGTACCCGCTCTCTGGGAACCATGACGTCCGGAATCGTCGAGGGCAGAAGTTTTCTTACCGAAAGAACAGTCGGCAAAGGGAAAGTGGTTGTACTTGGCGGTCAACCTCATGGTGAAGAAGGCGACAAGCTGGTTTCAGCTATCCTGTCTCACTACGCCAGCGAGGCGGGTGTCACCCCCTCTCCGAAGGCAGATCCGGGTATCGTCTCGGGAATGCATCGTCTGCAAGACGGTACGTTACTCACTATGGCGGTGAATATGACGGATAGCGCCGGAACCATTTCGCTTCCCCATCCGATTTCAGACCACGCCACTAACGAAAAGCTCAGCGACGATTCACAAACTGTGGCACCGTATCAGTACCGACTATTCGTACACCGTTAATATCAGGAAATACAGACATGGAAACGATTGCTTTTGTAATGCAGCTGTTGCCCGGCTATGAAGCCGAATATGAAAAACGTCATGATGAAATCTGGCCGGAGCTGGTCACCTTACTCAAAGAGGCGGGCATCGAGGATTACTCAATCTTTCTTCATCCTGAAACGCTGCAGTTGTTTGCCACCCTGAAGCGACCCGCCAACCACAACATGGATGCGCTGCCGGAACAGGCTGTGATGCAAAAGTGGTGGGCGTACATGGGAGACATCATGGAACACAACGACGATAACAGTCCGGTAAGCCAGCCGTTGAACAAGGTGTTTCACCTGGCCTGACGCGCTCTGTCAAACCTGTTATCAGGGAGTACGCCACGCACTCTGCGATGAACAAAAGGCCCGCTTTTCTAAGCGGGCCTTTTTCATAGTAACCGGGCACTCCGTTCAGTGTTTATCGTACCAGTCTCTCATGATAAACCACGCCTGTTTCTTCTGGCCGTTCTCGTTAAGCAGGCCTTTGCGATTCCAGTAATCCTGCACGTGAGCTCTGGGGCGACGGGGTGAACGAAAATCTTTCAGGATCCACGGCGACACGCCCCGCAGTTGTGCCATGTTCTCCAGCATCGTCAGGTTATGTTTGTATACACGGGCCTGATATTCCTCGGTGAAAAATTCACTGTCACTACCATGATTTCCCTGCAGCGCCCCTGCACCGAATTCACTGACAATAACGGGCTTGTTAAAATCGGACTCCCAGCGATAGTCAGCGCAGGTCTCCGGCTCATCGTGATACCATCCGCAATAAGTATTAATGCCAATGACATCCACGGCAGCAGCAAATTCTTCTTCTATCTTTCGGCCGGTTTCTGTGGTGGTTTGCGTATTGATAGCAGCGGTGACCAGACGGGTGGGATCAGCACGGCGCACGGAGTCAGCCAGTCGTCCGAGAAACCGGGTACGGTCAGCGGTGATGGGCGTTTCATTAGCAATTGACCACAAAATTACTGAAGCGCGATTTTTATCCCTAGCCATCATTTCGGCGAACTGTTGCTCCGCATTCTGATAAACGGCTTCGTTATCAAACTGAATATCCCAATATACCGGGATCTCAGCCCACACCAGAAGCCCTAGTTCATCTGCCACCCGCAGCATGTTTTCATTGTGAGGATAGTGAGCGAGACGCACGTAATTAGCGCCCAGTTCTTTCGCCCAGCCAAGCAATATACGGGCATCTTCTTCGCTCCAGGCCCGTCCATCTCCGAACGGCTTTTCCTCGTGGATCGCAATGCCTTTGAGAAAGACCGGCTTACCGTTAAGCAGAATATCCTCGCCCTCTACCTGCACGGTACGAAAGCCGACCTTATCTTTGACAGTGGTCGTGCCCAGACTGATTTCAGTGCCGTACAACACGGGCTCCCGGGGCTGCCAACGACGGGGAGACGCATTAAAGGTTACCTCTGCCCGCCCCTGCTCGTCAGTCGTCACATCAGCCTCAGCCGTCAGTTGCGGCAAGGAAATATTGACCTGCTGGTTTGCAATACTATCACCGCCAAGAGACACGGTAGCCGTTATTCCGCCGCTATCATTCAGCGAAAACGTGTAGTCTTCCACAAAAGTGCGGTTTTCAGTGACTAATCTGACCGGCCGGGTGATACCGCCATAGTTCCACCAGTCGGTGCTCATTGTGGGTACATAGTCTGCTTCCCGACGGTTATTCACTTTAACCACCACACTGTTGACCCCATTTATCACGTTATCAGTAACCTGAAACTGAAAAGGCGTGAATCCCCCCTCGTGCTTACCAATCTTTTTGCCATTCAGATACACTGTCGCGAGATAGTTAACCGCATCAAAATACAGAAAATAGCGCTTATCGCGCTGTTTACTGAGCGTGAAATTGCGCTGATACCAGACCGAACCTTCATAGAGAAACAGCTTGTCGTCCTGTGTATTCCAGTCGCCCGGTACCTGAAGTTTATGACTGCTGGTAAAGTCGAATTCCTGCAGCTCGTCGTCGTTAGCCTTACCGGGGATTTCATAGAACTTGCGTTTGTCTCCGACGTCGAAAGGGTCAACGATGATGTTCCACTGACCGTTAAGACTCATCTGAGTCCGCCCCTCCACGTTCTGCAGGATGGTCGCAGAGGCGCACCATGACAATCCGAGTAGGTCAACCACAACGATATACTTCATTTCTTAACTTCCTTAATCCGCTCTGATAGATGCGAAATGGCACGTTCAATCTGGTGTGTTCAAACTAGCCGACGCCGCCCGGAATATTAAAGATAATCCCTCGATTTCGTGGTAAAGGTTTAAATATGAAATTACAGCGCGCCCTGATAGCGAAATGCGATAGCAGAAGTCATTGACAGTTTTATCTGCCGGGAGTAAAAGGCTGTTTAATTATTCCCCGTCTGCGTCTGCTCACGTCACACCATGAGCAGCATTACGTTTGAGGTTCAGATGGCAATACGTCATCCTTCCATTAAAAGCTATTTTGATAGCGAAACCAGCCAACTCGAAATCGATTCTGCGTTTTCACGCGGGCTGCATTATGCCGGTCATTCACTGATGGTGCCGGAGAAATTCAGTTACCAGGTTTTGCCGCATTTTTCTGATCGATACGTGCTGTTCAATCAGGGCGATAACTGCGACCTGATATCGAATGTATGTCTGCACCGCCAGGCCAAACTGCTGGAAGGCGCGGGACGCACACGTAATATTATCTGTAAGCTGCACTGCTGGGGTTATGACAATCAGGGAACGCTGCGGGGCACGCCGTTCATGCAGCAAAAACATCAGGGCACACTGAAAAAAGAAACACTGACCAACTGGAACGGCATGCTGTTTCGCGGCCGAGCACCAGACATGGATCTCAGTGCGCTGGGGCTCGATAGTTATATCAATTTTGATGACTATTTCTTCGCCGAACTGGATACCACTCGCTACGCGTTTAACTGGAAAAGCTTTGTCGAGATTTACCTAGAAAACTACCACGTGTTTTCCATGCATCCGGGGCTGAAACAGTTTGTAAAAGCTGACGATTTGGAGTGGGCATTTGGCAGCGATTATTCGGTACAGAAAGTGGGCCTGGGTTCCGACCTGCAAAAAGCCACAACACCGAATTACCGTCATTATCAGGATGCCTTTCTGACTCATTTCAACGGTAACCTGCCCCGCTACGGTGCTATCTGGTGCTTTATTTACCCGAACATCATGATTGAGTGGTATCCGGGTGTGTTAGTAGTCAGCACCATTTATCCTGATGGCCCTCGGCACTGTATCAATCATGTGGAGTTTTTCTACTCAAAAGCCCTGCACGATGCCGCTCCGGCGTATTTTACCGCCGAGCGTGAAGCCTATATGGAAACCGCGGCAGAAGATGAAACCGCCTGTACCATTCTGGAACAAGGCAGGGAAGCGTTATATCGCAATGGTGAAGACGAACACGGGCCGGTAGATGCGTTTCTCGAAGCCGGTGTGGCGGAATTTTATCGCTTCGTCAACGCAGACTAATTTTTAGAGCGCCCTGAACCTGACATGATGTTTAAGCAGGGCGCAATTTAACTATCAATTTTCTGAATAAGTGCATCCAGCTTTTCGATATTGCTCACCGTGGTCTTTACCAGATTGTCGATTTCGTCTGAGGACTGCTTTGAGTTCCCAGCTAAGGTTCGCACTTCGTCGGCAACAACAGCAAACCCCCGCCCCATTTCACCCGCTCTTGCGGCCTCGATAGCCGCGTTTAGTGCCAGCAAGTTGGTTTGTTCCGATATGGTATTGATGGTACCGACGATAGAGCTTATCGTCTGGCTGGTAGTTAACAGCTCCTTCATGGCAACCAACGTTTGATTAACCGCCTGCTTGCGGGTACTGACATCAATGGCAAAAAATACATAGCGCGTAATATCACCATTAAAGCTTTTTAGCGCACTGATGCGAGCGTCAAATGCAAGGTATTGGTTATTTTCATGAATTTCAACGACCTTCGTGACAAACTCATTATGATCAAGCAAATCCTTATCTTCCGCCGTCAAAGCCTGCAAAACGCGCTTCGCAAAAACATCCTGGGCAATAACACCGGAAAGCGTTGTACGAAGTAATTTATTCACATCCACCACTTTGCCAACGGGATCAATTTCCATTAGCACAAGCGCACTGCCGATTGCTTTTAGCTTGTTGGTAAAATCCAGTGCCATCTGTTTAACGCGGGTGATATCTGCCTGCACAGCAATAAAATTAACCAGCTTTCCTTCCTGAAATACAGGGTTAATAGAAAGCGACGTCCAATAGGGCGCACCGTCTTTGCGATAATTTAAAATCTCATCGTAAAACGCTTCTCGGTTTTTTATTTTCTGCCGAATAACATCCACGGTTTTAGGATCGGTTTCTTCGCCCTGTAAAATGGCTCCAGGTTTACGCCCTTTCACTTCCGCCAACGTCCAGCCTGTTAATCCTTCGAAGCCGTTATTAACGTATTCAATCAGCCCCTCTGCATCAGAGATAATAACCGCATTGTCTGTTTCATTCGCTACCAGAGAGAGCATTCGCTGCAGTTCACGCTGCTCAACTTCCTCGGTTACGTCTTTTACGAACGCCGTATAAAGCGTTCTATCATCAAGGCGAACCTTAGAAAGAGACAGCTTTCCCCACAGCGTGTCGCCGTGCTTGGTTTCAATTTTGACTTCGCGACTCGTTCCTACAATTTTATCCTGACCCGTTCGACGGTTAGCATTTACAAATTCATCATGATTCGCCTGAATGGCTTGAGGCACCAGCATTTTCACGTTCTGGCCAATAACCTCGTCGCGGCTATACCCCCACATTTTTTCAGCAGACGCATTGAATAGGGTAACCAAGTTATTGTGGTCAATACACACAACCGCATCCAATGCCTGCTCCAGGGTTTGCTCTACAATTTCACGGGATTCACGTTCCTCGGTAACATCCCGAACAAACGCTGTGTAGTGTTTTTTGCCGTTCAGGACAACCTGAGACAACGCAAGTTGAACCCATATACGCTTTCCTGATTTGGTTTCAAGCTCGACTTCTCTTGAACTGCCCACGATTTTGTTCACGCCTGTTTGACGGTGCGCGTTTACATAGCTGTCGTGGTTACTTTGGTGCTCACGTGGCACCAGCACCTGGATATTACGGCCTAATACTTCTTCCGGCGTGTATCCCCAGAGTTGTTGAGCGGCTTCGTTATAAAAAGTAACCAGGTTATTTTCATCAATGGTCACTACGGCAAGTATGGATTGTTGAAGTGCTTGTTCTGCTGCGTCATTACGTGAAAAAAACGGCATACTCTTTCCTCCTTGTTAGAAAAGGTATAGAAGCACTCAGACACTTTTTCCAATATAAGAAAAAATTAAATCCTGTTTACGCGCCCAATGCATTCCCATTGAGAATGCGCAACGCTTGTGCAAAACTAAATTTGAGCCATCGATTATTCGCTAATGACTAGCAATATATGTAGAACAAGGATTGTTATGAAGAATTTAAAAACACTGAAACTGGGTTATTTCGCGTTTGTCATCGTCATGGTGGCCTTGTTTATCACTAACATACTGGCTGACAACGCAGTCTCTACCGGAGCAGCAATTGGCTCCGCTGGGCTGGTTTTTCTTGGATTCAGCTATCTTCGAAGTGAGCGTCACCGGCACAACTACCCCCTCGATAGCCTCATAAATAGAGAAGGCGACAAGGTGGTATTTCAGCAAATGACCGGCCTGGAATCGACGCCACTAAGGATCGGCGTTGATGATATTTACGCGCTGAATTTTTCTTATCATTATCTGGGCGTGATATTAAGTGGTAACGGGCGTGGTTACGACCTCTCGTATCCGTACAATGAGGAAGAACTCAAAGCACACTTGCGCACTATTATTGGTGAAGGCGCTTTTGATCAGATAAAAATCAACGTGTGAGCTGAATCTTTCCTAAGCGGCACATTACGTGTCCCGCTTGTATGACTCCGTTATACTTTCTGATTGCTTAACATCGCTACTGGCCAGCTCAGAATCTGATTCACGAATAGCCTCCCGCCATGCCGCGCGCTTTTCATAATACACATCCCACACGCACTGATAACATGAACCGCTTCCGCAGCAGTCATCACTTTCCGGTTTTTCAGGCGGTTGAGGTTGCTCCATCACCATTCCCAGAATCAAATAAAATTTCAGTATGTGGTGAGATGAATTATTCAGCAAATAGGCCCTTCGAATAGCGACTATGTGTGAGCAAGCAATTTGTGATTAATCAATGGCAATGCCGATAGAAATAGACATTCACAAAATAGCTCACCTTATCTTTAAGCCATTCTGGATGTGACGTGCAGCATTTGTGAATAATACGTTAAATTTTATTCTTTTGACTAATACGCGAGCTATCTTCGTCGTGCTAAAACTGAATAATAATTCATATTTCCCTGCGTGAGCAGGTTTTTCAGAAGGGTATTGTCATGGCACAGACGTTACAAAACCACGTTTCATTCCGCTTCGGCCACTGGCTAAAAGCGAAGTTAACTGATCCAAACTTATACTGTGCGTTAACCGGTCTTGCCGCACTGGTGGTCATTGAAACCGTCATTTTCTAATAACCATCTCAATGACTGCCTCGGGGCGATAGCGTAAATCCGATAACGTTTTTATTCTGTATGGCTTCATCGCTCAAAGAGCCCGCTTTTACGTCAACCTGCAGGATATTTTGAACCGCCAACTCTGCCTGACCGTCAATCTTGCAGAGGTAGCTCGTCTTGCCCACATCAATATGCTTCAACGTCACTGAAGCGATGTGGGTCAGACGGCGCTAATACGCGAACACCCGATATTTTCATTGTTAAAGTACGTCAGTCTGCTAGTGCCGTTTTGTTTTACTCACCTGCCACTTCCCAGATCGCTAAATCACGATACTGAAACCGGGTCCATTGCATTTGCCGGAAGCCCAGATAACCGTCGCCGAGTGGCTTGCCGGTATTTACCCCTTCAACAACAGGGTTGTCATCGGTGTAATCAATAACCTTTCTGTCGTTAATAAACAGCTTTATATGATTACTGATTTTTTCGAGACGAACCCGCTGCACCGTTCTGTCGAACGTGGAAATGCCTACTTCGCCGGTTTGCAGTAACGAGAAGGTATTGTTCTTGCGTAAATTTGCATGGCCGCGATCAGGGTTGTGGGCGGCATTAGCATAGTAGGAGATGTGATAACTACGGAGCTGACCTTCGGTGTACTGACTGAATGTGCCGTCCCGAGGCGGTAGCGACGGGTCGAAAATGCCCTCGCCGTTCACTCCTTTTGCGGCAAAGAAAACGATTACCAGACCGGCATCCGTCTTCAACGCCTGGGCGTCCCATTCTGCAATAAAGCTCTGCGGCAGCTTTTTCGGCATCCAAAACACATGATGAGACGCTTCATCCGGCGACCACATTTGCATCCAGCCGTTATCAAAAGATACCTCTCCTTCGCCTTCCATCACCCAGTCGCTGACATCAGTCCAACTACTTAGTGGGTTCTGGTATATCAGCTCGCCCTTAATCGCTCTCCCGCCAACGAGCCCCGATTGCTGCGCACAACCAAAAAGGCAAAACAAACCAGTAAATGCCGCCAACAGGATTTGCCAGAATTGTCTCTTCATCACTCCACGCCCTTTGAAAAATCCATATTTGAAACTCTTAGTTAACTCATAATGAATCAGTTTCGGTCAAATGGTGTTATTTCCATTCGCGTATGATAGAAGTTAAGCAAAGTTTAACAAGCAGTTAATATTTTTTGTTCCAAATTTGGATTTAAGGACGCTTTATGGACAGAAGACAATTTATAAAAAACAGTAGCATGGTGGCCTCTGTACCCCTCGCCATGACTGCCATGGGCTGTTCATCAACGGTAGCCGGACAGGCTGCTGCAACCCAAGCCGTAAAAACACCATCACGGATGCCGGGCACATTAAGCTGGCTGGAAGGCGCAGTCCCTTCTTATCAGCCAGGTACCACCTTCGGTTACCCATGGCCAAAAGGCGAACTGGCAAAAGACACGCCGCTGACACTGATAAGCGCCGAGGGTAACCCAATTCCACTTCAAACCTGGGTAACCGCTTATTGGCCGGACGGCTCGGTGAAATGGACCGCCCATGCCATTCCAGCCAACGCGGTAACCGGCGAAGCGTGCAAAATTATCAAAAGCAAACCCGCTGCGCCTCAGCAAGGGGTATCCGTTAGCCGTCAGAACGGCGACATTGTTATAAATACCGGCGTTATTCGCTTTACCGTGCCGCAATCTGGCAGCGCGCTTATTACTTCACTGTTTCGAGGAAGCAAAGAGATTGGTCGTAACGCACGTCTGGTGGGTATGCGTCGTGATGCCCCGGAGAATGGCAATCAGGATGAACATTTTGAATCCCGCATCATAAGCGCAGAAGTAGAGCAACAAGGGCCGGTCAGAGCTGTCATCAAAATTACCGGCACTAACCGCACAGCGAATGGTCGCGAATGGCTACCGTTTACACTGCGCTTATATGCCTTTGCCGGTGGCGAAACTGTGCAACTCACGCATTCATTTATCTTCGACTGTAACGCCGAAAGCGACTTTATCAGCGGGCTGGGTCTGCGCTTTGAAGTGGTTCAAAGGGATGAACTGTACAACCGACATTTACGTTTGGTAGGTGAAAATAAGGGCCTCTGGGGAGAAGCGGTGAAAGGCATTACGGGTTTGCGCCGTGATCCGGGCGAAGCGGTACGTCAGGCACAAATTGCTGGTATCGCCACGCCACCACTTTCAGAGTGGGATGAACGTGTTAGCAGCCGTATGCACTACATTCCGGTGTGGAACGACATCACCCTCACGCAGATTAACGCCAATGGCTTTGAAATTCGAAAGCGCACCAAAGCCGGTCACGGCTGGATCGGTTCTGATCAAGGCCATCGTGCCAGCGGCGTGGGCTATCTTGGCGGTGTGAGTGGCGGCGTGCTGTTTGGCATGCGTGACTTCTGGCAACTGCACCCCGTGCAGATTGATTTACGTGATACCGGGCATGATGTGTCCACTGCCACCATCTGGTTTTACTCTCCGGAAGCTCCGGCCATGGACGTACGTTTTTATCATGACGGCATGGGCCAGGACACCTACGAAAAGCAGCTCGACGCACTGAATATCACCTATGAAGATTACGAGCCGGGCTTCGGCGATGCCCACGGCATAGCCCGCACCACAGAGTTCACCCTGGCCATTATGGACAGTACGCCATCACGGGATGACACCATTAACATGGCACAAAGTATCCGCCATCCTGCCCGTCTCATTGCAGCACCAGAGGATTATCTGAACGCTAACGTATTTGGCGGTTTATGGAGCCTGCCAGATAGATCCACACCGGCGCTTAAAAAGATTGAAGATCGACTTGCCTGGCAAGTGGAATACTATGCAGGGCAGGTAGACCAGCGCCACTGGTATGGCTTTTGGAACTTCGGCGACATCATGCACACCTACGATGCCGATCGCCATGTATGGCGCTACGACATAGGTGGCTATGCCTGGGATAATTCCGAATTATCACCGGATCTCTGGCTGTGGTATTCCTTCCTCCGCACCGGCGACCCAACCACTTTCCATTTGGCCGAACGGATGACCCGTCACAACCGCGACGTAGACATTTACCATGCAGGTCGATTTAAGGGTTTAGGCACACGACACAACGTACAACACTGGGGTTGCAGCGCCAAACAGCTACGGATCAGCACCTCGTCTTATCGTCGATTTCACTATTTTCTCACTGGTGACGAACGCACCGGCGATGTGCTTAGCGAAGTTACCGATGCCGACAAGGCGCTGGGCGCGCTGAACGCGACCCGTAAGGTAGACAGCAGCAACCCCATTCCGAATATCGCCAAAATGGGCGGCGGAACGGATTGGGGCTCAGCGGCCGCTAACTGGCTGACAGCCTGGGAGCGCACCGGCGACGATAAGTACCGGCTACGCCTGGAAAACGCCATGAAAGTCATTGGCAATCATCCGCAAGGGTTCTTTGCCGGCGCCTTCGGCTATGACGTGGAGAAGCAGGAACTGGTGCCTTACCCTGAAAAAGAACCAGGGCTATCACATTTAAGCTCAGTGTTCGGCTTAATCGAAATGTCCACCGAGCTGAATCAACTGTTAGATGTACCTGAATATAAAGCGGCATGGTTGAAATACGGTCGTCTTTACAGCGCACCGGCGGCAGAGCAGGAAGCCGCCCTGGGTAAACGTATGCGGGGCAATAGTCTGACCGTGGCTCACTCCCGCCTTACCGCCTACGTCGCAGTGCAAGAAAACGACCCGGCCCTCGCCAAGCGCGCATGGCAAGAGTTTGCTAAAGAGTGGGGAGGCGAAAAGACCATAGGAACTACAGGGGTATATGGACCACATGTGCTAAATCCAGTTGAAGAAGCGGCTTGGGTGTCTACTAACGACGCCGCCCAATGGGGCCTTGCCGCCATTCAAAATATAGCGCTTGTTAAATCAGCGTTATAGGTCGACCGAACAACGGAGTGTGTGAAGTGAGGTTTGTTATCAAACCTACTTTTATGGGCAGCAGCAATGCTGCCCTTTTTTTCATAATTAAACTACCTATTGAACTTAGTGTTCCAAATGTGAAATTAATGTCACGTAGTTTTACAATTTGATTGTTAATGTGATGTGAAGCGATGTAACGTGATTGAAATTGATTTTTTCAGGTACATGACGGTACCGAAGTTTGGTTTCAATAAGGATTTCACATGCCTGCACGAGTTAACGACATCGCCTATTCCACCGTTCGTCAGAAAATAGACAAACTCATCGACAACCTGGTGAATATCACCGACGAAACCGGTGAATTCTTACTAAAGCTGGAAGACGGCAGAATCATTGATACCAAGGGCTGGAACGACTGGGAATGGACCCACGGCATCGGCCTTTATGGTTTGCTTAAATACTGGGATATCACCGGCGACGATAAAGCCCGGGAAATCATCGAAGACTGGTTCGCCAATCGCTTCGCCGAAGGCACACCGACCAAAAACGTAAATACCATGTCTCCTTTCCTCACACTTGCCTACATGCAGGAGCGTACGGGTAACCGTAGCTATTTACCCTACCTGGATGTGTGGGCCGAATGGATCATGGATGGCATTCCTCGCACCGAAGAAAACGGTATCCAGCACATTGTTTTCAACTCAGTCAACTATCAGCAAATGTGGGACGACACGCTGATGATGAGCGTGATGCCGCTGGCAAAAATAGGCTTACTGATGGATCGCCCCCACTACGTGGAAGAAGCCAAGCGCCAATTCATGCTGCACACCAAATACCTGGCAGACAGAAAAACCGGTCTGTGGTTCCACGGCTGGACATTCGACGGTCGTCACAACTTCGCAGATGCCCTGTGGGCCCGTGGTAACTGCTGGGTCACCATCGCGATTCCTGAGTTTATTGAGTTGCTGAATCTGCCTGAAACCGACGCTACCCGCATGTTCTTAATTGAAACCTTAGAAGCACAGGTTAAAGCGCTGGTTAAAACCCAACATGAAGACGGCCTATGGCACACCCTGCTGGACGATCCGACTTCTTATCTTGAAGCGTCTGCCGCTGCTGGTTTTGCCTACGGCATCATGAAGGCTGTGCGCAAAGGCTACATCAGCGACGAATATCTGCCTTGTGCAGAAAAGGCCATTAAAGCAGTGCTGGAGAACATTGACGACACCGGCGAACTGCAACAGGTGTCTTTCGGCACGCCGGTATTCGACACCTTGCAGGGATACAAAGATATTCCGCTGACTTCTATGCCTTACGGTCAGTCGATGGCAATTCTCGCCCTCGTTGAATACATGAACGCCTACATCTAACCGATAAATAATAAGGGGGAGAGCACGATGGCACGACGTGAACTCAAACCGATAAACTATGTCGCTTACGGCCTCAACGATATTCTTGGGGCCGGTTCCATGGCTGTTATCAGCGGTTGGATCCTGTTTTTCTATACCACCTTCTGTGGCCTGTCGGCTGTTCAGGCTGCCAGTATTTTCGCGATTGCGCGTATTCTGGACGCCGTTGCCTCTCCCCTGCTCGGCCACATATCCGACGGTTTAGGCAATACCCGAATTGGTCGCCGTTTTGGCCGTCGTCGGGTATTCCTGATTTTCTCTATTCCCCTGCTACCTAGCTTTGCGTTGATGTGGGTAAGCGGCCAGCACTACCTTTATTATCTGGTCACTTACGTATTCTTCGAGCTGGTTTATGCCGCGGTTATCATTCCTTATGAAACCCTGGCAGCGGAAATGACAGACGACTACAAGAAGAAAGCAAAACTCGCTGGAGCCCGTATTCTCACCGGTCAGATGTCTGCAATCCTGGCCGGTATTCTGCCAGCCTGGATTGTTAGCGCCGTTGGCGGCAAAGAATCGGCTTCGACTTTCCTGATCATGGGTATTATCTTCTCGGTACTGTTCATGATTGTGGTATTTACCGTGTGGATGTTCACCTGGGAGCGCGACCTCGATGAAGTGGGCGAGCAGGAACTCACAAAAGGCGAAGGTTGGACTTTATCAGGTACCATGAAGGCGCTTTATACCAACCTCATGTCTACCCTGAAAATCCGTGCGTTTCGTCTGCATCTGGGCATGTATCTGGGTGGTTACATCAGCCAGGATGTGTTCAACGCCGTGTTCACTTACTTTGTGGTATTCGCCATTGGCGGCTCGGTAGTCATTGCGTCTGAAATGATGGCCGTGACTTATGTTGCACAGCTATTTGCCGTTGCCGTTGCCATTCCTATGGTGATGCGATTTGGCCCGTCCCCCAGCTATCGTGTCGCCGTGACACTGTACATTATTGCGATAATCTCGCTGGTTGCCATGTACGCCACCACCGACAGCTTTAACTTTGTGTGGCTGGTTGTGGGTGTCGTTATTGCCGGTTTAGGCCGGGGAGCGCTGAACTACATTCCCTGGAATACCTATAATTACATGGCCGACGTGGATCAGATAGTCACGGCACGTCGTCGTGAAGGCAGCTTTGCCGGCGTGATGACCTTCATCCGTAAAGCCACCCAAGCACTTGCCGTGATGTCGGTGGGGATCATTCTAGAGTTCGGTGGTTTTGTTTCCAATGCCGAAACACAAAATAGCCAGGCTATATCTACCATTGTGTTGATGATGGCTATCGGCCCGATTCTGGTACTACTGTTCGGCTTCTTTGTTTCCACCAAATTCCGCCTGAGTAAAGAAACGCATGAAGTGCTGATGAATGAAATCGAGCACTTCAAAGCAGGCAATACTCAACCCACCAGCCCGGAAAACCAGGCGATTGTGGAAGACCTTTCTGGCTTTAGTTACAAAGAACTTTGGGGTAACAACACGGTGGGTGCGGTTCAGCAGGACGGCACAGCATCAGGGAGAACTCACAATGCCAATGTATAAGCTGTTCGCTGGCATTGTGCTGACAAGCTTCATGGCCTCGGTGCCTGCCCAAGCTGACGAATCCATTCCAAAATCCTGGATTGATAAAGACACCGGTCACCGTGTTGTCAGACTTTCGGAAGAAGCCGGTTCCCGCTCGCTATACTTCCATCAAAACGCCTACAGCGCCGACGGCAAATCCTTGGTGATTTCTGTGGACAATCCTAAAGGTGTAGCAGTGGTGAACCTGGAAGACGGTTCGGTAAAACGGATTTTTGAAGATCCGGACGTAGGCATTCTGTTCATGGGTCCGTCGAGCCATAATGTGTATGTGACTCGTATTGAAGGCGCCGGTACCGGCGAAGTGGTAGCCAAAAATGAGCTACAGTCTCCCACAGAAGTACTGGCCATCAACATCGATAGCGGCAAAGTAAAGCATGTGGCTACGGTTCCCCGGGGCAAGGTGCATTCCATCAACAAAGATGAAACTCTGCTGATAGGTGCCTTTGCTGAGCAGGATTACAGCATGGAATCAGGCCCCCGTCACGCGCGGTTTGAAGCCCGATATGAAGCCACCGACAAAAACGGTAATCCACTGAGTTTTGCGGATGCCAAAGAAGTGCGCATCAATCAACGTCTGGAAGCACGCATTCCTATGCAGATGTTTGTGGTCGATACCCGCACCGGTGAACAACGTACTATCCACCAGGCAACTGACTGGCTCAATCACATTCAGTTCTCGCCTGCAGATCCAAATAAAATCATGTTCTGTCATGAAGGCCCGTGGCACAAAGTCGATCGCATCTGGACCATGAACGTGGATGGCAGCGATATTCGAAAAATGCACACCCGCACCATGAATATGGAGATTGCCGGGCATGAGTTTTTCGACGCCAGCGGCGAACGGATTTTCTATGACCTGCAAACGCCCCGTGGCGAAGTATTTTGGCTGGCCAGCGTGGATTTAAACACCGGCAAACGCGTGTGGCGTCATCTGCCTCGTGATTATTGGTCAGTGCATTTTAACGTTTCACCAGATGGCTCCCTGTTTGCCGGCGACGGTGGCGATGAGGAAATGGTGGCCAGGGCTGAAGACGGCAAGTGGATTTACCTGTTTCGCGATGAACCCATTAACGATGTGGCCGGAATAAGTGCACCGGATGCCGAGTCCCTGATTAAGCCTGCGGTTCTCAAAGCAGAACGCCTGGTGAACATGGAAAACCATGATTACCGGCTGGAGCCCAACGTAACGTTTACTCCTGACAATAAATGGGTGGTATTCCGCTCGAACATGCACGGCCCGGTTCACGTTTATGCCGTGGAAGTGGCCAAAACGAATGACAATAAAGAGGGTAGTTAAGGATGAGTATTTCTTTTGACCTAACAGGTAAAGTAGCCCTGGTCACAGGAGCCAGTCGTGGCATTGGTCAGGCGCTTGCCATTGGCTTCGCCAAAGCCGGAGCCAAAGTGATTTGTGCCAGCAGCCGCACCGGTGGTTGTGACGACACCGTTGCCGCCATCCGCGATGCCGGTGGTGAAGCTACGGCGTTGGCTGCTGACCTCAGTAACGCAGAGGCAACCATCAGGCTGGCCGAAGACGCATTGGGGATGTATGGCGGTGTGGACATTCTACTGAACAATGGCGGCACGATTTTCCGCGCCCCTGCCGTAGCGTTCCCACTGGATAAATGGCAGCAGGTGATGCAGGTCAATATCGACTCCGCATTCATTCTCTCTCAGGCTATTGGTAAAGCCATGGTGGCACAGGGGAGCGGAAAAATTATTAATATCGCCTCCATGCTGAGTTACAGCGGCGGCATTACTGTGCCTGCCTACACGGCCAGTAAACATGCTATTGCCGGTCTCACCAAAGCTTTAGCTAACGAATGGGGCACCCACAATGTGCAGGTGAACGCCATTGCTCCTGGTTATATTCGTACAGACAACACTCAGGCATTGCAGGACGATGAAAACCGCAGTACCGAAATATTAAAACGCATTCCGGCAAACCGCTGGGGTGAAGCCGAAGACCTGCAAGGTGCGGCGGTATTTCTGGCCAGCGCAGCCAGTAACTATGTCAACGGCCACATTCTGGCTGTCGACGGTGGATTTTTGGCTCGCTAGCCAAAGTGATAAAAAAGGACACAACCATGACAGAACGTTATCTGATCCCAAGCGTTGTACATGCATGTGAAGTTTTCCGCCTGCTCGCCAGTCGCGACCGCGGAATGACCATGCAAGAGCTGGAAGCTTCACTAAATTTACCTCGCACCACGGTCTTCCGTCTGCTGCGCACCCTGGTATCCGAAGAAATGCTGGAGAAGCGCGGAAAGGTGTATTTCAGCGGTGCCAACCTAATGCAGCTAGGCCTGCAAATCATCCATTCCGATCGCATGCAGCAAATGGCCATTCCGCACATTCAGCGGTTGGCGCTGCGTACCGGCCATACGGCACACCTGGCGGTGCCGAATCATGGCAAGGCGCTAATTGTAGAAGTGTTCGACAGCCCGAATCCGCTGATGGTATCGAAACGCCCCGGTGTAGAAGCGCAAATGCATTGCTCATCCACCGGCAAAGTGTTCCTGGCGTTCTTATATTACGACAACCTGGAGCTGCTATTGTCGGAACACCCCATGGAGAAGCATACGCCGTTTACCATCACCAACATGCAGGATCTCAAAAAAGAGCTAAACCGCGTACGTGCCCTGGGGTATGCGGTTGATGAGCGTGAGTACAATGAGAATGTACGTTGCGTGGCGGTGCCGGTAAGAAACAGTCTGGGAACAGTGGTTGCCTCAGTAGGCATTACTGCACCCGCGGCAGTGTTCCCTAAAAGCGCGGTGCCGAAAGTGGCCGAAATGGTTAAAGAAGCGGCACGCGGCATCTATAAAGATGCCTATCAGCTTGACCGTGTTAGCAGTTCCTAGCAGGCCATAGAGAAACCCATGTTGCAATCAGCAGTATTATCGAATAGCCGTCCCCGCCGCTGTATCCTGGCCGGAGAAGTGATGATTGAGCTCTCTGAGGCGGACAAAGGTCATTTCCGTCAGGGTGTAGCTGGCGACGTTTATAATACAGCAGTGTATTTAAAGCGCTGTTTGCCAGAAGGTGAAATAAGCCTGCTTACCGCCCTTGGCTGCGATACCCTAAGCGAGCACATGAAATCGGTGATTCAGTGTGAACACGTTGATACATCGATGATTTTATCTCACCCCAATAAGCAGCCCGGATTATACGCCATTCATACCGACGATGACGGTGAACGTAGCTTTCAGTATTGGCGAAACGACTCTGCGGCTAAGCAATGGGTGAATCTTTGGTTGCAAGAAAACAGCCTCCTGCCGGCAGTCGACCTTATCTATCTCAGCGGCATTACGCTGGCCGTGCTGGATAACGGTCAGCGGGAGCAGCTACTTCATATGCTGTGTGAAGCCAGGGAAGCGGGTGCTCAGGTTGCCTTTGACCCCAATTATCGCCCCGCGCTGTGGCAGTCTGCAGACGAGGCTGCTCTGTGGACTAAGCGCGCTTACCAACTAACGGATATTGCGTTTCCCGGCATTGAAGAGCACAAGCTATTGTTTGGTCATCAGGACGGTTTCGATGCCATGGACGCATTGGCCAGCATGGGGGTGAGTGAAATAGTCTGTAAGAATGGCACAGACCATATTCAAATTCTGAATAACGAAACGATGGTGAGCGTGGAAGTAACGCCTGTCGAAAAGGTTGTCGATACCACATCAGCCGGCGACGGCTTTACCGGTGGTTATCTTGCCGCCCGACTGCAAGGTAAACCAGTGCGAGCTGCTGCCGAGCAGGCCGCGAAGGTAGCAAGTATCGTCATTCAACATGCCGGCGCCATTGTGCCGCAAGCCCTGTTTCATCAGGCTTACACCTAGCCCTTTTCACTCTAATGAAAACGCCTTCCACATTGTTAATTATTTAAAAAAGTGATCCTTTTTTTGTAAAGCATGCGCTTTTTTGTACAAACGCCTTGCTTGGTGGTTTAATAGGCGCATGTAACCCCAATCTGATATTAAGAATGCGCGCAGTACTGTGGTCCTGGTTTGCCGTGGTGTTTTTGTGGTCTGTGAGTTTGTCGCCTGCGCTGGCGCAATCTACGCTGCAACTCATCAATGAAGAAGTCGAAACCAAATTAACAGATAACCTTGAGTTTTATTTTGAGACGGATTCTCAACTGACCATCAGTGAAGCAATCAAACGCCGTCCAGATTTCAGGCTCTATACCGAATCGAACCCTAATTTTGGTTTTCAGTCCCGCGCGCTGTGGCTGGTAACAAAAATTAATAACACCAGCAATGCCAATGACTGGGTATTCAACATCGATTTTAGTCAGCTCGACAAAGTGGACTTCTATCTTGTCGAAGGCAATGAGATCGTAAAGCAAAGTCACCAGGGAAAGCTGCAGTCAGAGCAAATCTATCGCGTTCCTACTATGCGTGTAGAACTTCCCGTTAATACCCCCATGGAGCTGTATCTTAGAATTGAAAGCACCTCTTCGGCGTTAATTGTGCCGTTAAGCGCTGAAACGGAACAGCATCACAGTTTTGGAGCCCAACTCGACAGTTTAATGTGGGGCTTGTTTTACGGCGGCCTGATCATTCTCGCCATCTACAACTTTGTATTGTTTGTAGATGCTAAAGAATCCAGCCTAATGGCCTATGTGGGCTATATTCTGGCTGTAATGTTATGGCAGTTTGTCTGGGGCGGTCACTTACACCTGTTTGTCAGTGATGGACTGGCGCCCTGGTTCGCCTCGCACACCGAGCTAATATTCGTGATCATCGGAATGTGTTCCGGCTTTTTCACCCTGTCATTTCTGGAAACCAAAAACAACGCGCCCACGGCACACCCTGTGATCCAGTCGTTGCTGTTACTCCAGTTTATTGTGGGGCTAACCTGCCTGGTAGATTTTCTTCCCCATATCTGGAAAAACAACCTCGTGTATGGCGTGGGCATGATTGCCATTTGCAGTTATATCTACGCCGGTTTTGAAGCTTTCTTTAACCACTTCAAGCCCGCTCGCTACTTTATCATTGCCTGGTCAATGTTGGCGGCAAGCGCCATTATCGGCATGCTGAGTTTGGTAGGACTGCTGCCGTCTAACGACTTTACGACTTACTGTTTTCAGGTTGGGGTATTCCTTGAAGCAGGCATGTTTTCGTTCGCGCTCATGGAAAAAAGTCGCAGCCAAATGGAATCCGAAGTGGATCAGGCCACCAATGACTTGCGGAACAACATGGAATTGATTGAAGAGCAAAACGCTCGGCTGGATATTGCCCGTAAAGATGCAATCAAAGCCAGTAACGTAAAATCTCAGTTCCTCGCCAACATGAGTCATGAGATCCGCACCCCGCTCAACGCCATTCTGGGGTTCAGTAAGGAATTAACCCACACGGCCCTGCCTGTGGAGCAACAAGAGCAAGTTCGCATTATCAACACAGCGGCAGACAATCTGCTCGGTATCGTCAATGATGTACTCGATTTCTCGAAAATCGAGGCCGGTAAGCTGCAAATCAATAATCAGCCGTTTGCGCCGAATCAGTTGTTAGAAGATATGGTCACCATGATGGCCAAATCGGCCCATGCGAAGCGTATTGAATTTGTGTTTGAGCTTGCGCCATTGCCGGAAAAACTCATCGGCGATGTTTTCCGCATAAAGCAAATCTTAAACAACCTGTTGAGCAACGCGTTGAAGTTCACTTCCTCCGGCACCATTACGCTTTCGGTAAAGGGTAAATCGCTACCTCATGGTATTCACGAACTGCACTTCCGGGTTGAAGATACCGGAATTGGGATTAGTCGCCAGGACAAGAAAAAGCTGTTTAACGCGTTCTCGCAGATAGATGATGCATTGAATCGCAGTTATCAGGGAACCGGTTTGGGGTTAGTCATTTGCCGTGAGCTCATCAAACTGATGCGCGGTAAGCTAGACCTTACCAGTGCACCGGGTATTGGCAGTACCTTTGACATTACCTTGCGCGCTAATCAGCTTAGCCAGAAGTACACGTTGGCTCCCAACGCAGACTGGATTGGCAAACGGGTGATAGTACTCGACCCTATTCCAGACACCCGTCGGGCGTCGGCATCTTTACTCAAACATTTGGGCGCTAACGTGACCTCGGTAGAATCTGTCGCCTGCTTGCGCGGCCTGGACATGCAGGCAGACTTACTGTTTGCAACCGTGCCGGTTTCGCGTATAGCATCCAGAAACGAATATATCTCTGAAGCCGTGGAGTATCCGGCGAAGAAGCGTATTCTCTGGTACTCGGGCCCAGAGCCGTTTAATCAGTATCCCAGCCTTGCTCAGCATTTCCATGAACAGGTTCGTATGCCGGTAACGATCACAAAACTGGAAAGTTTGCTGCATCAAAAAACCGCTAAGCGTCGCAACCCGTTACAGGAAAAAACGAATTCCTTGCCGAAAGCACGCATTCTGGCCGTCGACGACATGGAAATGAACCTGAAGCTGCTGCATACCTGGCTGGACCATTCTCCTGTAAGCCTGACCACCTCGATGAGCGGACAAGACGCGGTAAACCGCTGTCACAGCACAGAATACGATCTCATTTTGATGGATGTACAAATGCCCGGCATGGATGGCTTACAAGCCTCCAGACAAATCCGTAAAACGGCACTGAACATGGGCACGCCTATCATCGCGGTTACCGCTCACGCCTTTAAAGAAGAGCAAGAGCGCTTGTTGGCATCGGGCATGGATGACTATCTGCCTAAGCCTATTGAAATGGGCGCATTGCTAGACCTCATCAAACGCTGGTGTCAGAACGTGGCACCTGCCGCCATGGCATTACCCACTCTTGATTGGCAATTGGCGGTGAAACGCACGAACCAGAACCCAGATGCTGCCCGCACCATGCTGGGCGATTTCATCATGCTGCTGCCGCCTACAACGGCTTCGCTAAAACTCATGTGGGAAAGTAAGGATTACGACGGACTAAAAGCAGAAGTACACAAGCTGCATGGTGCCTGTTGTTATACCGGTGTGCCCCGATTGCAGGAACTGGCCAACGAGCTTGAAACCGCACTTAAACTAGAACAGCATTTCCTAGTGGCAGAACACTTACCCGCGCTGTTGTCTGAATGCGATATTCTGATGACCGAAGCCCGCCGCTTCATGGAAGAAATGAGTTACTCATTTCGTAGCTAAGCTAAATGATGGCCTGGTGCATTGTCAGGCCTCTCAGATTATCAGGCTTCACCTACTGTGCGTTCTTGCCGCGCTTGCTGACATTGGCGTAAGAAAGCCGCAAACTCTGTGGGCTCTCTGTCGATATCTGAAGACGAGATAAAAACGTCATAACCGAGCAGTTCTCTAAGCTGGGTCATGCGGTTTGCCAACATAGCTTTAACCCCGGTAAAGGTTTGCGCGTCTGCGGCGGTGTAATGCTTATCATCAAACATGTTCTGATCAAAGCAGGCACCGGTTTTACAGTTATTGTCTTGATGCAGTAACAGTGGTCGCTGCTCCATCAGCAGATGGGTAGCCAGGCGCGGTGAAACCTGATTAAGAAACGCGCCATAATCTTTAATCCGAATACCTACCGCTTCCAGGTCGACATGGTCGAGCCCTTGCTGCACCCGGGGACACCCCACACGCTGTACATTGTCCCAATCTAACAGCCAATTTCCCAGTCGATGGTGATAGCGAATTTCGTCTGGCGAAATTTCGATACTGAACTGGGGTTCACGCACTTTAAACCACCCTATCAGCAGCGACACAATAGACGCGCTGGTAAGAAAAATACCGGCAAGAAATAACCATTCAGGAAACACATTAAGCCAGACTGCCGACACGCAAAGACCGACACCGCCTAGCACCAGGGCGGTAATACCGTTGCTTTTGGACGTCGCTCGAACAAAAATCGGATCAGAATCAGTTCCAGACATAGAAATACACCACGAAAACAATAATTGCCCACAACACGATCATACGCATACGCTGACATTTCACACAGTCGGTTTGCCACCAGGAGCGGGGCTTTCGGGACTGCGAATGAGGATTACGCTCTTTCATCGTTAACCTTCCTGAGTATAACAGGATCAGTTTATCTGATTGCATGAAGAAAAACTCACAATCCTATTTAGCGATCTTATCTCTACACCTAGAGCGGTTTTTGATAAACTATTCAGGTTTGTTTCACTTATTGAGAGCGCTTAATGTCACAGTTTACTGGCAATCATATTCTTTCGGTTAATCAATTCGACCGTGACGCCATCGAAAAAGTTTTCGCTGTGGCCCATTCAATGGAACCTTACGCCCGTCGTCAAAAACGAACGACCGTGCTGGATGGCGCCATTCTGGGCAATTTATTCTTCGAACCCAGCACCCGAACACGAGTGAGTTTTGGTACCGCTTTCAACCTGTTAGGCGGTGAAGTAAGAGAAACGACCGGCATGAGTAACTCAGCCCTGGCGAAAGGGGAATCGTTGTACGATACCGCGCGGGTGTTAAGTGGTTATTCCGACATTATCGCCATGCGCCATCCGCAGGCCGGTTCAGTGGCAGAATTTGCCGAAGGTAGCCGGGTACCGGTTATCAATGGTGGTGACGGCGCCAACGAGCATCCCACACAGGCGCTGCTCGACCTGTTCACCATTAAACGTGAGCTGGAATACAATGGCAAAGGCATCGATGGACTGCATATCGCCATGATTGGCGATTTACGCTATGGCCGAACCGTACACTCTTTGTCTAAGTTACTGTGTCTGTTCGACAACATTCATTTTACGCTGATTGCACCTGCTGAGCTGGCGATGCCCGATTACATTATCGATGCGATTGAAAATGCCGGTCACAAGCTCACCATCACCGACCATATCGATGGTCGCGTTGAAGCCGACATCTGCTATCAAACCCGTATTCAGGAAGAGCGTTTCCCCTCACAGGAAGAAGCCAACAAATACCGTGGCCGATTCCGCCTGAATCAAACCATTTACACCAAACATTTTCAGTCAAAAACCGTGATCATGCATCCACTTCCCCGAGATTCCCGTATGGAAGCTAACGAGCTTGATAACGATTTAAATTCCAATCCAAACCTCGCTATCTTCCGCCAAACCGATAACGGTGTGTTGGTAAGAATGGCACTTTTTGCTCTCACGCTGGGCGTTGAGGATTTGGTCGCAAAATATGAACGCGACGTGGTTTGGTACACAAATAAGAGCCAGTAATTACTATGACAACAAAATCAGAAGCCCTATTTGCCCGCGCTCAGAAAACCATTCCAGGCGGCGTGAACTCGCCGGTACGCGCGTTTAAAGCCGTAGGTGGTACGCCACGGTTTATCACCAAAGCCGACGGCGCCTATATCTGGGATGCCGACGACAATCGTTACATCGATTACGTGCAGTCATGGGGGCCAATGGTATTGGGTCACAACAATGCCAAAATTCGTGAAGCGGTGGTTACCGCTGCGCAGAATGGACTGAGCTTTGGTGCGCCAACGGAAGCAGAAATCATCATGGCTGAGAAAGTCAGCCAACTGGTACCGTCTATGGAGATGGTACGCATGGTGAATTCCGGTACCGAAGCCACCATGTCAGCCATTCGTTTGGCCCGTGGTTTCACAGGCCGTAACAGACTGGTTAAGTTTGAAGGTTGCTACCATGGTCACGCCGATTCTCTGCTGGTAAAAGCCGGTTCGGGCGCGCTGACGCTTGGCGTACCAAGCTCACCTGGCGTGCCTGCTGACGTAGCACAGCACACGCTAACGGTTGAATATAACAACCTGGAAAGCGTTGAAGCTATCTTCAAAGAATACGGCGACGACATTGCTTGTATCATCGTTGAGCCGGTGGCCGGCAACATGAACTGTATTCCTCCGGTACCAGGTTTCTTAGAAGGCCTGCGTAAAATTTGTGATGACTACGGCAGCGTGCTGATTTTTGATGAAGTGATGACAGGCTTCCGCGTGGCTAAAGGTGGCGCCCAGGCTCGTTACAACATCAAGCCCGACCTTACCTGCTTAGGAAAAGTCATTGGTGGTGGTATGCCAGTAGGTGCCTTTGGTGGTCGTCGCGACATCATTGAACATATCGCACCCACCGGCCCGATTTATCAAGCTGGCACCTTGTCAGGTAATCCGGTTGCTATGGCTGCAGGTTTAGCCGCACTGGACCAAATTGATAACGACGCCATGTACGAAGAAATCTTCACCCAGACCCAGGCGCTGGCCGATGGTTTCAAAGCGATTGCCGACAAACATGGCATTCCCATGAGCACCAATGTGGCCGGTAGCATGTTTGGCCTGTTCTTTACTGATATTGAGCGGGTGACCAACTATCAACAGGCGATTAACTGTAATCAGGAACAGTTTAAAGTGTTCTACCACGGCATGCTGAAAGAAGGTGTGTATTTGGCACCCGCTTCCTACGAAGCAGGTTTTGTTTCCAGTATGCATACTGCAGATGTGGTAGCAAAAACCCTCGAAGCAGCTGACAAAGTGCTGGGTTCGCTGTAAAACCCGGATTGCGGTGACACCATGACGTTAAGTTGGTTACTCATAATTCTGCTTATCGCCCTTGGCGGTGTCGCCGTGTATTTGCTGCAACAGCAGCGTCAGGAAATCCGTTTCCTGAAGAATGAATTAGAAAACACGCATCCGCGCAACACGCCCATCAAAGACTCTCCCGATGAACGGGAAGCTAGCTATGCCGAGAAAGCCAATGAGGCCATGCTGCTAACCAAAACGTTTCAGAAGTTTGTCCCACGCCAGTTTGTTGAGCATTTTGCAAAACATGGGCCGGCCTCAACCCTGGAATTGGGTCACGCTGACGAAGACGAAGTGGCAATCCTGTTCTGCGATATACGCGGTTTCACTGGCCTTTCAGAGCGCTTAAGCCCACAGGAATTGATGAAGTTTCTGAATTCCTACTTCCTGCGTATGAACGACCCTATTCACCAGAATCGCGGCTTCATCGATAAGTTTATCGGCGATGCCATCATGGCGCTGTTCGACCATCCCGGTGGCTCGCCAAAAGATAAAGCACGGGATGCTATTCAGGCTGCCATCGACCTGCGCAAAGCGCTGATTTTATACAATTCACATCGCGACAACTGCGAGTATCTGCCTATCAACATGGGCATCGGCATTCACTTTGGCCCTGTTATTATTGGTACTGTAGGTTCAGATGACCGTATGGATACCACGGTACTTGGAGACAGTGTGAATATCGCGTTTCGACTCGAGTCGCTAACGCCGAAATACAATGCCGATATCATTGTGAGTGCGCAAACCCTGCAAACCATTGGCGCCGATTATCCGCTTAAAACACGCTTGCTCGATTGGGTGCGAGTGAAAGGGCGTCAGTCTGCCATTGAAGTGTATGAAGTGCTGGAACATCTTAGTGAAGCAGAGCAGAAAGCGCGTCTGTCAGTACAAACGCAAATCGCCGCCGGATTAGCCTGTCGAATTCGTCAGGAATGGGATGATGCGCTGGCCCACTTCATGAAAGCACAGCAAATTAATCCTGAAGATAAGCTTGCTCAGCATCATATTGACGTGTGCCTGCAATATCGCGGATTAACCTTACCGAAAGACTGGGACGGCGCCCTCAGCCTGAGCCAGTAAGCACCCTGCAACTTACTCGAGGCTTTGTTTCGCGTGTTCGCGGATGAAGGTGACAGAAGGAGCAAAAAACGCCGCCCCATTTTCTGCACTGGTGTAATCCAGCCAGCGATCATAGTCGCCATCGCCTGTCCCAAATACCTGGCTATGCAACATGGCTTTAAATGGCTGTGCACTGGCACCGCAGCTAACGAAAAACAGCCCCTGTGTGCTCAGGTCGCCGTACGGCATACCTTGTTTAATTAACCCCGGTAAATCATCGTCAGCGAACTTCACACTTGCTCTAATGCAGTGCGACATAGGATTTTGCTCTTGACTGACAAGGTTATGTTCGCGAGTGAGCCCCATCACCTGCTCTTGCTGTCTCGTAGACAAACTTTCCCAGCGCCGCAAATCGTGGCGATAACGCTGAACGTGCACGTAACTTCCCGCAACAAATTCGTTTTGCTCATCGTTAATCAACCCCACTTTTCGCCGCTGCATGCCTCGCGGGTTATCGGGGGCATAAATATAGCCATTGAGATCCCGGCCATCGAGATAGCGGAAGCCGCGGACTTGCTCTACCAGCTCGACATGCAGCCGCAACAGCTCCATGACCTCCATGCCTACGGCATGACAGATATCGAGACGGTCGGCACGAATTTGAATGAAAAGATCGCAGGGTGTCGCTGGCGCGGTTCTGTCTTCACACTGCATATCAGGAAACGGCGCCAGCTCGGTAGGAATAAAGCCGGGGTACACCTCTGTCCAGAAATTAGCACCAATGGCGACCATCCCCGTCAGCATGGCCTCGTAGTGCTCATTTTCGTAGTAATCAAAAATATCCAAAACCCGGGCGAGTTTGCCTCTAACCGTTTCCGCATCGTCATCCACGACATTTAGCAGCAAATACTGCGCATGCAGGTTTGGTTCAGCACACACCCCTTTTTGAGGTTGACTCATTTTATTCTTCCATTCGCCCGCTGGTTATTGAATTTATGGTGTTTTCCGCCGGACCTATAGGTATTAGTTTGGCTCAATAACCCGCGGCTTGTCCATCTTTTCGGCTTTCTGAGGCACCAAAGTAAACTTTTCGCTTATTATCCCACATAATCGCCTGGTATCCGCCATAAACTCCCACCGCAGGTTGCAGTGTATGGCCCCGTTCCAGCAACTCGCGTTTTACCTGTGCGCTCACGCCAGATTCTAAATGAACGAAACCGCCGTCGGTCATCAGTGCGCCTGTAGGGCTGCTCGAACCAGAGTGCAAAATACGAGGCGCGTCACCCGCTTCCTGCAAGTTCATACCGAAATCGATGAGATCTACGATGATTTGCGCGTGCATCTGCGGTTGCGTGCCACCGCCCATTACGCCAAAGCTTAACCAGGGATTGCCGTTCTTAGTAACAAAAGCCGGAATGATGGTATGGAACGGACGCTTTGCTGGCTGATATTCATTGGCGTGGCCTTCTTCCAGCGTGAACAACTCCCCTCTGTTCTGCAAAATAAAACCGAGATCGGTGGGCGTCATACCCGAGCCCATGCCGCGGTAGTTACTCTGAATAAGAGAAACCATATTGCCGCTTTTGTCTGCCACAGTGAGGTAGATGGTGTCGCCGTCGTACAATCCGGCATCATAGCGCTTCGCCGCGGTATCATTTTTGATAAGGGCTTTGCGCTGTTCAGCATAGTTTTTAGAGATTAACCAATCTACCGGCACGCTGGCGAAGTGCATATCGGCGTAAAATTTAGCGCGGTCTTCGAAAGCCAGTTTTTTCGCCTCGACAAAAGTATGGATGTAATCAGCAGAACCAAATCCCATACTCGCAATATCGTACTGTTCAAGAATATTGAGGATTTGTAGTGCAGCAATGCCTTGTCCGTTGGGCGGCAACTCCCAAACATCATAGCCGCGATAATTGGTCGATACAGGTTCGACCCATTCTGACGTATGCGCAGCCAAATCTTCGTAACTCAGATAACCGCCCTGCGCTTTCATGTACGCATCGATAACGCGGGCAATATCTCCTTTGTAGAACGCATCACGTCCGCCCGTTGCGATTTTTTCGTAAGTCGCAGCAAGACGAGGGTTTTTAAAGGTATCACCTTTCTGTGGAAGCTTTCCGTCTGGCAGGAAAGTCTCGGCAAAACCGGGA
The DNA here is from genome assembly GCF_056159945.1 of Alteromonas sp. ABH2_165. NCBI lineage: Bacteria > Pseudomonadati > Pseudomonadota > Gammaproteobacteria > Alteromonadales > Alteromonadaceae > Alteromonas > Alteromonas sp. ABH2_165. The sequence continues at coordinate 379,458 of NZ_JBSWWF010000005.1, forward strand.
TATTGTCCGATTCGTTTGTTATTCATGTCCCAGTAGTAAGCAATGAGTTCGCTCACGGGAAAGCCTTGCTTGGCGTATTCGATAGCCGGCGTCAAAATAGATGACATGGGCAGTGAGCCGAAACGGCTATGAAGCTCGAACCAGCCGTCAACTGCACCAGGCACCGACACAGGCAGCGGCCCGAATGACGGGATTTTACTCAACCCTCTATCGAGGAAGATATCTTTGGTGAGAGACTGCGGAGAACGTCCTGAAGCGTTAAGCCCGTAAAGCTTTTTTGTTTCTGCATCCCAGACAATGGCGAACAGGTCGCCGCCAATACCACTTCCGGTGGGTTCGACTAAACCTAACATGGCATTCGCAGCTATTGCCGCGTCGATCGCATTGCCGCCTTGCTTTAACACGTCTAACCCGACCTGGGTTGCCAGCGGTTGGCTAGTGGCCACCATACCGTGCTGCGCAATAACTTCTGAGCGGCTGGCAAACATTTTTCCGGTTACCCTGTCGTAAGCACTAACAGAGTAACTCACACTTGTCATAAAACATGCCGCACAGAACAGTTTGACTGCCTGCTTGATGGTTGCTCTGTTATTGTTCAATTATCCTCTCCATAGTGCACTGTGCCTGTAATATTTACCGACTTTAAAGGCTTTTATGGTGTATTACAAAGCTTGCATCGATTCGCCCTTTACAGTGTTCAAAAGAATAATTATCGACAAGTCGCATAGTTACCATTTGAACTATACTAAAGTTGAAAGATGGAACTAAGTTTGCAGTGTTCTTTTCGATCAATTGACTGTTTTGCTCAAATGACTCACCACTAGCCGTATCTGTGGATCACTATTAAACCCGTCCTTTAGGACATGAACCGACAGAGAGACGACGCCATGAGCACTGAATTTAGTATTGTTACTATTGTAAAGCGACGTACCCAGCAGTTGTCTAACCTGATTAGCAGTATCGAACGCTCCACTGTTCAACCAAAAGAAATGGTGATTGTGTGGATGGCGCCCCCCAGTGATGAATCGCTGCTGAGTAGCGAGCAATTCCCTATTGTGCACCGTTTTGCAGCAAGCGAAGAGCTTCCCATTCCCAAAGCCCGTAATCGCGGCTTTGACACCTGCAAAACCGATAAATTTATTTACCTGGATGTAGACTGCATTTGTCCAGAGACCCTACTTGGCGATCTGACCAAATCCCTTGGCGTTGGCAAAGTGGTCACCGCTAACGTCAGTCAGCTTGAACAGAAAGTAGATAACATTGATGAACGCTACCTGCAATCACTGGTTGCCCCGAATGTGACCGCACCTGAGAAAGTACCGTTTATTAATTTCGATACCAACATCTTCGGCATCACCCGTATCGATTACGAGCGCGTAGGCGGCTTCGACCTCGATTACCACGGTTTTGGTATAGGTGACCTCGATTTTGCTGCGCGCTGCAGTAAAGCGGGCCTTTATCTGCTGAATACCGGCAAACAGGTGTTTAAGCAGTTCCATGCTCACTACAACCCGCCGGTTAATCACCTTTGCGATATCGTTGCGAACGCTGAAGTATTCAAACAGAAATGGGGCGCTTACCCGACTTGCGATATGTTTTCCCAATTTGCTGAGTTAGGTTTGATTAACCAGGATTACGAGCAGGAAGGTATGCGCGTAATGCGTTTAGTGACGGACGAAGAGCTTGCGAAATATCTGGTTAAAGAGTCAGATGAAGACGCAACGCAAGCTGTAGATTTAGCGCAAACCGCCTAGGTGTTTGCGCACAGACTAGCTGCATAACCGTTTAATACATTTAGCAGCGAGTTTAAACAACCAAGCCCGGCTTTTCAGCCGGGCTTTTTACTGTATTAGCTTATCAGCAATTAGTTGTCTTCTAACGGCGTGTCATCGGTTACTGGCACGGCATTTACGTCAGAATCAAGTGCTTCATTGGCTTTTCTCACACCGGCGGCGTAATCAGGATGTACCTTTTCCAACACTGCATACCAACGCTCTTTCACGCTATCGGAACAAGGTCCCATCGCGGCAGCATAGTTGTTGTATAAGCGTTGCTTTTGTTCGTCCGAGAACATTTCGTATAACGCGCGCGGTTGCACATAATCAATATCGGCGTCTTCCTGAAAATAGCGGTCTGCGTCACCATCAATACGCAATGGCGGTTCAGGATTTTCAACCTGTGCTACCGGACCATTATGCTGATTCGGTTCATAGTAGGCGTCTGGATTGTCGAAATCATTCGTGAAGAAGCGCATAGCACCATCCTTGTGATAATGATTCACCTTGGCGTTCTTAGCCGCGTTAGCTGGCAATGCTTCGTAGTGCGTACCCAGGCGATAGCGATGGGCATCGGCATAGGAAAAGACCCTTGCCTGCAGCATTTTATCCGGGCTAAAACCAATACCAGGTACCACATTAGACGGGCTGTAAGCCGCGTTTTCAATCATCTGGAAATAGTTCTCAGGCACCGTGTGCATTTCCAACTCACCCACTTCGATTAACGGGAAGTCTTTATGTGGCCACACTTTGGTTAAATCAAAAGGATTGTAAGCCTGGTTGCCCGCTTCTTCTTCTGGCATTACCTGAATATAAAGCGTCCATTTTGGATACTTACCCTCTTCCACCGCATTGATCAGATCTTCCTGATACGACTCACGGGTTTTACCAATCAGCTTTTCAGATTCTTCATTGGTATAGTGCTCGTGGCCCTGCTGTGTTTTAAAGTGGAATTTCACCCAAAAACGTTCCCCTTCTGCATTCCACATGCTAAAGGTGTGAGAACCATAACCATTCATGTACATGGGGTTTTTAGGAATACCGCGGTCAGACATCAAAATGGTTACCTGATGCACACACTCTGGCTGCGCTGCCCAGAAGTCGAACATGGCTTCGGGACTACGTAAATTGGTTTTAGGGTGACGCTTTTGGGTACGAATAAAATCAGGGAATTTGTAACCGTCGCGGATAAAGAATACTGGCGTATTATTCCCTACCATATCCCAGTTTCCGTCTTCAGTATAAAACTTCAAACTAAACCCACGCACATCACGCTCGGTGTCAGCAGCACCAGACTCTCCGGCCACCGTGGACCAACGGCTTAGTACTTCGGTCTTCTTACCGATCTCGTTGAATACTTTTGCACAGGTATATTTGCTGATGTCGTGAGTCACGGTGAATGTGCCTTGCAGACCCCAGCCTTTGGCGTGCACCGTGCGCTCAGGAATACGCTCCCTATTTTGGTGCGCCAGCTTTTCGATAAGCTGATAGTCGGTTAACAGTGCCGGGCCACGGGCCCCTGCTGTACGGGTTGTTTGATTCGATTCGACCGGTGCACCGGCGCTTGTAGTAAGAGTTGGTTTCTTGCTCACATTGGTCTCCAGAGTGTCACTGTTGTGGTGTTTACTTTTACGTTTACTTTAGTACAACAATGGGCAGAAAACCGACCAATCGAATTTAGTGATTTATGCAGTAAGTTTTTTTGATTAGAAAGAAAAAACCCCGCGGGAAGCGGGGTTATAAGTTTGGTGAGTCAGACATTATAGTTGTATTTTAAATTGCCTGATCAAGTCTCCTGGAGTCTGTATTAACGACCAGAAGTGAAGTCTGGATAAGCTTCCAGGCCACATTCTGCAACGTCAACACCTTCAAACTCTTCTTCTTCAGATACTCGAATACCCATGATTGCTTTGAGTACTACCCAAACGATCAGGCTGGTAACGAATACCCATACAAAGATGGTTAATGCACCTAACAGCTGGCCACCAAAAGTAGAACCATCGTTAGTAACAGGAACCAGTAACAGACCTAACAGACCAACAACACCGTGAACAGAGATAGCGCCCACAGGATCATCGATTTTCAGTTTATCAAGGAACAGGATAGAGACTACAACCAGCAGACCACCCAGCGCACCGAACAGTGTCGCTTGCAGCGGAGTAGGTGTAGAAGGTTCTGCAGTGATAGCAACCAGACCAGCCAGCGCACCGTTCAGTACCATAGTCAGGTCTGCTTTACCGAACATGATGCGAGCCAGCAGCAGAGCAGCAATAGCACCACCAGCGGCAGCAGCGTTAGTGTTCATGAATACAACTGCAACTGCGTTTGCGCTTTCTACAGTAGCAGTAGCCAGTACTGAACCGCCGTTGAAACCGAACCAGCCCATCCACAGGATGAATGTACCTAATGTTGCCAGTGGCAGGTTTGCACCTGGGATAGCGTTAACTTTGCCATCTGCAGTGTATTTACCTTTACGAGCACCAAGAACCAGTACGCCAGCAAGCGCAGCAGCAGCACCAGCCATGTGAACGATACCAGAACCTGCAAAGTCAGAGAAACCTTCATCACCCAGCGTGTACATACCGAATACGGCTTCGCCACCCCAAGTCCAAGCACCTTCCATTGGGTAGATGAAACCAGTCATCACAACCGCAAAAGTAAGGAAAGCCCACAGTTTCATACGCTCAGCAACCGCACCAGATACGATAGACATAGCAGTCGCTACAAATACTACCTGGAAGAAGAAGTCAGCAGATGGCGCGTAAGTGGCTGCATCTTCAGCAACGCCAGTTGCACCGTCACCAACAATACCAGAAAGGAATAAAGTGAAGTCACCACCACCGTACATGATGCTGTAACCGCAAATCATGTACATGGTACAGGCAATCGCGTAAAGCGCGACGTTTTTGGTCAGGATTTCAGTTGTATTTTTCGCTCGTACCAGACCCGCTTCCAGCATTGCAAAGCCCGCAGCCATCCACATGACCAACGCACCGCAAATCAGGAAATAGAAGGTATCTAATGCATACCCAAGTTCGAATGTGATTTCCATTGTGTTCTCCGCAATTTCTCTTTTTGTTTTTTACAGCGCGTCTGCGTCAGTTTCGCCGGTACGAATACGTACTGCATGTTCAAGGTCGTAGACAAATACTTTACCGTCACCAATTTTGCCAGTTTTCGCTGCACCGGTGATGGCTTCTACCAGACGCTCAACCTGATCAGCTGCAACTGCAACTTCCAGTTTTACTTTTGGTAAGAAATCCACTTGATATTCAGCACCGCGGTACAGTTCAGTGTGTCCTTTCTGACGTCCAAAACCTTTCACTTCGGTAACGGTCAGGCCGTCGATTCCGATCTCTGAAATGGCTTCACGAACATCATCCAGCTTGAACGGCTTGATGATAGCTGTGACTAGTTTCATGTGTTGCTCCCAGATAATGGTTGTTTGTGTTCGCTTAAAGCGGGTTTTCACAATCTAAGACAAGTCCTATGCCATAAATTTTAATCCAACAGAATCATATATTTATGCAAATCGATGAATAAAAAATGTGAATTTTTTGCACCACATGTGATCACTAGACACCGATAGCACCAATTTGGTGCGAAGGTAAAAACTGTTAGGAAATGGTATTGTAAATGACGGAACTTCAAGCAGTTATTCAGGTCTTTGATGCGTATGGAAATAATGGAAAGCCCTTTCTTTGCGCCTCAGAGGCCACATATTGAGACGCCTCACAGCAAAAAGCGACGAGGGGTATTTGTTGCATCTGTGGTAATACACGCTGTACTGATTGTGATTCTCGCAACCGCTGAAAGGAACAGGACTATTCCAGCCCCCGAACTGCCTCCTCCAATTAACGCAAGATTAGTGTTCAAAGCACCGAGACCGGCAGTCACTAGCGAAGAAAATTTGCCGCAGCCCGCCATTGCGTCACCGCCGGCGACACAGCCTGTTGAAGAACCTTTACCTCAAATCGAGAAAGTCGACATTGAGCCCGTTGAGCCCGTGCCTGCTGAAAAGGTGAGTCAGGAGCCGGTTCAAAACCCCACATCGATAACGAAGGAGGCCACACCTTCTGCACCGGCCCCAGTAGTATCAGAAAAGGGAAGTCGCCCTGCGACCTCATTAACATCACGAAGTGCACTGGATGCTTTTTTTAGCCAACAGCAAGCGCAAGCTCGGCAACGAGACGCTGAAATGGCATCGAAAGAATATAGAAAGCAGAAGACATCGCCTGATATTGTCGACCCCCGCAAAGATAAACTTGAAGAAGAAGTGAAC